>CBFHJL010000220.1:0-1130 GCA_965656195.1 Brumimicrobium sp. | reverse complement strand
AGAGTATTCAAATTTCTTTCAATCTCTCCTAAAACGGAGTTGTCTTTCAACAACAACGAACTCAACTTAACCTTTAATGATGGTGCGCAGTATAAGTATAGCGTATTGCCCATTAGTCTCGAATTTATGACTCATTTTGTATTCAAAAAGAAGAATGAGAAACTAAGCCCCTACCTCTACTTTGGACCCAATCTAAAAATTCCGCTTTCGGAAAAGTCCCTTTATCTTTACAACCACAGTGTCTTCGCAATTGATGCAGGTATTGGATTAGAAAAAGCATTCGACAATTTCAATTTTGCGCCTGAATTGAGGTACTCCTATGGTTTAACCGGTATCCTTTTAACACCAACCATCAGAAGCATGAAATTTCATAGTATATCGCTGATCTTTAATTTTATGTGATAGAAAATACTTGATGAATACCAAGAAAAGAAGTTGTTGGCCTCTTAAGCAATATCAAACCTTGATGAAGGTAGACTTATTCGATACTGATTTGGAGTTAAACCAACCGTTTTCTTAAAAATCCGATTAAAATAACTCGAACTGTTAAATCCAGAAAGTTCAGCTATTTCAACTATTTGCTTGTTTGAGTTTCTTATCATTTTTTTTGCAAACTTAATGCGAAGTGCGTTCAAATGTTCAACTGGTGTTTCTCCAAAAGTATTTTTGAACTTCTTGTAAAAATTAGATGTACTCATACAGGCTTTTTTAGCCAAACTATCAACAGTGATGTTTTCTGTAAAATTTTCTCTCATGTATTTTACAATGAAAGCCAGTCTATTATTATTAAATAAAGAAGAACTTTCTGTAACTAGGGAGATTTTAGCATTCGTTTGAAGCAATCGAATAATAAGCTCCTTAAGCATAACATCTATTAAGACATCTTTAGCTCTATTATTCTGAATAAAAGTATTTGTCAATCGTTGGATCAACAGCGCAATATTTGGATTATCATCAAGATGACATATTTTTGCGTTCAATTGAAGTGGCAATTGTTCATCGCCTATTATTTCAGCTAAACTTCGAAAGCTATTTAATGTTTCTTCAATTTTATCATTTTGAATACCCAGTGCCAGACACTGCGTTGGAGTGCTAAAAGAGGACTCAGGGAAATCAATGACCATTTTCTT
>CBFHJL010000219.1:0-1306 GCA_965656195.1 Brumimicrobium sp. | reverse complement strand
AAAAAAGAGCGATTGAAGCTTGTTCCTCATGCAACATTGAGTATTGAAGCAAAAAATCAACAAAGCTCATAATTTAGAAATCTTTTGAAAAAACGCTATCTCATCACCTTTGGTGTTGTACTGCTGGTACTTATTCTGGACCAAGCAGTCAAGATTTGGATTAAAACAAGTTTTGACTATAGCGATCCGAGTGTTCCTCTTATAGGAGACTGGTTTAAACTTAATTTTGTTGAAAATCAAGGGATGGCTTTTGGAGCTACTTTAGGAGGAGGAATGTGGGGTAAACTTCTGCTTTCTATATTCCGAATCGTTGCTATTTCAGCGATTACCTATTATATAATTAAGCAAATCCGTCAGAGAGTTTCAATAGAATTTCTCGTTGTAACAGGCCTTATTCTTGCCGGAGCAGCGGGTAATTTGATTGACTCAATGTTTTATGATTTCATGTTCTCTGATATGTTTGATCCCTGTGTACCCTTTAATCAGCTGGAGGGATCAGGAAATATGATGGACTGCACTTATTACGGTTACACGGAAGAAGTTGAAGTCAGACATCGTGGCTTTTTATTCGGAAATGTAGTAGATATGTTCCAGTTTGATGCTACGTGGCCAAGCTGGATCCCTTGGCTAGGAGGCTCTCAAGTCTTTCCTGCAATTTGGAATATTGCTGACGCGGCTATATCTGTGGGTGTAATCATGGTTTTATTCCGTCAAAAAGTATATTTCCCAGCAAAGAAGAAGGGTTCGGAACCAGAGCAAGAGTCTTAATCCCCGTTCGTAAATTTATCTTACTGCTAGTCAAGTTTTCTTGTCTTCTATATTTCGTTTCTCGTAGGTTTGTGGAAAACATAAACCATGAAGAAGCTATTACTAATACCCATCCTATTGTCATCATTCGTTTTTGGCCAGGACATGTCCAATATAGAGCGGTGTATGTCTCACAAAGCAATAGAGTATCAAGAAAGCCTGACACCGGGTTTTGCAGATCATGTTGACGCTCAATTTGAATTGGCAAAACAGCATCAACATTCCAAAGCAAACAAATCACAATTATACATAATACCAGTAGTTGTTCATGTTGTGTATAATACACCTGAGCAAAACTTACCGGATAGCGTTGTTTTACGTCAAATTGAAACGTTAAACGAAGACTACCAGCGTTTAAATGCAGATACGGCAAACATGCGTTCAGACTTTGATATTGTTAAGGGAAGTCCAAACATTCAGTTTCAATTAGCTCAGATTGATCCGCAAGGCGATCCTTCTACAGGGATAACCAGGACAGAGACAACAATGCAAACCTTTG
>CBFHJL010000218.1:0-1461 GCA_965656195.1 Brumimicrobium sp. | reverse complement strand
CAGACTTTGATATTGTTAAGGGAAGTCCAAACATTCAGTTTCAATTAGCTCAGATTGATCCACAAGGCGATCCTTCTACAGGGATAACCAGGACAGAGACAACAATGCAAACCTTTGGCGATTTTGGTTTAATTCAGGGAGATTTCAGTACACTTGAACAAGTAAAGCAAACAGCTGAGGGAGGTCATGATCCATGGGATCAAAGTCGTTACCTGAATATTTGGGTATGTAACATGGAAATCTTTAATACTCCGGTTTTACTCGGTTTTGCAACACCTCCTTCAGGATTGCCAAATTGGCCTCCGGGAAGTATACCAAACCTCAGTGATGGAGTAGTAGTTCAATACCAAGCCTTTGGATCTAACAACCCTAATCCTTTGGATATGGGACAAGGTCCATTGGATGTTAGAGGAAGAACGTGTACGCATGAAGTAGGTCATTATTTAGGATTACGTCACATATGGGGCGATGGTGCATGTACAGAACAAGATGGAATTGATGACACTCCTAATGCTGATGATCAGTCTCAGTTTGATTGTGATGATACTAAAAACACATGTACAGACAATATCCAAAACGTAGACCTTCCAGATATGATTGAGAACTACATGGATTACTCTGCCGAAGCATGTCAGAACAGTTTCACGCAAGGTCAGGTTGACTTAATGCGTGGTGTTTTAGAAAACCAAAGGTTTGATTTAGTAAATAACAACCCTGCTTCTGTGCAAGTAGAGGAGTTAGTAGCATCGATCTATCCAAATCCAGCGTCTACTGAGATCAATTTGAACTTCGATAATGGAATAGCCGAAAAGGTTGAGATTTATGGTATGAACGGACGTTTGGTTCAAACACACCAACCGGAATCTTCTTTGTTGACTATCGATGTAAGCGCAATGGAAAATGGTGTTTATCTAATTCATATCACTGCGAAAAGTGGTCAAAGAACAGTAAAGAAATTCGTAAAGAAGTAAGATTTTATTTGTTGAGTTTAAGAGCCGGCTCGGGAGGGTCGGTTTTTTTTATTGGAGGGAGTTAGTTTTACATATATTGCTATTAGAAAAGAGCTGAATTGTATCTTTTAACAATTCAGCTCTTCATAAGGTTAAAACGAATACCCCTCAACAACTTCTCTTTCTGCAACTGAATTAAGAGTTCCTTCATATCTATTATTTCCTCCTTTGATTTTTTCAGTTGAACGTATGGCTTTGGCCTTAAAATTTACTAGCTTTTTCATGATATATTTAAATTAATGATTCATGTGTAAAACTACTCAAGAGGAAAAACAACAATGATGACTAACTTCTGAATACACCTTTCTGACTTGTGAATGGTTATGAGTGGACTTTTAAAGCGGTTTTTTTAGGATCGGACTTTTTTATACGTAATCCGCCATCTCCCCTTCGACTTTATTGAAGTATAACAATCCCGAAATAAATAGAAGTAGAATCATACCAAAGGAGA
>CBFHJL010000217.1:0-1461 GCA_965656195.1 Brumimicrobium sp. | reverse complement strand
AACCTGCAGTTATGGTTTCAAGGTATTGAGCCTTATACATCGCTTCCGTAGCTTCTTCATATCGATGACTTTCCGGGTAACGCTTCAAGTATATTTGAAAAGAGATACTCTTACCTTCACTTTGAGTATTCTCAAAAGCAAGTTCATCTCTAACATAAATTGCTGAATCTCTTAAAGAAGACCAAGGGTGTTTTGCAACAAAATGCTTCATTGCCATTACCGTATTCGAATCAATAGCAGCCTTAAAGAAAAAGTAACTTATTTCAGACCTAAGGTCTAGAGCTTTCTGTAAATTGTAGTCAGCCTTTTCCGACCATTTAAGTTGTTTCTTTTCATCAGCTTCATTATAACTCTCCACGGCCAATAATCCGTAATGGTATGCTGAATCAACCTCATGAAAAGGATTGTCATTTCTGAAATAAATTTGACTCAAACCATAGGCAGATGGAGAGGTGTTTCTTTCTAAACCTTTTTCGAATTGCTTTTTAGCCTCAAAGTAATTGTATACTTCAAGCGCTTCATACCCCTTATTCACATGGCACCCAGCTAAACTAAAAAGCGTTAAAAAGAATATGATCTGTAATAATTTCAAGGGCAATTCTCTTTGTAATTTGGTTTAACAAAAATAACATTATCATCTGTTAATGTCTGCATAAATAAAGCTTTTGGAGGTAACAGTTGACGAACCTAGAAAAAGACCAGGTATACTAAGCCTGTTATGACGAATACAGATATTAGATTTAACAGCAAACCATACCTTACCATATTCTTTACTGAGATCAGGTTGGATGAGTAGACAATTGCATTTGGAGGAGTAGCTACAGGTAACATAAAAGCACAACTTGCACTTAATGCCACTGCAGCAGAAACACCGAATAAAGGTATGTCTATTTCAATTGCGAACTCACCTATCAGTGGAATTAGAAGACTGACGAGAGCCAAGTTTGACATTAATTCTGTTGAAAATAAAGCGATCGCAACAATGATTAGAATCAAAATGATGACTGGCAACTCTATTAATGGGATGAGTTGATCTATTAAATAAGAAACTATATTAGCATCTGCAAGAATCGCTGCCAGGGCCATTCCTCCTCCGAATAGAAAAAGAATCCCCCAAGGCAATCTTTTTAAATCGTCCCACTCGAGTAAGGGAGTTCGATCTTTGCTTGGAATGATAAACAAAAGCAACGCCCCTGTTAGTGCTATGCTCGTATCATTAATTTCGAATGGAAGAGTTTGATTTATAAAAGACCTCAGCATCCAGAAAATAACTACAGTAGTAAAAAGATAAAGAATTCTCCTTTGATTTAAATCCAACTTTCTTTTCTCTATTACTCCCATTTCGAAAGAAGCTTTCTTGACAAAAAAGTAACGCAAAGTGAAAAAAGTAATCAAAAGCATTGTTAGCATAAACGGAAAAGCAAAAACAAACCACTGAATAAAATCAACTTGAATATCAAA
>CBFHJL010000216.1:0-1498 GCA_965656195.1 Brumimicrobium sp. | reverse complement strand
GTGGATTAACTTTAAATGGAAGTACAGGAGCTATTGATGTTTCTATTTCAACTCCAGGCACGTACACTGTTACTTATACAACCTCAGGAACTTGTCCAAATTCAAGTAACCAGGTAGTGACGATTAACTCTTCTCCAACAGTAACATATACTGCACTAGCAGATCTATGTATTGATGCTGGTGTCCAGTCAGGTCTTGGTGGTGGAACTCCAACAGGGGGTGTGTACTCAGGAACTGGTGTCACAGATGACGGCAATGGATCAACGTACTCATTCGATCCAGCTGCAGCAGGTGTTGGAACGCTCACCATTACGTACACATTTACTAATGGAAGTGGTTGTGCTTCAAGTGCCAATGATGCTGTTACAATTAACGCTTTGGATGATGCTTCTTTCTCATACAGCTCATCAAATTATTGCTTGAATGCCGCTGATCCAACTCCAACGATTACAGGTTTATCGGGAGGTTCTTTTTCAAGTACTGCTGGGCTTACTATTAATTCATCTACAGGAACTATAGATATCTCAGCATCTACGCCTGGAAATTACATTGTGACTTATACGACTTCAGGAACATGTTCAAACAGCTCTACTTTTAGTGTTACTGTAAACGACATCGTCGCTCCTATTGCAGATGCAGGTTCATTGACCACTTTAACTGCTCAATGTGAAATCACTAGTTTGACAGCACCAACTGCAACAGACAACTGCGTAGGAAGTGTTTTAGGTACAACTAGTACTACTCTTCCAATAACAGCATCAACGACGATTACATGGACGTACGATGATGGAAATGGGAATACCTCAACACAAACGCAAGATGTGGTAATCAATGATGTTTCTGCTCCTATTGCTGATGCAGGTTCTTTGACCACATTAACTGCTCAATGTGAGATCACTAGTTTAACTGCGCCAACAGCAACGGACAACTGTGCTGGCAGTGTTACGGGGACAACTAGCACTACACTTCCAATAACAGCATCAACAACCATTACATGGACGTACGATGATGGAAATGGGAATACCTCAACACAAACGCAAGATGTCGTAATCAATGATAATACTGCTCCTGTTGCGGATGCAGGTTCTTTGACCACATTAACTGCTCAGTGTGAAATTACTAGTTTAACTCCACCAACGGCAACAGATAACTGTATTGGAAGTGTTACGGGTACAACGACTAATACTCTTCCTATAACCGCATCAACGACGATTACATGGACATACGATGATGGTAATGGGAATACTTCAACACAAACACAAGATGTGGTAATCAATGATAATACTGCTCCTGTTGCTGATGCTGGTTCTTTGACCACATTAACTGCCCAATGCGAAATTACTAGTTTAACTGCACCAACGGCAACAGATAACTGTATAGGAAGTGTAACGGGTACAACAACTACTACTCTTCCTGTAACGGCATCAACGACGATTACATGGACGTACGATGATGGAAATGGGAATACCTCAACACAAACGCAAGATGTGGTAATCAA
>CBFHJL010000215.1:0-1524 GCA_965656195.1 Brumimicrobium sp. | reverse complement strand
AAATTGAGAACATTTTTCAAGTCTTCCTTGACCTCAGGCTTGAAAAGGTCATGTCCATATGGTAGTACAATTAATGATTGGTTTCTATCAAGCGCCTCTAAAAAACCGTTTGCACTTTTGACAGTTATTATTTGGTCGTATTTCCCCATAATTAATCTGAATTCAATTCCAGTAGCGTCTAAGGCTGACTTAACGTCTTTATTCGAAGGCCTTAGCTTTCTAAAGCTTCTCCATGACTTATGCGCTAAAGATAATCGATCCTTGTCTTCAGTGTAATAACCTAAGAAATCTACAATTTTCGGACGTATAATTTTTGCTTTGGCTAGAGCTCTTGTTATAGACATTAGCTCGTGAGGTCTTCTAACCCATCTTTTGAAAAGTCTACGAGCCCACCATCTTCTTTGAGACCAACTGTAAAAATTTGTATCATTTAGACCGTCCGGAGCTAATAGGTTTAGGCTGAGCACCCTGTTTTTAAATCTTGGATAAACACTAAGCGTAAATCTTCCTCCTTGACTATATGCAACCCAATGAAATTCATGAACCTTTTCTTTTTCGAATAATTTTTCTAACAATTTTTCAACATCCTCAGCAGTGATTAAATTGTTATATATTCTCGAGTTGTCAAAAGTTGAATTGCCATGTAAAAACAAGTCTACTGAAATCACTTTTCGATCTTGATTGGCAAGGAACTCAAAATCTAAAGAGCTTCTTCCGTGCCCATGAAAGCAGAGTATAGCAGTTTTTCCTTCGCCAAAAACGTGATATGACAGCTCCATGTCTAGGTATGAAATTGATCGTTTGATTTGATCTTTTGAACTTGTCATTCTTACTTGTAGTTTTATGTACAGTCGATAATAATACTTTTTGTACTTCTTTCTGGATGCAAAAAAGGTATTTAAATACTATGCGCGCCTATAAAAGTAGTAAAAATGAATTAAATTTGCGTCCAATTTGTAACGTGCTTTATTAATCCTGTATAAAGAGAAATTGGAATGCCTAGAAACGAAAAAATAAACTCGATTTTAATTATTGGAAGTGGTCCTATTGTAATTGGTCAAGCCTGTGAATTTGACTATTCTGGATCACAAGCTTCACGTTCTTTGAGAGAAGAAGGTATAGAGGTAACTTTAATCAATTCAAATCCTGCAACAATCATGACTGATGAGGTAGTTGCGGATAATATTTACTTAAAGCCTTTGGAGCCTGAGAGTATTTTAGAAATCATAGCTAAGCATGACATTGATGCTGTGCTTCCTACGATGGGGGGGCAAACAGCTTTAAACCTCGCTATCAAATGCGATGAGATGGGTATTTGGGAGGATAATAATATTGACATTATCGGTGTTGATATTGATGCTATCGAGATTACCGAGAATAGAGAGGCGTTTAGAAATTTAATGGAGGAGATTGATGTTCCAATGGCTCCGCAGAAAACTGCAAAGTCATTTCTTGAAGGAAAGTCAGTGGCGCAAGAATTTGGTTTGCCAGTTTGTATACGAGCATCCTATACGCTAGGTGGTG
>CBFHJL010000214.1:0-1611 GCA_965656195.1 Brumimicrobium sp. | reverse complement strand
AATTGGTCCAGCAATAGGAGTGGGGCTAAATTCTGTAAATGGATCGACACACCATTTTACGATCTCTAAAACGGATGCATTAAATTCGAAGTTATTGAAATATAATCGAATACTTCTGAAAACGTTGCTCGCATACTCTGGCCATAGCATAACCAATGTTAAAGTTGATGAGAAGAAAATGATTAAAGTATACAGTAAAATAGATGTTCTTAATTTGAAGTAGCGCAATAATACGGGTAAAAGAATAAGAGGGGTGAGCTTTACCGCCACGGCAACACCCCAGAAGAAGCTCCCTATGCCCCATTGTTTGACAATGAGATAATAGACGCCAACGATTAACCAGGCCATCATGACTCCCTCAAAGTGAAGGTTGTCCATTACCTCGATGATAAAGAATGGATTGAACAGTAGTAGAATTGAATTAATACTGGGGATACCTGTTAATTGAAGAATTCTCTTTAAAAATCTATACCCTACTACAAGGGTTCCAAGTATCATTAGACGCATGAGAATAAGTGCGGGCAGTATTGAGTTTGTTAGCCATGCTGGAATTATAAAATAGATTTGATTGATAGTCGGATAGGGCGAATAGTGCTTTTTAGATAAGTCGGTTATATTGCCATATAATTCTTTCATGTATGAATTACCTTCGATAAGTCCTTGCTCCACTATTTCGTTCGGTGTAAAAGCATAAGGGTGAATACCCAAAGAGGTTAATTCTCCATCCCATAGAAAGCGATAAAAATCTGGTGAGAGAGTGGGGATTGAAAAAATAGGAACCAGAAAAGAAATGAGGGCGAGGTTCTCCCAATGCCTAATAGAGAGATCTTTCCTGTGAAGATATAGTATGATATAGGTGAAGAAACTCAAAGAGAACATTCCCATTGTTAAAGGGAAATTGTCTTGGCTAGAGAGATAAACCAATAACGCGATACCTATTGTAAGCAAAAGCCAAAGCACATGTGCTCTAAGCGATTTCATGATTATGCGTTACTCGCACTGAATTTTGGGGCAAAACCAAATAGAGAAGGGCGAACTTCAAATAAACTATAGAAGAATACCATACCGTAACCAGCGGCTAGCATTAGGTGGAAAGGTACCATTCCGATATCTCCATAAATCAATCTATTGATTGCTGTAAATCCGAAAACAAGGAATAAGATACCTTCGCCAATTGTAACTAGTGAGATCGATTTCTTATCGTACTTGTTTTCTATTTTATTTGACTTCGCTGAAACATTGAATTTTGGTGTTCGTACAAAAGAACTTTTTATCCCCATATACCCTTCAATTACAGCAACTGCGTTATTCAAAGAAAGTCCCATAGAGACGATTAAAAACTGAAAGAATCGAATGAAGAAACTACCTAAAGATTTAGGTGTGCTTTCTGTTTTATCTCTATATGAATTCCAATAGTAATACATAAGAAAGATCGTCGACAGTATGAAAATACTGCCATACTGGATGAAGTAATTCAAGTCTGAGAAACTATCCTTTATGTGAAGTACTGGTAAACTCAACAAGCTTAAAATTAAAATGAAAACGAATACAGAAGAATTAAATAAGTGAGACAGTCCATGAATACGATCACTCAACCTAACGTCTTTAGCA
>CBFHJL010000213.1:0-1633 GCA_965656195.1 Brumimicrobium sp. | reverse complement strand
AAAATTCAGGACTTTGTATTTCAAAATGCAGAGCTTCTCCCATATCAAAGAAATCTTCTGCAGAAGATAGCCGATTCTAATGGGTTCAAAACCCCTGAAATGATTTGAGAGTTTAAATTTCTTGTATTAAAACCCAACCTTTTGCATTGGAATTACGTATATTTGATAGATAAACTACGAAAATTATGAAGTTTTTTAACACCCTTGTTACTCTTTTAAGTATAGGTGCATTGTCATCATGTGTAGAGCATGAGGTTATTCCAGCACCAAAACCAGAAGTAGAATTGAATGCGGCTTTTTCTGGTCAATTGGAGGGAGCTCAATATGAACTCATTCAGGATGTTAATGGTTACTATTGTGATGCAACACAAGCGAAAGAGATATTACCTACGCCACAGCCATCTACCGTTACATATTATTCTGCAATTCGTTCCTCTTCGCAATTGGACTTTATCCAGATAGGTTTAGGAAAATTGAATTTTAATGCGGACAATGATATAGATCCTTCATTAGAACAATTTACATCTTTCTTTAATTCTAATACAACTCCTATGTTTAGCGAAGCTGCTGAGTCAGGTGTTGAAATTATATTTAGGGATGGACAAGGTAACGTTTGGACAAGTATGGAGGGTACGGGTGAACCGCAGGATTTTCAATTTACTTCTTTGGTTCAAGAAAGTGATGAAGAAGGAGATTATATGAAATTTACAGCTCAGTTCAACGTTTCATTATTTGATGATATCGTTAATCCAACGGATACTATCGTCTTTGAAAACGCAACCTTTGAAGGATATTTTGAAAGATAATTATTGATTTTATTACGATAAGTTGGTCATCCCCTCAGGGTTTGGCCATTTTTTTTTATATTTAGTTTCACTATACATGAAAAATGACTGATTCACTCAAAATTGCGATCATTGGTGATTTTAATTTCACTTTCAATGCTCATCATGCAACGAATCTTTCTATTGATCACTCGACAAGCTTATTAGATATTGAAGTTAATTACTATTGGATCAGAGTTCATGAAGCTGCAAATTATAAAGAGTCTCAATTCAGTAATTTTGATGGTGTATGGATTGCTCCTGGTCCTTTTGAAAATCTCTTTTTTCTAAATGGGGTTGTTAATATGGCATTGAATACGCATGTTCCACTGTTTATAACCGGTGAGGGTTTTAAGGTGCTTTTGGATGTTCTGGTTAGATCATTTAATTTGAATCCAAATCAGGAGAAATTGATCTCTGATAATCTTGCCCCAGAATCTTCTTTTGAGAAAATTGAAGTTACTCCTGTGTCTAATGAACTTAAAAAGCTTTACAACGATTTACCAAGAGTAGAGTTAACATCTTCTCGTTATTCAATATATCCTCAACTAATGCAATATTTAAAAAGAGAATTGATAGATATTGAAGGAGTTAATCAATTTGAAGAGCCAGAAGTCATCAGTTTGAAATCAAGACCTTTTTGTGTGGCATCTATGAGTGTGCCACAAATTTGTAGTACTAGAGAGATGCCTCATCCGCTTGTGAGTTCTTTTTTAAACTTTGCTCAAAACTGGAGCAACGACTCAAAGCGCACAAAAATAGGCTAAAACATCCCCTCACCTGTGGTTTTTTCTATCTCTTCAAATCCT
>CBFHJL010000212.1:0-1650 GCA_965656195.1 Brumimicrobium sp. | reverse complement strand
CCTATTTGAGCTAATTCTTCATCATATGTTTTCATGTAATGATTCGGAAGTGATGCTCCTAATGCATGCTCTACCTCAGTAACAGAAAGTCTTTCTACCTCATCTAATCGCGTGATTTTAGAAATACTCTCATGACTTCTAAGTATAAATCCAAAAGAAATCATTCCACTCAATAGAAACACCAAAAAGAAATTTGTTTTCGTCATAACTCATTATCATATACGCCAATAATGGCAGTATGGTTTGTGAATTTACAAATAAATTGAGTTTATGCTTTAGATCTATTCCCTTGAATGGTTAAATTCGTAAAAAAATCAAGATATGTTCGGGAAAAACATGATGGAGCAATTGCAAAAAATGCAAGCTAGCGCAGAAGAAACAAAGAAAAAGCTTGAATCACTTACGGTTTATGGCGAATCTGGTGGTAACCTGATCAATGTTGAGATGAATGGCAACAGAAAGCTGACAAAATTAACTATCAATGCTGAACTTGACCAAATTGACAAGGACGACCTTGAGGACTTACTTTCTGTAGCTTTGAATAGAGCCATAGAAGAAGCAGACAAGGTTAATCAACATGAAATGGCCAATTCAGCCAGAGGGATTATTCCCGGAATGTAAGCCGCATGAATAAAACTGAATTACGATCTTTTTACAAAGAAAAACGTTCTCAACTTGGTGAGAGCCATCGAACAGATATATCTAAATCAATTGCTAACCATCTGGAAAATTCGTTTTCTTTTGAGGGAGAACTCATCAGTATTTTTTTGCCTATTTCGAGACTGCATGAAATCGATACTCGTTTCATTCTAGAGAGATTTTCTCTATCTAACACATTTTGTGCGCCGATTGCTGATTTTCAAAATCATTCTATGCGACACATTGAATTAAATAGCAGAACGATCATAAAAGAGAATGATTGGGGTATACCTGAACCTACCAACGGTCATGCTTTCTCTGAAAAAGATATAACAGTCGTTATCGTTCCGTTACTTATTTCTGATTTAAAGGGAAATAGATTAGGGTATGGTAAAGGATTTTACGATCGATTTCTTGCTAAACTGCGGGATGAAGTTTCGATAATCGGAATCAACTATTTCAAACCTATACAATCTCTTTCCGAAGTAAGTAAATTTGATGTACCCGTTCATTATTTAGTAACAGGAGACTCCATTTTCAAAAGTGAGTAGAGTTATCTATAACTAAACTTATCATTAATATCTTCTTCGAAAAAAGCATAAAAAAATGAATTCCACACATATTGTAAAAATTCATTTTTCCTTGTTAATATTTCATCAATTCAAAACATTTTATGATATTTGATCGGGTCAATAGTTGCCGTCCTGGCGACTAGGCTCCAATAAGTAGTTTTAGCAAAGCAAAGCCTCCTTTTAGGGGGCTTTGTACTTACATCACTTCTTTAAGTTTTGCATCCTTCCCTTTAAACCGAACGATTTCACCTTCTTTCTTGCCTGATAACAACTTACCAAAAGGAGACCCCATAGATATAGAGAACACAGTGTATTCATGTAACTTCAACTTACCAATCGCAGGACCCAATAAAAAAAGAACATCATCTAAAATAACAAGAGAGCCCTGCTCACAAATAGTGCTCGGTTTCTTCTTACTAAGCCGCTGAAGTTCATTCAA
>CBFHJL010000211.1:0-1738 GCA_965656195.1 Brumimicrobium sp. | reverse complement strand
CGGGATGATTTGAAGCCTCCCAACTTTCTTTGACATCGCACCATACACAACCAACATCACAACCTCCAGTGCGGATAAAATAGGCCGGTCTTCCTGTGTAATGACCTTCACCTTGAATCGTATAAAACGACTCCATCACAGGCCATTCTTTTCTTACTTTCTTAGATTTGACTTCCATCAATTCAAAGGTAGTGAAAAGCTATTAAGATAAAGTAAGTGGAGTACAATAAAGTATATCTGATTAGTTCATCAATGTATGGTACCAGTTCTTTTTTAAACGATCATACTCTTTCGTGAATTCATTTAAGTAGCGTTGAGCCTGAGCTTCCGTTTTACTGTCTCGCTCTCTTAAAGCATCATATACCTTATCTATCAACCCTATAATATTTGAGCCGAGTAAGAAATGACTGGTTTTCGGGTTTACATTGTAAGACTGGTATACTTCATCAATGCGTTTCTTTTCTTCTAAACGCTCAAGACTATGCGGTTCATTCCGAGTGATTTTTTCGTAATACGGCAAAAGTTTAGCACTAAGCTCAACGAAGTGACGCATTACATATACGGCAGTATTGAGTGATTTTATGCTATTTGGCTTCATGTATTAACGTTTAATAATTAGACGGATGAAAAACGAATAGGGTTGGTTCTATCACTTTTTATTTGGAATGAATTTAAATACCATAAACAGGGTATTGCTAAAATTAAATTCACATTCTATTTTTGTAGCCATGGTAAAGAATATGCGTATTTCAAAACTTAAGAGGGGCCAGAAGGGAATTATAACCTCTATAGAGGAGAGTCCAATCAAGCAACGACTTATTGAGATGGGGTTGACACCGGGAACGTCCTTCGAAATCCGTTCAATTTCTCCCTTCGGAGATCCAATTGCAATTCGTTTGAAAGATTTCGCTATAAGTCTAAGACTGAAAGATGCGAGTAGTATTCGTGTTGAAACCGCGGTGAAAGATCGACAATTAACGGCTTAATTCTATTCGGCACTATAATCAGAGAAAGTCTGATCGTCATCGTAATAGAAAATCCTTACTGAAGCTGTATCATTCAAGAAATCAATTTTACCCACTTCAAAACGGTTTATTTTCAGACCCGTTCTTTCTTCCAAATCTTCTTTCATCTCCTTGTAATTTTCTGGTTTGATCAAATTGATTTTTTCATAAACAACCGTCTTTCTTATCTCATGCTTTAATAGCCAGACATATTCTAATGCCCAGGTCAGCACAATTACCGCCCCATTAAGCATCATAACTTCTGTAATACTAATCTGTTTTTTCGCTAAAGCGTTCACAACCGAAATCCCTATCACGATAAACAAGTAGGTCATCTCCTTGATTTCTATAGGGTTAGTACGGTACCGAATTATACCAAAAATAGCAAACAACCCTAGTCCCATTCCGATATCAATATCTAATTTCTTAAGAGCAAAGCATAAAAAGAACGTAATCAGACCAATCAAGAAATACGTGAACAAATAATCTTTTCTCCTCGTCTTAGGGTAGTAGATAAATCGAATAATTATAGTTGTAAATAAAAGGTTGATTATCAAACGATACAACAATGTATATACATCTTTATTGAATAACTGAAGGTCCAGTAATTCAACAATACTTTGTCCTGACTCAAGAAGCATCATTTATCTCTTTAATTGTTCTTATCTTTTTTTTAAAGCGGTTGGTTTTCAAACCTTCTTCTTTTCTCAACTCCATTATACCCGTGCAATATT
>CBFHJL010000210.1:0-1894 GCA_965656195.1 Brumimicrobium sp. | reverse complement strand
ATTCATTTTCCCTTGAAATTGAGAGAAAAGACGATTTAAGGGCACATTTCGAGTCGTAAAAACACCGAGATTCCTATGCATTGGAAGCATCACTTCAGTATCTTGCATAGCATAGGTAGTCCCAACACTTATCGCTTCTTGCCCCCAGCCTGAGAACCATTTAGAAATCTTTCCTTGCCGCAGCAAGATCAGCATTTTCTCCTCTATCAAACGAGGTTTCAGTATAGCTCTGTAAATTTTTATTAATTCTTCGTCTTTGAAGTCTGAACGATCATAATTTATATATCGCTGCGTAAGGGTTTCCATGATAATATTATAGAATGTTTACTAAACAAACATAGTATTTATTCTAACAGAAGATGTTTAAAATGTAAAAAAGTAATTAACGTTTGTACGTTCAATGTTGACATCCTATTGAATACTATCCAACTCGTTTACCGAAGAAGTGAACGATTAGGTATAAAAGAAGAATACCAATAGGAATAGTAATAAATGAAGATACTCCCATAGCACCAGGTATTATGCCAACAGCTAATGCCACAAGCCCCACCGTCAATGCATAAGGCATTTGAGTTCTAACGTGACTAATGTGATCACAGGATGTAGCCAAACTACTTAATATAGTTGTGTCAGAAATTGGTGAACAATGATCTCCGAGAACTGCACCCGCGAGAACAGAAGCTATTGTATTGTACATGATCTCCATGGCATCAAAACTTGGATCTCCCGTTGCTACTGCATAAGAAAGTGGTATAACCAGTGGATACATTAAAGCCATTGTACTCCAAGAGGAGCCCGTAGAAAAAGCAATGAATGCTGAAAGGACAAAAGTTAATGCGGGGATAACCCAAACCTGGTCAAATCCATCACCAAAAAATTCTTTAAGATATTCCGCGGTATACAATCCTTCGGTTACACCTGCTAAAGACCAAGCCAACACCAATATTACTATTGCTGGCATCATTGTATTGATCCCAACTAGAACAGCATCCATTGTATCCTTTAAAGACATGATTCTCTGACTGACCGTCATTAATATCGCTACGAACAAACCAGACATACTCGCCCAAAGAAGAGCTACATATGAATTCGCCTGACCAATCACAGTTCCTAGCTTTCTAAAAAAGCCAAAACCTCCACCTTGATCCTCTCCAATCACTGCCCAAGTACCTCCCGAAACATCTACGCCATTGCTTACCATAGAAGCCTCTTCCGAAACAAATCCTGTATACACAAGGCCCGTGAACGTTCCAAAAATCACGACCAATATCGGAATGATAGCATTGTATGATTTCGTCTTAGCACCCTTTACAGGATCAAACTCTTCCAGCTCTTTATTTGATACAGTATCTTGGTGAACCCCATCTTTAACTGCTTTTTGCTCTGCTTTGAACATAGCACCATAATCCCTTTGACGATATAAGAGGAAGAACATAAAAAAGAGGGTGAAAATAGGATAGAATGAATATGACAACGAACTTATAAATATCGAGTATGCACTTTGTCCTATCTCAACACCCTGCTGCACTTGTATTTTATCAACTCCATCAGAAATATATCCAAGTTCAGCACCTATCCATGTAGTAATGAAGGCAACTGCTGCAATCGGAGCTGCAGTAGAATCAACAATGTAAGCAAGCTTTTCGCGTGAAATCCTAAGTCGATCAGTAACTGAACGCATGGTATTACCTACCACGAGGGTATTTGCATAATCATCAAAGAAAATCGCCAAACCTAAGAAGTAGGTAGTTAACATACCTGATTTTCTATTTGTAGCAAATTTCACCAAACGATTAACAACCCCTTGCATACCACCATTCTTGGAAATAATGGCAACAATAGCGCCAATAATCACCGAGAATAAAATAACGGAAACATGGTCGCTATTCATTAT
>CBFHJL010000209.1:0-1921 GCA_965656195.1 Brumimicrobium sp. | reverse complement strand
AAAAACCTATCCAAAAAAAATCGAAAGCTTCTTTCAGAGCAGCTATGATGTTTGATTGATTTGCAATTGAGTTGGATTCACCTTCACAGAGTGCCTTTATTTGGGGAATTAAAGAAAAATAATTTTTCTCTTTAGTTGACTTGTCGAGGTGAAGCTCTTCTGCCATTTTATCTTCTTTTAGGGGTTTTTTTACGCCCTTTGTGCATCTGTGCCATACGCATCTGATTTCTAGAAGCCACCATTCCCATTTGCTTCTTCATCATGTCGAGTTGTTCCTTGAGCATATTGTTTTTATCAAGTTTTTTCGACTCACTCAACAATGTCTTTGCCTCATTCTTTCTTCCTGTTTGCATGCAAATCCCAGCGAGCTGCATTTTTGCTACAGCTGTATCTTGATCCGTTCTTAGGCCCATTGTCAGTGCTTTTCTGATCAGTTGCTCACACTTTGGAAAACCCAAGTCTTGTTGAAGACCTAGCATGCCTTTTAAATAAAGGACATATGCATGTTGTTTTTTGGGTAGTAAGTTTGGCGCTTTAATTCTATTAAGGGCTTTCCAAGCCTTTTCTTGTTTACCCATTCGCATGTTATACAGCGCCATGATAACATTTTCATTTCGAAAGAAACTCAGAATAATTAAAGCAGTAACCAAAATAAATGTGATTCCCCATCCCCAAGAACCGACATAGAAAAGGTAAACGTTGAATCCAACGGCTGCAATTCCTAAAATAACTCTAATAATAAAACCGATCATATCTTAATCTTCAATTGTTGCTATACATTTTAACTCTATTGCTATAGGAGTAGGCAATGACGATATTTCTATCGTTGTTCTACAAGGCTGGTTGTCTTTAAAATATTCTGCGTAAATTTCATTGTAAGTGTGAAAGTCACGTTTCATATTTACCAAGAATACCTGAACATCGATGAGGTTGCCCCAACTTGAACCTGATTCTTCAAGAATTGCTCGCACATTGTCAAAAACAGAACGACACTGAGCTGCAAAATCAAACTCAAGAAAATTTCCATTTTTGTCCAATTTCAAGCCAGGAACATGAGAATCTGTTTCGTCTGACCCAGCTGTCCTTGGTCCAACACCAGATAAAAACAAAAGGTTTCCTGCTCTCCGTGCATGCGGGTAAAGACCTACTGGTTTTGGAGCTTTATTTGTGCTAAACTTTCCTTCTTCTGCCATATTGCATATAGTTTTTCGTTCGCAAATATACTGAATTGGACTGGGATATTCGCATTTGTATTGTTTCTATATCTAGCATGAACCTTAATAAATGATGGCTTTATTCAGTGTCCTGTTTATCAGTATAGTGATTGAAATCAAGTTCAGATGTTTATATTTGCTTGTATTAAATATGTGATATGATCAAATTGAAGGTATATAGCGTTTTGAGTAGTTTACTTTTCGTTTTTAGCAGTATGGCTCAATTACCTGAAGAATGGATTGGAGACTATAAGGGTCAGCTTGAAATAACCAACTATAAGGGCGAGGTAAGCGAGGTGTATATGGAGTTGCATATTGACACAAAGTCTGACTCATCCTATGTCTTTGATATAATTTATGGTAAGGATACAACAAGACAAGAGAGAAACTATGAATTAATTCACGATAAGGAGAACCAATTCGTGATGGATGAAAAAAATGGAATAGCGCTGCCCTTGACGTTATTTAATGACAGAATGATTAGTGTTTTTAAAGTGCAAGACAATACAATACAAGTTAGTTATACCTTTAAAAAAAAGTGCATAATCTTCAGAACAACATCCTCTACTAAATCGATTCAAAGTGGTGGACGGAATGGTACTCCAAAAGTTCAGGGTTACCTGCCTTTTGTAGACCAATACGGTGAGTTAAAGAAGTACAGGAAAAAGTAAGTATCGAAGTCTAATACTCCTTTTTATGACATTTTA
>CBFHJL010000208.1:0-2027 GCA_965656195.1 Brumimicrobium sp. | reverse complement strand
AAATTTCTTTAGCCTCTTCAACTCCGCCGCTTGCAAGAGCATCTTCAATTGCAGCAACAAATTTCTTCGTGTTGATAGAAGAAAGGTTAAGGTAAACAATACGCTCAATACAAAGAGCAATACCAATGATCAATGCGATCAATACTATACCCATCCAGAAAGGATCACCCTCAATGAACTTTTTCTTCAAAGTAGAAGTGAAGCCTGACTCTTCGATAACCTCTTCTTCAGCGCTTCCTTCATCAGTCGATGTTTCAACTTCTTCGTTTGCTACTGGAGCGTTTTCTTCCGAATCAGCAGTTTCAATCATGGAATCACCTTCCATGCCTTCCGCTATTTCTGTACTATCCTCATCCATTGCTGGATCTTGATCCGCGAATGAGAAATTACTAAAACCGAACGTCAACATTCCGGCTACAACTAAAGAACTAACTATTTTTTTCATGTTCCAAAGATTAAAAATTAATCGTTTCAATAAAATTATTAATATTTCAAATTTAATCAAAAATTTACAAGTCCAATGGCGGAGAGAGAGGGATTCGAACCCTCGGTTCCGATACAATCGGAACACTCGCTTTCCAGGCGAGCCAGTTCAGCCACTCCTGCACCTCTCCAAATCAAAAGACTTGATCCTTTTCGACGGGCTAAAGTACAAAAAATTATTTATCCAAGTGGCAATGCATTGGCGTTCTTAATAATTCCGTAATATTTAGTTTATTAAAAGGATGGAACTGTTGATTAATCTGGGGTAACAGTCGAGATTATGGGCTACTTTTTTCAAATGTTCTTTCAATGAATCAAGTTTTTCGAAAAAAAAGCATGGAATTGATCCTTTGAAAGTAAAACTACGCTTGATTTTTCTCACCTACTAAAGACTGAACGAACAATTCTTTAACTTCTTCAGTTGAAGAGCAATTTCCTAGTAGATACATTATTTTAGTAATTGCAGCTTCTGTAGTAACGTCATTTCCACTTATCACTCCAAGTTTATTAAATGTAGTGCTATTCGCATATTTCCCTTGCTCTACACTACCCGTGTAACATTGTGTCGTATTGATCACTATACCTCCATCTTTGATATACTTTTCTATTAATTCATGGAACTCAGTATTGTTGGGAACGTTTCCTGAACCAAATGATTCGATTACTACAGCTCTCGTTTGTTCAATATCGAATAATCGTTCGTAGACTTTGATAGAGAATCCAGGAAATATTTTCATCAATGCTACTCGATCATCCATTTTAGGATTGAAATGCAATTGGCGTTTACGTGTTTTAAGTAATGCATTCGTATCATAGCGTATGTCAACACCAGCTATAGCTAATTCTGGATAATTAGGTGATAAAAATGCCTCAAATGCATTGGCTGAAACTTTGGTGGTTCGATTGCCTCTGTAAAGAGAATACTCAAAGTAAATAGCGACTTCGCTGACGATAGCATTTCCTTCATTATCCTTCGCCGCTGCAATCTCTATGGAAGTAATAAGATTCTCTTTCCCATCTGTTCGAATTGTACCAATAGGTAGTTGAGATCCTGTGAAAATAACGGGCTTCTTCAATCCTTGCATCATAAAGCTTAATGCACTTGCAGAAAAGGCCATGGTATCAGACCCGTGTAAAACGACAAATCCATCATAGTCCTCGTAATTAGAAACTATCAACTGAGCAATGTCCTGCCAAATCATTGGGTTCATGTCAGAGGAATCAATCGGCATGCCTAGAGATACAGCGGTTAAATCCATATCCAGTTTTGATAATTCTGGAATCTGTTTATTCAAATGTTCAAAGTCAAAGGCAGTCAAAACACCTGTTTCAGGATGCTCTATCATCCCTATGGTTCCTCCTGTATATATGAGTAAAACTTTTGATTGCATTTGAATTACTTGAGTTTGAATATCTCTAACGCATTTTGACTTGTAATGTTTCCAATTTCTTCTTCATCAATGCTGTAGATGGAAGAAAGTTTTTTGGCAATCAGCAGTATATAGGAGCTTTCATTTCTTTTACCTCGGAATGGAGTCGGAGTT
>CBFHJL010000207.1:0-2029 GCA_965656195.1 Brumimicrobium sp. | reverse complement strand
TGAAACTATGGGATATTAACGATAAAAATTCATCTCTTCGACATACTTATGAACTGAGTCAGTAAGGAGATATCGAACATCATTTCCATCTTTGATTGCTTGTCGAATAAAGCTAGAACTTACTTTCATCACAGGTGCATCATCACATACCACAACATTCTCATGATTCTGTAACTCGTTTTTCGGTAAGTAACCAATTTCTTCTACCTCTTTCTCTTCCTGCATAGTGAGCACTCGAGGGTAAACGTAGATTTTATGATTTTCAAGGATATTCTCAAAATTTTTCCATTTGTGAAAAGTTCTCAAATTATCCTCTCCCATAATGAGGTGAAACTGATGATCTTGATGTTTATCTTTTATGTAAGCCAGTGTATCCGAAGTGTAAGAAGGACGTGGCATGTCGAATTCAATGTCACTTGCTCTTAACTTCAAGTTATCGTCTATGGCTACTTTGACGATTGCTAATCTATGGTAATCTGCTAGTAATGAACTTTTCTTTTTCAAGGGGTTTTGTGGCGAAACTACCAACCAAACTTGATCTAGATCAGTATAGTCCGCCATATAATTTGATATGATCAAATGCCCAATATGAATCGGATTGAATGTCCCGAAGTATAAACCAATATTCATTACCCTAGATATTCTTTAATGTAATTTTCAACCTCGTCTACTGTAAGGTCTAGATTACCATTAACGACTACTTGATCAAATTGTTCGCGCTGTTCAAGTTCTTCTCCAGCCTTTTTAAGACGTGTTTGAATCTTTTCTTCAGTTTCAGTTTTTCGATTTCGCAACCTCTCCTCTAAAATCTCAATCGATGGAGGTTGGATGAAAAAGCTCAAAGCGTTCTCCCCAAAATACTTTTTTAAATTGATTCCTCCATAAACATCAACATCGAAAACAACTGTTTTACCTTGACTCCACAGACGTTCAACCTCAGCTTTTAACGTTCCGTAAAAATGATCTTTGTAAACTTCTTCCCACTCAATAAATGCATCTTCATTTATCTTACTTCGAAACTCTTCTACAGATAAAAAATAATAATCCTTGTCTGGAGTTTCATTTGGACGCGGGTCTCTTGAACATGCAGAGATAGAAAAAGCAAGTTCATCCATTCGGTCTAGCAGTCTATGCACTATCGTTGTTTTTCCCGCACCAGATGGCGCAGAAAAAATGATGCATTTACCTTGAATTGTACTATTCTCATTCATTCCTAAAGCGTGTTTAACACTTGCTCTTTTATTTTCTCTAACTGATCCTTCATCTGAACAACGATCTTCTGAAGTGAGGCATGATAAGACTTACTTCCTAAAGTATTGATCTCTCTACCTATTTCCTGACTAATAAAACCGAGCTTCTTTCCATTGGCTCCTTCTTGTTTCATTGTATCTCTGAAATAGTCCAAATGATGCTGCAGACGTGTTTTCTCTTCTGCAATGTCAAGTTTTTCTATGTAATAGATTAGCTCCTGTTCAAATCGATTTTCATCTGTTGAATTTTCAAGCTTCTCTAAGCCTTTTCTCATTCGCTCTTTGATGATATCAATACGAAGTTCTTCGTACTGAGGCACTTCATTCAAAAGGTCTTCGATTGTACCAATTGAATTATTGAAATCTTCGATCAATGACTCTCCTTCTTTAGTTCGAAAAGAATTGATGTTATCAAGCGCTTCTTCCATCAATGCTTGAACGAAGTCCCACTCACTTTCATCCACTTCATCTTCTTTTGTGATCAATACATCTGGCATACGCATAATAGTAGCCATAAGATCGGAAGATGATTCGCCCACTTCTTGAGCGACAGAAGATAATTCTTGATAGTATTGCTTAACCAAAGGCTTGTTGATTACAACATTACTTTGACTCTCCGTACTTTCCATAGAAAGAAGACACTCGATCTTTCCACGATCAAGCGCATTTCCAATCATTTTACGAAGTGGAATTTCTTTAGATTTAAATGCAGTTGGGGATTTCAGATAAACATCCTGTCCTTTACTATTAAGAGAACGAATTTCTATCGTAAACTTCTT
>CBFHJL010000206.1:0-2037 GCA_965656195.1 Brumimicrobium sp. | reverse complement strand
GTTAGGGTGTCATGTTGCCAACCACCAGCGTCGTCAATTGTAGTTTTCCGCCATACACCTCCAGTTCCATTAAAGTTTATGTAGTGACCAGCAGCATTTCGTCCGCCCTGTTCTATCGCGAAATGTCCGTTTAGTCCGAAAGCTTGAAGCTCTGTTAAAAGCGAGTAGTTTTTGTTTATATGACCCCAACGTGTTTGAACCACTCCAATTTTTTCATCTTGAAAGTGCGGTATTGTTTTAATTAAGAAATCGGTGTCAGGTAAGAAATCGACATCAAAAATAGCAATGAACTCTCCTCGAGCATCTTCTAGAGCGTCATCTAACGCACCTGCTTTATATCCTACCCTGTTTGTTCTATGTATATGCTTTATATCAACACCAAACTCCTCTCTAACCTCTTCCACTTTGCGAGCAATTACATCAACAGTCTCATCTGTAGAGTCGTCAAGGACTTGTATCTCGAGTTTGTCTTTGGGGTATTCTAATTGAGCGACGCGCTCAATGATTCGCTCAGCAACATAGTACTCATTGTACATAGGCAGTTGTACTGTGACTATTGGAGCCGTATCATGATCAAATTTTGGGGACGTGTCTTTAGGTTCATTTTTCTTTTGTTTATAAACAATTGCCAAAGACAATTGTAATAAACTGTACAGAAATATAAGAACAAGGCAAGCAGCATAAACGAACAAGATAAGTTTCGCTATAAGGTGAGACCAATAATGATCATACCCATAAGCGTCACCCCAATTAAACATCCAAGTGGGCTCTCCGACTATACTTTCAGCTATAAAAAACAAACTCATTTAGTAGTAAACTTGTACTTAAACACTGCAAAGATAATTTTTATTCCTGCCAAAACCGCACCTTTTACCGTTCCACTTACTTTTGAAGTCCCAATTCGGGTTTTATAGTCAACGGGAACTTCGCAAAATTTTAGCCTTTTTTGGGCTGCTTTTATCTGCATTTCAATCGTCCAACCATACGTCTTGTCTGACATTCGGAGTTTTTTTAATGCCTCAGTTTTAATTGCTCGAAATGGTCCAAGATCGGTAAAATCAGCACGATAAAAAATTTTCAACAAATTTGTAGATAACCAATTTCCGAAGACTTGAGGAAAGGTCATAGAACCTTTTTGTCTTTTACCTAACGCTCTTGAGCCGATTACCATATCCATCTTTTCCTCTAAAATAGGAGAGAGAACTTCTGTCATCTGAGCTGGATAGTCTGAGTAATCACCATCCATAAATACAATGATTTTAGCTCCGTTTTGATTTGCGTAGTCAATACCCTTTAAACAAGCCCATCCATAACCTTGTCTTGGCTCTGATAAAACAGTGGCTCCTTCTTTCCTTGAGACTTCCTCTGTTTTGTCAGTAGAATTATTGCTGACAACAATGATGTTGCTCTTTTCAATCAAAGGAATTTCATTGATTACCTTAATAATAGATTCTTCTTCATTAAAAGCAGGTATTACAACGAATATTGAAGATGGGGGGTATTGATTGCTTGAATTCATTTGCAAGTATAAACAGTCATAGATTATCTGTTGAGTCGAGGTTGATTATCATGTCCTATTATGATAGGGTTTTCATCGACCCGATTTTCGCTTGGACCGTTCTCAAGTTTCAGCACGCCTCGCGGACATACCGAAGAACAAACGCCACAACCAACACATGAAGATCGAACAATGTTCTGACCTTTTTGAGCATATGCTCTAACGTCAATTCCCATCTCACAGTATGTTGAACAATTCCCACATGATATGCATTGCCCTCCATTTGTTGTGATTCTAAATTTTGAGAATAATTTCTGCTGAAAACCAAGGATGGCGGCCATTGGACATCCAAATCTGCACCATACTCGATTGCCCAGTATAGGATAGAACCCCGTTCCAATAACTCCAGAAAATATTGAACCAATCAAGAAGCCATAACCACTACGAATGGTTTTTTTCTCAAGCAAAAATATGTGATCCGTATCTGATAAACCATGTATCCCTAAAAGCGCAATGATTACTACAAAAAAGCCGATTGC
>CBFHJL010000205.1:0-2090 GCA_965656195.1 Brumimicrobium sp. | reverse complement strand
TGGAAGATATGATGATCTTACTGGTTTATTTGGTATGTCAGGGTTATCTGGAGTCGGAATTTCTTTCGGAGCGGATCGTATTTATGACGTTCTAACTGAACTCGAATTGTTTCCAGAAGATATTTCACAAACGCTAGATGTACTTTTTGTCAACTTTGGTGAAAAAGAAACAGTTTACTGTCTACCTATCGTAAAGAAATTAAGGGATCATGGAGTGAATGCAGAGCTCTACCCTAGCGATGCCAAACTAAAAAAGCAATTCAAATATGCTGACGACCGCAACGTAAAATACACTGCTATAGTCGGTGAAAGCGAAGTTGATAATAACATCATCAACCTTAAGGACATGGCTTCTGGAGAACAAACTGAACTTTCGGTAGATGCATTTTACGCAAAATTCAATATCAAATGAATAGAGTTGAACTGAATCATGAACATTTAACGCTAGCTGAATTATTCAATATTATCGGTAGCGGGGAAAAAGTAGTACTTAGCGAACAAGCAAAAGGTGCCATCCAAAATTGTCGCGATTTTCTGGACCATAAAGTTGAATCAACTAATGAACATATTTATGGCGTAAACACGGGTTTTGGTTCACTTTACGATCAGGGAATCTCCAAAACTCAATTGGCAGAGCTTCAAGTAAACCTTGTTCGATCACATTCTTGCGGTACTGGAGATCTCGTACCAAAACATATTGTAAAGACTATGCTTCTTTTGAAAGCAATAGGTCTTCATTTTGGTCATTCAGGAGCTCAAGTAGAAACAGTTGAAAGACTTCTTTTTTATTACAACAATGATATCATACCTGTAGTTTACCAACAAGGAAGCTTGGGCGCTTCAGGGGACTTAGCACCTTTGGCTCATGTTGCACTTGCATTAATTGGTGAAGGTGATGTGTATCACAACGGTCAGGTTATTCCTACCGCTAACGTCATCAAGGAGTATGACCTATCCCCTATCCAGTTAAGATCAAAAGAAGGGCTAGCCTTGTTAAATGGAACTCAATTCATGAGCGCATTTATGGCTCATATAGTACATGAGGGTAAAAACCTTCTCAATCTTGCTAACTCAATTGGTGCAATGTCACTCGAGGCTTATGATGGTAGAATAGAACCTTTTACTCCTTCAGTGAATGAAATACGCAAACAAGAAGGTCAGATCGTTGTTGCTCAATCAATATATTCAAGGCTAGAAGGAAGTAAACTCATTCAACAACATAAGGAACATGTTCAGGATCCTTACTGTCTGCGTTGCATGCCTCAAGTACACGGCGCAAGTCTTGACGCATTAAATTATGCTGAACAAATTGTTACTCGAGAAATCAATGCTGTTACAGATAACCCAACAATATTTCCAGAAGAAGACACAGTTATTTCAGCAGGGAACTTTCATGGGCAACCTTTAGCGATAACCATGGACTTCTTGGCAATAGCGCTGGCAGAACTAGGAAGTATTTCTGAACGTCGCGTATACAAACTACAAGGCGGACAAAGAGGCTTACCTGCTTTTTTAGTTGCTAATCCAGGATTGAATAGCGGGTTTATGATTGCTCAATACACTGCTGCTTCTATTGTAAGTCAAAACAAACAACTTTGCACTCCGTCTTCAATTGATTCGATTGATTCATCGAATGGACAAGAAGACCATGTAAGTATGGGAGCGAATGCTGCGACGAAGTTATTTACAGTGAAAGAGAATCTAAAACAGATTCTTGGAATAGAATTAATGACAGCAGCTCAAGGTTTAGATTTCCGTGATCCATCCAAGACAAGTGTTGAGATCAAAAACATTTATGATATATTTAGGAAGAGGGTTTCATTTATTGAGAATGATACCTATATGTCGGGCTTACTAAGAGAAAGTAAACTCGTTATCAATGACCTAGTTAAATAGTAAAAAAAACAAAAAACAATGACTGAATATACTGTTATAGACGAACAAGGAAACAAGAAGAATAAGCCAACAACTTTCTTAATTATTCTTGCCGTACTGAGTTTGTTAAATATGGTTTTTTCTTTTTTCGGAACGATCGCAGCATTTTTTTCAGGTCCTTTTTCAGAGGATCAAATGGAAGCTCAAAATGCTGA
>CBFHJL010000204.1:0-2130 GCA_965656195.1 Brumimicrobium sp. | reverse complement strand
CTAATCTCTTTTTTACCCTTTATTCGTTCAGAAGGACTTTTTTTCATTGGAATTTTTGGATTTGTCTTAGCCTGGAAAAAACAATGGAAGAGACTTCCGCTGCTAGCTTTAGGATCTATTATTTATGGTGTAGCAGGATACCCAATTTATGGGGACTTCTTATGGGTATTTAATAAGGTTCCTTACGCCAAGCTAAGCAGCACATACGGCGAAGGAACTGCTTTACACTTTGTACAACAGTTGCTTTACGTTATTGGCATTCCGTTTTACATATTTTTCTGGATAGGTGTAGTGGCATGGTTCAGAAATACTTGGAAAAACGGATTCAATTCAAGCCTTACTTTTTTAATCTATGGAGGTGTTTTTGCTTTTATTCTTGCTCACTCCGTGTTTTGGTACTTTGGCATATTTAATTCAATGGGACTG
The DNA here is from genome assembly GCA_965656195.1 of Brumimicrobium sp. Lineage (GTDB taxonomy): Bacteria > Bacteroidota > Bacteroidia > Flavobacteriales_D > Crocinitomicaceae > Brumimicrobium. Next base: position 1,704 of record CBFHJL010000204.1, on the reverse strand, counting down.
AAAAGAGTGATGATTTCAGTCGTCCCGTATATTTCAATCATTGGATTGATCGGTGTAAATTTCCTAATATTCGATTTACTAAAATCATATAAAAAAGTTGGACTTGCGCTTCGCTTTTTGCTCTTTGCTTACCTTATCATTTTCCCATTTACCTCCAACCCAGCTGCAATTGATCTAGAGCATGACCTAGACTATTCGCTAGCAGAGAAAACAGCACAAAAAGCAGCAGACCACGTATTGAATAGCAGCACTGAATTCAGATTAGTAACTGCAGACATCTATTTCTGCGCTTTACTAAATAAAGACTGTTTCGATACAAATGAAAAAGTATTTCTGAATCAATATAACCTCTCAAATTTAAAGAAGGATGATATTATTATTTGGGAGAATTGGTTTGCCGTAGTTGAACAGGCAATATCTCTTGAACAACTTGAACAAAACACCGAACTAAAAAAGGTAAAAGAAATCAAAGAGGTTAACCACAAAGGCCGAACAATTCATTACGTTGTCTTTACGGTAGATTAATCAACGAATTTTCTCCATAATCCGAACAACTGCTGGACAAACCAACGTATTCTTCATGGTTAAGCTAAGGATCTGATGCATTTTCTTTCTATCTGTATGAGGGTATTCACGGCAGGCTTTAGGACGATCCTCGTAAACGCTGCACTTGTTATCTTCTTGTAAGAATGCGCATGGTGACGATTTCAAGACATAATCCCCATCATTATCCAGAATTAGATACTGCTCTGCAAATTCAGTATGAGTTACTCTTAATCGCTTGCTCAATCTCTCGATATCGACATCTCTAAAAATTGGGCTTGTTGTCTTACAGCAATTAGCACATTCTAAACAATCTATTTCTTCAAAAACATCCTCATGCGCTTCCCTAAACTGCTTATCAAGCTCTTTGCTCGAAACTCTTTTCATGCGCTGGATTGCCTTCTTATTTTGCTTACGCTGAGCAATCCCCCTATCTAAATCAGACTGATAATTCACAAGACAAATTTACAAAGAATAAAAACGGCAGCTATTTTTTATTAGAATGCATTGAACTTGCGATTCATAATTAGTACATTTCCTAATTCTTACAACTGACAAAGATTTAAATAAATATGGATAAATATGACCTTGTAGTCATTGGAGGTGGACCGGCAGGGTACGCAGCAGCAATGCGAGCAATAGATTTTGGAAAATCAGTTTGTCTTATCGAAAAAAGACGAATTGGAGGTGCAGGCTTGTACAATGGAGCACTTTCTTCTAAAACACTCTGGGAGCACTCTCAAAAAGTGAGAAGTACCAACGAGAGCCTCTCTGCATTTGGGCATGCTCCTTATCAACCTACATGGTCTGAAATCAAAACAAATTTAGACGAAGCGATATTTGAACGTAAATTTCAATACTCATGTCACGTTAAACTTTTGCAGCATGAAACTGACAACTGTCATTTTGCGCAGGAAAGAGGTACTGCTAAATTTATTTCTGATCATGAATTAGAGATCGAAAGCGATGGTAAAACAAAAATTGTTTTCGGCGAAAACATCGTAATCGCGACAGGTAGTTCTCCTCGGAAACTACCAAACATTGATGTAGATGAAAAGAGGATCTTCACGAGTGACGGAATAGAAAACATAGAGGAATTACCTAAGCGAATGGTTATTATTGGGGCCGGAGTTATTGGTTGTGAGTATGCAACTATATTCT
>CBFHJL010000203.1:0-2213 GCA_965656195.1 Brumimicrobium sp. | reverse complement strand
TTTCCATTAAACTTAAAAGGGTATCCAGAATGAGGAATGTACCATTGAGAAGGGAAGTAATGCCTATAGATTTTTTCTTGCTCCTCATCACAACAGATATAAACTTCGTTGTGCTTAATTAACTCTTTGATAATCGGGATGGAACGCGTTACATGACCAAGCCCCCAATTGAGAGGACTTAGTAAAATACGTTTATTCCGGATTGAATTTAAAGGAGCTTGATACACTTCAATGAGAAGATTTCTATTTTTGCAGTACAAGTTAATAAAAATGGCTAAAAACAAATTGTTTCGTTTTGATGAAATGAAGAAGATGGATCACGTTTTCGAACCATCGATGGACGATATCAAAAATGATAAAACAGGATATCGAGGGAATTGGCGTAAAGATGTTTTCAAAAATGACCATCCTATTGTTTTAGAACTAGGTTGTGGAAAGGGAGAATATGCAGTCGGCCTAGCGAAGAAGTATCCCGAAAAAAATTTTATAGGAGTAGATATCAAAGGGGCTCGAATGTATGTTGGAGCAACAGAATGTATTGAACAAGGAATAGAAAACGTTGCTTTCTTGAGAACAAAAGTTGATTTTATTGATCGACTCTTTGGAGAGAATGAAGTAGATGAGATCTGGTTGACTTTCTCAGATCCTCAGCCCAATAAACCGAATAAACGGTTGACCTCTAAAATATTCATCGATCGATATCGAAAGATTTTGAAGCCTGGAGGTAAGGTACATCTCAAAACAGATAGTGATGTATTATTTGAATCCACAGAGGAGCAAATAAAAGAGCACGGTTACGATTGTAGCTTTTTTACCTGGGATCTCTACGGAGATATTCAGGAAATGCCTGACGATATTCATGATATTCTACACATCAAAACACACTACGAAGAGTTATTTACCCAACGCGGTCATCAGATCAAGTATTGTCAGTTTAGAATTAACTAGTAATGAAAGTAAGCGAACAAACTAAAGATTTTTTTGAGCAGGTTTATCAGGTCGTTCGCTTGATTCCAAAAGGTAGAGTAACTAGTTACGGAAGTATAGCCAAGGCATTAGGTACTCCGAAGTCGAGCAGAATTGTTGGCTGGGCTATGAATGCTTCTCATAAACATCCAGATATACCTGCGCATCGCGTATTGAATCGAGTTGGGTTATTGACGGGTAAAATGCATTTTGAGACGGATTCCAAGATGCAAGAATTACTTGAAAAAGAAGGTGTGAAAGTTGAAAAAGATCAGGTTGTTGATTTTGAGCATCTTTTTTGGGATGTTCAGGAAGAGTTAGGAAAGGAGCTTTATGATTAGCTTGAAGAATCGTCTCGTCTTTTAGAACGTACCTACGGCACTTGGGTTCACTCTGTCGTGCTTGCTGACGGTCTTCGACCATCTTGGGTTGAATCATGCTTATGGCATTTATTTATGTTTTCGGAGATTATAGGTTAGTTAAGGTATTGCTATGATTTTTTTTCGCTAGAAGAGTAGGGGTGTGGTTTATATCATGCCGGAGGCACTTGGGGTTCGCACTGTCGTGCTCACTGAAGGTCTTCGACCATCTTGGGTTGAATCATGCTTATGGCATTCTCTGTTGAAGATGGTGTTTTTTGAGACACTGTGAAGTGCCAGCGGCACGATGAATTTCGCACGACGACAGAATGGCGTCGTTGCGAAACTTCTAAGATGAAGGTGAGTGCCATAGGTACGACAAGAAAAAACAAAATTCCTGTTTTACAAATGAATTTTTTCTATATCTTAAGTAGGAAACTTAACAAAATGCCTAATTCATACGTGAAAATGTACGTTCATGCCGTTTTTGGTGTGAAACATCGTAAAGCCCTGTTGTCGAGAGATTGGAGACAACGAATGTTTCGAAATATGGGTAAAATTATCAACGACGAAGGATGTCGTGTAATCATAGTAAATGGTGTCGAAGATCATGTTCATTGCTTGTTTCTTCTCAAACCAGATGTTCAATTATCCCGAGTCCTTCAAAGAGTAAAGAGTCTATCATCTGGCTGGATCAATCAGAATAATCTGACCCCTCAAAAGTTTTCTTGGCAGTCTGGATATGGAGCATTCTCTCATAGCGAGTCAAGTGTGGAAAACGTTATAAAATATATTGAGCGTCAAGAAGAGCATCATGCCAAACGATCTTTTCAGAAAGAGTATATAGAACTGCTGGAACGATTCGATATTGATTATGAGGACCAGTAT
>CBFHJL010000202.1:0-2228 GCA_965656195.1 Brumimicrobium sp. | reverse complement strand
TTCATGATCGTGGTCGTGGTCGTGGTCGTGGTCGTGGTCGTGGTCGTGATCATGGTTGTGATCATCTACATGCTCATGGTCCTCATGAACGTGAGAGGTATCATCTCCATGAGCCAAAACGGTGCCCGAAGAAAAACCTAGCATTACAAATAATGCCAAAGTCTTGATCATCTTATTTCGGTTTTTCCTTGATTTTCTGATCAATTCATTCAAATTCTTCATACGTCCAACTGGAGAAATCAGCGAAAGAATCATACCTATAGACATCAATAAATATCCGAGATATGACACATTTGTTCCCCACCAATCATAGTTCACACTCAGGATCGTTCCTGATTCATCTGGAAAATAACTCGACTGAAAGAATCTGTAGCCTTTATAATCCATTACATTATTCATGAATATTCGCTGATCTCTGCTGTAGTCATCAATCGTGTCGTTTAGCGTAACTTCTGAAGCATAAGAACTCGCCATATCTGATCCAGGATACCTATCCAATTGAAAATCTCTACATGTAATTGAAAAAGGTACTTCTATTGGCTTGGCTCCATAACCTAACTGAAAGTTTAAGCCCGCAAATTGAGTCATATTATCTCCCATAATCAACTGAGGTCCTCCGGCAAAAGTCACTAGCTTTTCTTTTCCTTGAGAACTTAAACGAACGGTTAAAAGGTTTTCACCGGCATCTTTAGTTTCTGCTCTCATCGATACTTTAGCTATGTTACGCTTGTACTCTTTAAACATTATACTTTCTCCGGGGAACATGTAAAGCTGAGATGATAAGAATCTTACTGCAGTATCTGCAGGGATCTGATCCACCTTAGATGAGTCCAATCGATTACTCATTCGATCTTCCACTGATAATTTCATCATATCTACACGCTCAAATGGTTTTATCGACTGGATATAAACCTGGCCTTTGTCCTCCCAAATTTTAACTCCGGGTATTGCACCATCCTTATCAAATGAGAAGTTCATTTCTCCAATGGCCATTTGATCACCTTCAAACAAATAGGTAGACTTTCCTCGTATTACGAACTCTAAAGCCTCACCATCCAACGAATCAGCTTGCACTATGGAGTCGATCATATTTTCTTTGTAGCTAACGTATTCAACGCTTACCTCTGGTTGTTCAGGCAGCTGAAAATCTACTTTAAACGGATTCTCCACTCCCTCCGACATCCAACGTTGTTCTAAGTAAGTAAATTGATTTTTACCATCATTTGCTTTTATTGACAAATATGGACTAGAACTAAAAATCACATTAGAAGTTTGATTCTCTTTAATCCTCATTTGCCCTTCAAAACCAACATATCTCGTCAAGGCAGCACCAATTATTATCAGCAAGAAGGATAGGTGAAAAGCAAACAGTGCAGCTTTTTCTCGGGTATACATCTTGTATTTGAAGATGTTTACGATTAAAGAGAGTGACAAATACAGCAATAGTATCTCAAACCATAGAACATTATAAACTGCAATTTTTGATGCTGGCGTGCCATAATCAGACTCAATGAAAGTCGCCATAGCGATTGCAACCAGAAATATTAGAAGGCCCAAAGCCATCATACGCATAGAGAATAATTCTCTCAACAATCGATCTATCATTAATCCTTAGATTTGAATACAAAAATACATAATGATGAACGCTTTCTTAAGCTATTCTGTTTTTTTTTGGGAGAATAAAACCAACAATTGTACTTTTATCGACGCATGAAAGACATAAAAAACATTGTAGTAATCGGTACGGGCAATGTTGGCCATCATTTAGCTCATGGACTAATTGATGCAAAAATCAACATAAAAGGAGTTTGGAGCCGCACCACGCAAAATGCTAGAAATATAGCACAGGCGATTAATTGTCCTATTATATCTTCAATTGAATCTATTGACAAGTCTAAAGTTGATTTAGTAATCATTTCAGTCGTTGACGACGCTATATCCTCTATTATTTCTAAGCTGGACCCAAACATTCCAATAGCTTACACATCTGGCAGTGTTAGATTAGATCAGCTACCTCAAAGAAAAAAAATAGGAGTCTTTTACCCTTTACAAACCTTTTCTGTTGGAAAACAAATAAACCTCAACAACATTCCGTTTCTCATAGAAGCTTACGACCCTTCATTTGGGAAGGAACTTTTTAATCTTGCACAAAAATTGAGCTCTAAAGTTAGTTATGCTGATTCCAATGATCGCTATCAGTTGCACATCGCCGCTGTGATGGTTAATAA
>CBFHJL010000201.1:0-2264 GCA_965656195.1 Brumimicrobium sp. | reverse complement strand
AATTTTCTCGTATTTAGAGCCTTCTTGCACAGTGATAAATGGGACTTTGGTATACTCGATAATATTCATAGCTCTGCTACCAAGTAATTTATCGAAAAAGGTGTTTTCATGAACACCCATTACAATAAAATTGGCTTTTTCAGCTTCAGCATAAGCCCCTATATCATCTTCTATCTCTCCTGTAATCACGGCAGTTGATGTAGTACCTTTATAGCTAACCAGCTCTTCCTTTGCAAGATCATTCAGCTTGTTTTTCGCTTCTTTCTCTGAATCATTGTGTAAGACATGAACCAAAATAATCTGATCCTTTTCGTTGCTTGATAAATTAGCTGCATATTGAATCGCTTCTCGAGAAGCATTGCTAAAATCAATGGGAATAACTAGTTTGAAATTGCTCATAGTCTATTTTTTAATGGAATATTTGATTCATATCTAAGCCTACATCGGAATATTTCCATGCTTCTTAGCAGGTAATTCTTCTTTCTTGTTTTCCAACATTTTAAATGCTGCTACAACCTTAGCTCTAGTCTCAGCAGGCTTAATCACATCATCAATAATACCTCTTTCTGCTGCACGGTAAGGGTTTGCAAATTTCTCTGCATACTCAGCTTCCTTCTCTATGAGTTTTGCCTCTGGGTCTTCTGCCGCAGCGATCTCTCTCCTGAAAATGATCTCAGCAGCTCCTTTCGCACCCATTACTGCAATTTCTGCAGATGGCCATGCAAAGTTCAAGTCAGCACCAATATTTTTAGAGTTCATTACATCAAAAGCTCCACCGTATGCCTTACGCGTAATGATCGTAATTCGCGGAACTGTTGCTTCACTAAATGCATATAATAATTTTGCTCCGTGTGCAATGATCCCATTCCATTCCTGGTCTGTTCCTGGTAAGAATCCTGGTACATCTTCGAATGTTAATAATGGAATATTAAATGCATCACAGAATCGCACAAATCGTGCACCTTTTCGAGAGGAATCTATGTCTAAAACTCCAGCAAGTGATACCGGCTGGTTTGCTACAACACCTACAGTTCTTCCTTCTACGCGAGCGAAACCAACAACAATGTTCGTTGCAAAATCTTTGTGTACCTCACGGAAAGATTCATCATCGATTACACAATCAATGACTTCACGAATATCGTAAGGCATATTTGAATTGTCAGGAAGAATTCCTGCAATCGTATCTAGTTTCTTTTTATCAAATTTAAAACCCTTTGTATGCGGAGCTAATGAGTTATGATTTTGAGGTAGGTAAGACATCAAATCACGTACTTCTTTCAAAACAGTCACATCATTTGCACTCGTAAAGTGATTCACTCCTGATTTCTCAGCATGGGCTTTCGCTCCACCTAAATCTTCCGAAGTTACTTCCTCGTGTGTTACTGTTTTTACAACATTAGGACCTGTTACAAACATATATGAGGTATCCTCCACCATAAAGATGAAATCTGTCAACGCAGGAGAATAAACTGCTCCTCCAGCACAAGGCCCCATCACAACACTCAATTGTGGAATTACACCTGAAGCTCTTGTATTTCTGTAGAAGATATCTGCATATCCTGCAAGGGAAACAACTCCTTCTTGTATTCTAGCACCTCCAGAATCATTCAATCCGATCAACGGAGTTTGACTTTTCAAAGCAAGGTCCATAATCTTACAGATCTTCTCCGCATGTGTTTCAGAAAGCGATCCTCCTAAAACCGTGAAGTCTTGCGAGAAAACATATACTGGGCGACCATGAATAGTTCCATACCCTGTGATCACACCATCACCTGCAATTTTTTGTTTATCCAGACCAAAATCTTGAGAACGATGTTCAACGAACATGCCCAATTCCTGAAAAGAACCCTCATCAATAAGTAATTCTATTCGCTCTCGAGCCGTTAGTTTTCCTTTTTTATGTTGTGCTTCAATACGCTTCTCTCCTCCACCAAGCTTGGCTTCATCACGTTTCGCTAACAACTTTTCGTTCTTTTCTTCCATCTCTCTTCCCATATCGGTCTGAATTTCTAAAATTGGATATAAATATCGTAATTATTGTGGAAACGAAAAGGAAGGGTGTATTTCAATTTATTTAAGATTGCATTGAAAGCTGAGAAATGATAAACTACGAAATAATTAAGGTCCTTTTTAGAAAATAAATTTCAACATGAAATATAGTGAATTATTGCGGCTCAATATTTGCAAACTGCGCTATAAAGGTTAGTTTTAAAAGGCATCTAACTCCTTGATAAATAAGAAAATTATCTAAAATGAAAAAATTA
>CBFHJL010000200.1:0-2324 GCA_965656195.1 Brumimicrobium sp. | reverse complement strand
ACAAAAAAGCCGATTGCGCCGTATTGTGCGTCCTTTTGCAGTTTATCTCTTTTGAAAATCATTACCCATGTGAATACCAATGAGAGAATACCTCCAACAATCCATAAGAAGCTTGACTTAGTTAGCCAGTATTTAGTCGTGTCAGTTCCAAGATAGGAATGGATAACGGCAGTTGTAGAAATAGTGATAAATACAACAACAACATGGATCAACCAACGTTCAATTTTCCATGACCTGGTTGAATTATCACTCAAATGGCGAAAAGAATCTCCTGCTGTTTCTGCGAGGCCTCCACATCCACAAACCCACGAGCAGTACCATCTTTTCCCATAAAAATAAGTGAGAATAGGTGTAATGATAAAGATTGACACAACTCCGAAAATAAGCAGGGCTAATCCGATGGTGCCTGAGTTTATCATTTGATCTACACGATACTGATCAAAATTATAATAGTTTAAAGGCCAAATGTTTTTCAGGTCGTAATAGGGTAGATTAAGAGAATCTCCATTTAATCTGGCCATGAATTCTGGAATTAAGAAAGCGAAAGCCAATTGAAAGAACATCACAGAGAGTGTACGTGTGATGTGATACTTACTGTGACGGTATTTTATAATGTATTTAGCTCCGAAGAAGAGGATGGCTAGAGTATAAAGTGTTCCATACACAAACCATTGACTTGCAGGGTTGCCACTAAGGGTTGTACTAAGAGGATCAAACAGTTGAATCAATCCACCGTTTTCTCCTTTATTTAAACCAATGTATTCCGGATAGAAATAAAGTATGATATAGAAAGATGTAAGCGAAACTCCCACTAAATAACCATAGAGGCCTCGAGACGTAAGTGATCTGAAAAATGTTCCATCGTTTTTTATTCCAGCCGTTTGTCCAGAATACGTTGCCTTAGTATACCACAAGATACCTGCGGATATCGATACTAATGAGAGTGTTAACCAAATCCAGAGTGGTCGGAAGCTGACATTGAATGAAGCTAATAGAAGTATGATGAAACCTAACATGCCCGTTGCTGCAGCCATCTTTTGCTGTGCATTGAGTGAAGTGGTATCTCCTGAAACGGACTGATTGAGCATTGTTGACATAGTTTAAGTATTTATAACGTTTTTCCACCAGTTGGATTTCTTCAACTTTACATTCGATTGAAATGTTTGATTGAATTCGTTCAGAATCTCGTTTTCGTATCTTTTGTAAAATTCCGGATCGAAGTTAGCAGATCTAAGATTACTTAGAACGTCCTCAATTTTTAAGTTTTCCGTAAGCCAATGATCGAATACTTCATGACGTAAACGTATTCCAAATGTATTTACACCTTTGATGGCATGCGATTCTTTATCAAAAACAAAGTGAAGCAAAAGTTCTTTATCTTCATTTGACCAGATAAACTCTTTCTCATTTTCTTTTAGTTCGTTCCAAACCCATCCATAAGTCTGGTATTCCAAGTCAAAGAATTTAGCAGAATTAAACCAGTTTCCTGGTTCATAGTTTATTGGTTTACCACAAATTGTTTGAGCGATTGTTTCTCCCATCATCCTGCCGGTATACCAAACTTGTTCAATAGATTTGCGTTTACCATTTGGATTTTTGAACTCAGCGCAATCTCCTATGGCATAAACGTCTTTGACGTTGGTCGATAGGTCAGGGTTAACAAGGATACCTCTATTGGTTTCTAGTTCCGTGCCTTTAATGAATTCAATATTTGGTTGAACACCTGCCGTCAGTCCTACAAATTGACATGAAATCTTTTCACCATTTTTAGTGATTATATGATTGATCTTACCTTCGCTATCTGCGACAATTTCCTCGAGTTCTTCTTTAAATCTAAGGTTAAGACCGTGGTGTTTTTCCATGTGCCGTTTAACGAGCTCTCCATCTTTTTTCGGAAGTACTCCTCCCCAAAATCGATCTTCGCGTATTAGAAATGTCACGTTTATATTTCTGGTCATTAGCATTTCTGCCATCTCTACACCAATAAGTCCTCCTCCTATTATTACTGCTGAAGATATATTTTTAGTATTCTCTTCCATAAGTTCGAGATCATTTTTCGAATAAAGACCTTGAACACCTTTTAAGTCTTGACCTTTCCAACCGAATTTATTGGGCTTTGAACCTACAGCCAGAATAAGCTTGTCGTAAGAAAGTGATGATGTGCTTGAAAGCTTTAATGTTTTGTTTTGATAATCTATATTCTCAACATAGTCCTGAATGATGTCAATGTTGTTTTTCTTCCAAAAACCCTCCTCATAGGGTTGTGTGTCTTTGAAACGCATATGTCCCATGTATATATACATAAGGGCAGTTCTAGAGAAAAA
>CBFHJL010000199.1:0-2417 GCA_965656195.1 Brumimicrobium sp. | reverse complement strand
CGTTGCGCCTCTTGACCTTAATAAAGAAACAAAGCAGAAGCTTGCTATCGTTGCATCAATGGCAAAGTACTTTAAGTCAAGAGTACATGTTATTACACCTGACGAATCCGACGAATTTTTGAAGCACAAAGTTCAAGCAAATGTTAAGTTTGCTAAGAAGTTTTTCTCAGAACGTAATATAGAAATGACGGCAACGTTAGCTCCAAGTAGTGGGTTTGACAAAGAAGTTGTTAAACTTGCTGTAAGTAAGGATGCAGATTTAATTGCTATCATGAATCAGAATAAAAGCAATTACTTAGGTGCTTTTGGTTCTAATTACGAGCAGTATATGATCACAAATGATGCTCAAATACCAACACTCGTAGTTAACCCAATAGAGACGCCTTACGGAAGTAGTGTGCTATTCTCTTAGATAAAACGTATCATAAAATATAGAGTGCCGTTATCTAATTATAGATAACGGCTTTTTTATGAACTCTTGTTTGAGATTAATGATAAAAACACTTTTAGTCTGCGTAATCGTCTTTTTTTATTCGAGCTTTAATCTCTTCTAGATTTTGCTTTTTCTTAGCTTTTCTTGTCTCTATGGAAGTATGTGTAAAGTATCTATGCTGAGTTAAAAAGCTAACTTGTATTTCATCCCACTTTTTATCACTATTAATCTTTCCATGCTCTTTAAGTTCAAGACGCAATCTATCTGCTATTTCATGAAAATCATCTCTTCCTAGATAATCCAGGTCAGCATCACAGATTATTTCCTCCAATTTATTCTTCGGTTGATGAGGTATTTGGGTTACATAAATGAGTTCTTTAATTCTTTCAATATGTGCTGGGGTATAACCAAAATTTGGTAAAATTTCTTCAGCCATACGAGCACCGATAGGTTCATTTTTATCATATTTTTCAACAAACCCTGCATCGTGGTATGATGCTGCGGACTTTAACAAAAAGAGGTCTTCATCAGTAATACCTTCTCCAATAGCAATACGCTCTGCTTGTCTCGTTACATCTTTGGAGTGGTCGTACGAATGATAATGTAGTTTTGAGCTAAGCTCTTTCTTTAACTTAGAAAGAATAAAACGTTCTGCTTTGTAATAGTTTATCTTACTGTAATGATGCAAGTTGACGAGCTTATGGAAAGCATCGTTTGGTTCAACTCCCTTGCCATATAAAGAAAGTTCAGGCTTTATTGATATAACTTCATACATCATTATCTTGAGCCCACTTTTACTTACAACCTTACCTACTTTTTTACATTCAAAATAAGGCTCTATATGCTCAAACGTGTCTTCCGTTACTGCTATTGTCTCGGGATCGCACATTTGCTCCATTCGTTGAGCTCTATTCACTGTGCTTCCCCAAACATCATAAGCATATCTTTTTGTTCCTATAACACCCGCTGAAACGGCTCCTGTATTAATTCCTATTCGCAACTTCCAGTAAGGTTCATTTCTTTCGATCATTTTCTCTTTTTGATCGAGCATATAATGCTTTATCTGAACCGCCGCTAGAACCGTATTAATAGGGTTTGTTTTATTTCTAATAGGAACACCCCCTGCACACATATATGCGTCTCCAATGGTCTTTATCTTCTCTAAATCATTCTTTTCTATAATATCATCAAACTTCCTAAAGTGCTTATCCAGGATCGTTACAAGATCCTTTGCTTTCATATTTTCAGAAATTTTTGTAAACCCAACGAAGTCAGTAAACATTATTGAAACCATACTAAAGTCCCGTGCGGCTGAACGTCCGTCTTTCTTCAACTGACTAGCTGTCTCTTTAGGCAAAATATTATTTAATAACCTTTCTGATTTCTCTTTTTCCTGAGCAAGCTCTTTAGTTTGAGCCTCAAGTCGTGTTTTTTGATGCTCTATTTTTTCAGTCTTTCTTCTCAACTCTCTTGTCCGTTCAGCAATCTTCATTTCAAGTTTTACCTGCTGTCTTCGCTCCTTATCAATACTTTTTCTAACCATTAATAGAACAATTAAAAGAATTATTACTCCAATTGTAACTAAAAACCACCAAGTTAACCAAAATGGTTTTTCTACCTCGATTAAAAGTTTTGCAGGCGCATCATTCCAAGTGCCATTCATTGTTCTAGCATAGACAGAAAGTTCATAAATGCCTGGTGCAATACTGGCAAACCTAAGCTCATTATTAGCTCCAAGCTCCTCTTGAACATCGTCGTCACCCTTCATTGTATATTTATATTCTATACGCTCAGGATTACTTAAATCGTTGGCAAAAAATAATAGCTTAAGGCTTCGCTTATTATATGGTAAAATTATTTTTTCAGTGTAAGCAATACTTTGACTTAAAATGTCGCTATTGTGTGGAAAAACCTTTTCGTTTTCAACTTCTACACCTGAGAAATAAACTTTTAATTCACTTTTTTTCTCAAAAGCTTCTTGAGG
>CBFHJL010000198.1:0-2452 GCA_965656195.1 Brumimicrobium sp. | reverse complement strand
CTTAGCCAAACACAATGCATAATTAACCCGAATCATTCGTTCTGGAGAAATAGATAATGCCTTTTCAAATTCCTGAATTCCTTTTTTGTACTCCTTGAGCGCAAAATAGGCCTCACCACGTCTCATAGAGAACCTCGCTTTTTGTTGCTTATCATCCAGCACATACAGTTCACCTGCCGATAAAATATCGAGCGCTTCTTCTGCTTTATCAGTATAGATAGCACCTTCAGCTGCTGCATAATATACGAATGGCATATTTGGAAAATAAGTCAAAGCTTTCTGACCATCTTCATACAACGCATAGTAGTCTTTATAAGCACTCTCGAAAGCTAAAACCGTTGTCCACACCTCAAACTGGTCCCCACTATTGTCAAGTGATTTTCTGTAAAAAGGTAAAGCCTCTTTAGATCGATTGTTTTGGGTTAAGACCTCCGCATGTAATAGTCCTGCAGACGGCTCTTCTCCATTCATCTCAATCAACGTTGTAGTTAATTCCAACAATTGTAGTTTCTCTACTTTAAAAAAGGTTAACAACTGTTCAATCTGAAATATCTTGTCAGATATATTCACCTCATCACTAGCGATGATAGGTTTTAACGTATTCATCAACTTTTCTTGATCTCCTGACTCAGCATAAATTGAAGCTAACTTCATTTGAAAGAGCATATTTTCAGGATTAGCGGAAGCGAGCTCAAGGATTACATTTTTTGCTTTCTCAGGCATATCATTCTTCTCATAGAACAATATGAGTGTTTGAAGTGCCTCTTTGTTCTCAGGGTATTCATTGCATAATTCAAGTAAGGTCTTTTCGGTTTTATCAAGTTGATCTATCTCTTGGTAAAGATCTGCCTTCATCATCATAATTTCGGGAACAATACCCACTTGGTCCTGCAGTTTTTCCAGCATATTTACTGCATCCTCATAGCGTTTATTATAGATGAGAACTTGACTGTACCCGTAAATCCAATCAACGTTTCTAGGCTGACAATCTACCAACTTTTCATAGTATAGTGCTGCATTTTCAAACTGTCCCTGCTCATAGGCTATATAAGCTAGCTCTTGAAGATATACGATGTTTCTTTCATCAAGTTCATAAGCTTTTTCAAAATGGAATTGCGCTACCTTTGGTTGATTCTGCTCTTTAGCAATCTCTGCCAATCCAAAATGAACCGCATCATCATTAGACCTTTGTTCAAGGCACCCTTCAAAAAGAGTTTTTGCTTCATCAATATTACCTGAGAGTTTTTCTCTCACTGCCTCATGAAACTTTTCTATATATGGAAAGTCCTTAGAGGAAAGAGCCTCCAGATCATCTAGAGACTCCTCTTTTAAAGATTCATTTTTCTGGCCATACGTAATGCTCACTGCAAAAAGCAGTATCACGAGAAATGATATGTAACCGGAAGTGCGCATTATTCGATAACACCGTAATCTCCTAGACTCAAGTCTTCTGTTTTCTTATGAACTTTTGCGTTATTTCCGATCATACTATCTGCAAGATTCGCATTTTTCAAGGAGGTCCTACTCTGAATAATCGTGTTCTTGACGACAGAGCTATCTATTTCACTATCAGTGTTTACGGATACGTGCGGTCCGATAACTGAATTTTTAATGACTACATTCTTTCCAATAAAGCAAGGTGGAATTACAATCGAGTTTTCAACTTTGGCTGAAGGATGGACAAGTTCCACTCCTCTTTCTTGGTCAAATTCAAGTATACGCTGATTGGCCTGAACAGTAACTTTTTTATTACCGCAGTCCAACCATTCAATTACTTTCCCTGGCTTGAACTTTTTGCCTTTTTCTGTTAGTCTTCTCAAACCGTCAGGCAGCTGATACTCTCCTCCCTTTATGACATCGTTATCAATAAGATACTCCAATTCAACTCTCAGGTCTTCGGCATTTTTGAAATAATAAATCCCAATCATGGCTAAGTCTGAGACGAACGTCTGTGGTTTTTCAACAAAATCAATAATCTCGCCGTTTTCATTTGTTTTGACCACACCAAAAGCACTTGGGTCATCTATCTGTTTTACCCATAGAATCCCATCATCATTTGGGTCGATTTTAAAATCTGCCTTGAAAAGTGTATCCGCAAAGGCTACAACAACAGGCCCTTCAAGTTTTTCTTTTGCACATAGAACGGCGTGGGCAGTACCAAGTGGTTCAGTTTGATGGAATATGCTTCCATTTGCTCCAAGACTTTCAGCTACTTTGATTAATTCATCTTCAGCCTCTTTTCCAAAATCACCAATGACAAAGGCGATTTCTTCGATAGGCTCACTACATACTGCAGCAATATCTTCTACCAATCTATGCACAATTGGTTTACCTCCTACGGGAACCAATGGTTTTGGAACTGTTAATGTATGTGGTCGAAGGCGAGATCCACGTCCCGCCATAGGTACGATTATTTTCATCTTTTATTTTTTTCCAGTACTTCCAAAACCAC
>CBFHJL010000197.1:675-2532 GCA_965656195.1 Brumimicrobium sp. | reverse complement strand
CCTTTCTTTCCAATTCCAACAACTAAAGGGCTACTTTTTCTCGCAGCGATAAGTTGATCAGGGTTATCTTTGCACATTACTACAATGGCATAAGCACCGATCACATTATTTAAAGCTAAACGAACTGCTTCAGCCGTAGAAACACCTTCGTTCTTCTTGATATCAGCAATTAGGTGAACTAAAACCTCTGTATCCGTCTCACTTTGAAATTGATGCCCACGAGAAATCAATCCTTCCTTTAGGATATCATAATTTTCTATTATTCCATTATGAATAAGTACTATGCTTCCGTCACCAGAAGTATGAGGGTGGGCGTTAACATCATTCGGAAGACCATGTGTAGCCCATCTAGTATGACCTATACCAACTGTTCCTTTTATGTTCTTATCATTAGTAAAAGACTCTAATTCTGCGACCTTTCCCTGTCTCTTATAATTCTTTATCTCATCATCTTCCAACAAAGCAATTCCGGCGCTATCATATCCGCGATACTCAAGTCTTTTCAAACCTTTGAGCACAATAGGAAAAGCCTGTTCTTGGCCAATATAAGCAACAATTCCACACATAAGTTTTAAATAATTTTAGCGAAAGATATTAAAGTTTTGTGTAAACAATATTTAATCTAGGCGCTTTTTTATTAAGGGTATTTGGACCATTAAATATTATACGTTCAGTGGTTGTATTGAACAGACGCGGTGCAATAAATAGACCTTTATTCTGAACTTCACCATTCAACACATTTTGTACATAAGACCTGAGATCTACCTTGTATGATTTTGACGTTTGACTGAACGGTACGTTAGGATCAATGATATACTTGGTATCATCGCCCTCAAATAGTTCAGCACTTACAGAGACTTCTGAACTTGGGTAGAGTTTGTCGCCCGTAAAATAACTCAAAGGCAATTCTAATGTAGCTTCATGTATAATAATGTCTTTAGGCAAATTATTTAATGTCGGAAAGTCTACTTTAGCTCTTGTCACAAAGGATTGAGCATAGTAAATATCCTGTCCCAAAGTGGAATCATTTATAACTTGTTCAACTGGAGTAGAAGCATAATCGAAAATAACCCTATTAAAATCTATTCCGCTATTCGATATGAGGAAATCAAACTCCTGCTGCTCTCCATTAATAGTATAATAAACAGTTAATTTGGATGCAGATGTCGCAGAAGTTAGATAAAATATTCCACCTTCATTAGAGCTTTGCGTGCCATTATTAACCCGAACATTTAGTCCATTCATACCTGCAAGAAATGATTCGTCATCCGCAGAATTTGAAGCCAACACCAACAAATCCCTAGCCCAAGTAGTATCCATGGGGATTCTCAACTGAGGATTGAGTGTGTCATCACCAACAATAGCAGAGGTTAATGGATTCGGCGTAATCAAACCTTCATTATTCGCAGTGGGAACTAGTTGTTGAATATCAGTAGAAGCAGAAGAATAATGATAATAAGTGGAGTCTCTTGTAAGTTCATCCGTCACCTCATAAACTTCAAATAATTGTTCAGAGATCTCACCATAATAACCTCCAAACTCAAAAGCTAAAACACAGGAGTCCATAATGATATCATTAAAATCTCCAAAATCGGGAGAAAACCCTGATAGCGTGATTTGCGTATAGAATCCAGCATCAACCGGACCGAACACAGGGTCATTGTACGAACCTAAAAGGTTGAACTGAGGGTCCATTGAAATAACGGAGTCCTCACCAACAACATATGTTATTAGCGAGAAAGTATCCACTCCTGCAGAACTCATTTCAGAGCCAGGCGGCAATGCATCAGCTCCTACAGGATTCCTTTTCTTCTTACAACCTACTGCCGCCGAAACAACAATAAAAAAAGCAGCGGA
>CBFHJL010000197.1:0-668 GCA_965656195.1 Brumimicrobium sp. | reverse complement strand
GGCAATGCATCAGCTCCTACAGGATTCCTTTTCTTCTTACAACCTACTGCCGCCGAAACAACAATAAAAAAAGCAGCGGAAAGTAAAAACACTTTCCGCCACATTCTAAAATTTATTTCATTTTTAATTCTCATTGAACTATCGCTTCTTCTTCAATCACTTTATCAAAAAACTCACTCATGAGCTTTGGTTGGACTTCTTCCGATTCGTATTCCATTTTCAACCCCTGAGCATCGTCAAAAGATTTCTTCAATTCATCATTCAGTGCTTCACTTCCCATGACAACACCATCAGAGTACTTCATTGCAGTTTTATTCAAACTTGTAAAATCCCCTCCTTTGACAGAGTCAATAATCGAATCATTGAAGCCCTCAAACTTAAGTTTCTCTGAGAATTTGCCATCCCAATTTTTGTTAAACTCATTATTGTAGAGAGAATAAACAACTTTTGTATCAGCAAAATGAGGATCATTGTTATAGATGTCCTTGATATACATTGGCATCAAGGAAGTCATCCAACCATGGCAGTGTATAACATCAGGTTTCCACCCGAGCTTTTTCACAGTTTCCAAGACTCCTCTACAGAAGAACATTGACCTTTCATCATTATCATCAAACTCCTCGTCTTTCTCATTAGAGAAAACGGCTTTTCTTTTGAAATATTCTTCA
>CBFHJL010000196.1:0-2546 GCA_965656195.1 Brumimicrobium sp. | reverse complement strand
TTAATTTTTGTACTTTCGTACTGGCGGTCTGGACGGGACTCGAACCCGCGACCCCCTGCGTGACAGGCAGGTATTCTAACCAACTGAACTACCAGACCAAAATAAACTTATATTGTTGACAACAGTCAACGACAACCGAAGTTGCTTTATTTTGTAATGTTCTTTTTAATTCTATTGCTTCTCCGTTGTGAAGCGAGTGCAAATATAGGTGCATTTTTTAAAACCACAAGAGTTCAGAATAAAAAAAATTAAAAAAAATTTACCGTTTGCTCGCTTAGCGCCTGAAGACTCTGATTATCTACAACTTATATATCAAGTTGCTTAAACCTGAATTCATATCTTGTTTGAGGTGAAGTCGTGATTTTCATTTCTCCCTCAAGTTGACTTGTCAAAGATGCAATCAATTCACTTCCGAATGACTTAGAACGCACATTCTCTTTCCAGGCACCATTATCTTGATAAACAAAAACAAAATAACCCACTTCCCCATAATTTAAACTTACTTGAATCTTAGGCTCATCTATATTTTCAAATGCATGCTTTAGTGAATTAGAGAATAATTCATTATAGATCAAGGCTAGCGGAACGATAGACTTAAGTCCAACCTTATCTATGTGTAGATTAATACTGAGATCAACATTCATATCGGTTTGATATGAATCTAAAAGATCATTTGATAGTCCAGTAAAGTATTCATGAAGATTTATCCGAGACAGTTCCTCAGATTGGTACATCTTTTCGTGAATCAAAGACATGGTCATAACACGATTGATACTGTCATTGAATTTTTCAGCCTCTTCATTACTATCAATTTCATACATTTGAAGCCTCAATAAGCTTGTGATGACTTGCAGATTGTTCTTTACTCTATGATGTATCTCTTTTAACATAATTGTTTTCTCTTCATCTCTAGAGCGAATCAACTCATTTTGACGCTGAAGTTCTATATTCTTATGACTCAAAAGCTGCTCGGACAACTTACTACTCTGTAACACAGCATAAATAATAAAACCTAATAAAAACAAGGCAAAGAAGGCTTCATAGTATGCTGAATAATAGGTTTCCTCGGTTAACGTATCTACTATTTCCACGTGGTAAGGAAAAACGTAATGCAGATAATATAAAAATCCTAGAAGGGAAATAGATAAATAGATCAGCCCTACTCTAAAGCCTAGCACAACCATTACCAATAAATTGACAAGCATAATCCAGAAAGGAGACCCTACATGCATCGTACCATGATTGAATAATAGGTTTCCAAATATCAACAAGGTTAAAACAGAAAAATAAAATACGGCAGCTATTTTAAAACCTTTAGAGAACTTTAGTAAAAGAAGTGTAGTTGATCCAAAAACTATATTACCAATTGCAGGAATGAAAACTGGATAAGTTCCAATGATTAAGGAAACAAAGAAAGCTACCAACCCCATTACAGTGACCAACAATGCTAGATTAAATAACAAAGTGATTCTTGACTTGTCATGAATTGATTCAAAGTTGTCAATCTTTCCTCCTATAAAATATGATCGCAGTTGATAAAACATTTCACAAATTTACCATTCATCAAAAATCAAAAAGTCGGAACGAACCTCAGTTTGTTCCGACTAAAAAGATTATCTATACTAATTATCAATCTTCAACCTCTTCGTATTCTGCGTCTTCCGCATCACGAAACCGATCAACCACTTTAACTTTACCTTTCTCTCTTTCGCTCTGCTCTTTGGCTTGCTTATAGGCATTATTATTTTGATTGTATTTTCGGTCTTCATCCATATTACGTTTTGCAATCATAAGCTTACCAATGAAGCGTACTATTACAAAAACAGCGATGATGATCAACAACATCCTAACAGTTCCAGTTATACTTAAAAGCATCATCTAGATAAATATAAGTTTCTTTCAGAGAATATCTTAGTGAAAAAAGGATCCTTAAGATCATCTATGAATTGTATTGCCTCTCCTGTAGACTTCATCTCAGGTCCGAGCTCCTTATTTACATTGGGGAATTTATTGAATGAGAAAACAGGAATTTTAATTGCATAACCTTCCTTATGCGGTTTAAAGTCGAAGTCGATAACTTTCTTCTCTCCTAGCATCACCTTTGTTGCGTAGTTTACATATGGTTCTCTATATGCCTTCGCAATGAATGGAACAGTACGTGAAGCTCTTGGATTCGCTTCAATGACATAAACCTTATCGTTCTTGATCGCAAATTGAATATTCATCAACCCAACAGTCTCAAGCTCAACAGCAATCTTTTTAGTAATGTCTTCTATTTGCTGCATCACCAAGTCCCCTAAGTTATAAGGAGGTAGCACAGCATAAGAGTCTCCTGAATGAATTCCTGCTGGCTCTATATGTTGCATAACACCAATGATATGAACATTCTCACCATCACAAATCGCATCAGCCTCTGCTTCGATTGCACCACCAAGGAAATGATCCAATAAGATTTGGTTTTCAGGCATATCTCTAAGGATATCTACTACGTGATGTTCTAGTTCTTCCTTATTGATTACTATCTTCATCTTCTGACCTCCTAGAAC
>CBFHJL010000195.1:0-2548 GCA_965656195.1 Brumimicrobium sp. | reverse complement strand
ATTTAATGATTGCTTTATCCTCAAATCCAGAAATTATACAAAGTGATAATATCAATTTAATTTCTTACTTCACGGCACTGAGAGATGGCAAGCAGGTTGAGTGTTCCGACATTTCACCGTTGGACATCGAGGAAACTCAACAAGAGTTTATCGAACTAATTAGTTCTGCAAAAATCCCAGGAGAAGACTCGTTTTTTCAATTGAAACTAGACTCAAATAAATGTAGCGAAGACCAATTTTTAGTACTTTCAATAAAAGACAGTAGTGGAAAGGAAGTTTTTTATGAAGCTGTTAATATTTGGAAAGCTCCGGGTTATTTATTCTTAAACTCCTCAATCGTTAACAATGATGATTTACATTATTCAATATACATCTGGAACAAGGTGAAATCCGCCTTAAGTCTCAAAGGACAATTGATACACTATAAATAAAAAAAGAGAGACCGTTTAGTCTCTCTTTCTATTAAAAGTATTTTATCTTAACCTATTACTTTACAATAACCAAGCGCTGTGGAGTCATAGACTCTCCTTGTAGTTTCAAACTTACATGATAGACACCTTGAGGCAACTCACCCGTTGAAACATTAATAATATTGGTTTGAGTATTTATAGATATACGCTTTACCAACTGCCCCATGTTATTGAAAATGTTTAGCTGTCCAGAATCTAAGAATTGATCAAAAGCAATTTTCACCTCATCATTTGCTGGATTAGGAAACATATTAAATGCTAGTATTTCATTCTCTTCTATCGAAACATCAGAAGAAAGGTCATAAAGGATTTCAAAATCATCAAAATAGTACCCATCCTCTTGTACAAAATTATCAGTAACTAAGATAAATCTGAACATCACCTCTTCACCTAAGTAATCACTCAAATTGATTTCTTCAAGCACCCAGTCATTTTGGACACCGTCGTAAAGCGGATCACCAATTGGCTGAGGGTTTCCTTGATTCTGTGCCCCAGGATTTGTATATCTTCCACATTGTGCAATCCAGCTATTTCCATTATCAGTAGAAACTTGAAATTGAGCATAGTCCCAATTGTTTTCTATATCCCATTTAGCTCTAAACTTAACCGCAGCTGATGTTGCATCTGTTAAGTCAACCGTATTATTAAATACAAACTCTGAAATATCTCCACTTGAATAATTCTCATTCGGACTGTCAGTAAAAGAGTAGTCAGCTGAATAAAAATCTTCCGTAGTTAGAGCCCAATCACCTGTCCAATTGTCAAGAGTAGCAGCAGGGTCACTAAATTGTAATGTTGCACTACCAAAGGTTTTCACAATAGTATCTCTATGCTCCCAATCTCCGTTATCAGTTACAAGAACATACTTTATTTCATCACCATATTGTATAGCTGGGTCCAATGCGTATGAAATCGCACCGGTTTGAGTTTCCTCCAACACAAGATTGTATACATCTGCATTACCGACGGACTGAATTCCAGAGATTGGTTCAATCGAAACAGTTAAGGCACCGGCCTGTAAACCTAAACGTTGAATCTCATAATTAAAATCTCCCGTCATATCATTGATTGTAGATACAACATCGAGATTTTCTGTAACACCATAAACCAAAGCTAAGTGAGAAAGTACTAAGTTCATGTGCAACATATCAATACAATCAGAAGTAATTACAGATTGAGGTGGCCAAAAACCATTGAAGCCAACCTCAGGAGTCATGGCAAAAATATTCTCGTCCTTGTACATATAATCATCCGAATCTCCTGAGGCAGGATAAAGTCCAGAACTTTTAATCGCATCATAGCCGTTATATTCAACTTGATGACTCGATATCGCATTAAAATATGAATCGTCTGCCGCTAGTTCCTGAGATGTTGCGCCAATCGGATACAATTGTAAACCACCGTGAGTATGAGAATTGTGTGCCAAAGAAATGTTCCAATTTTCAGCAACTTTTTTCATGTTTTTTGTCTCTGGCTCTGAAAAAGGTCCTGAACCAGGGTAAACATCACTATTTTGGTCTCCAAGGTCAACTCCAGTTGTTCCCCATTGGTAGGAATAGTTTCTATTCAGGTCTACACCAGGATTAGAACTCCCTACATTAGGGTTCTTGTTTTTTCTATGCATCCCACCTCCATTTGGGTCATTCACAACATTATGAATGTATCCATCAGGATTAACAACTGGAACACACATTATCTCCAAGTTATCTACCAAATAAGTCACCTCCGGATCTGTTCCATAATTCTCTAACAAATACCACATATAAAATATCGTTTGTGAAAGAGATCCCGGTTCTCTTGCATGATGAATTGCCGAATATAAAACTCTTGGCTTCCCTTGATCTACATTAGGATCATTTGAAATTTTAACATAATAAATAGGTCTCCCTTCATGCGTTAACGTATCAGAAATCTGTGCTCTCGGAGAAATTAGATTAGGGTATTGGCTGACCATTGCATCTAATTCATCCAGGTACTCTTGGTATGTATAAAAACCTGCCATTGACCCCAACTGAAAATTAACAGGAACCGCAGGGTTGTATGAAGTCCCCTCTTCATTTGGACAAGTCGCATTTTTT
>CBFHJL010000194.1:0-2632 GCA_965656195.1 Brumimicrobium sp. | reverse complement strand
AACAGCATCTAGTTTCGCGTAGCGAGTAGGATCAGTTACATCAAAAAAAAGCGAAACTTCACCTTTATATCCGTGAAGTTTCGCTACGTAACCTAATTGGAAGCAATCTGCTTTTTTCATGTTTTACAACAAGCCGATTACTTTTCCTCTTTTTTCTCTTCTTCTTTAGCTTCTTCAGCTGGCTTTTCTTCAGCTTTTTCAGCTTTAGGAGCTTCCTCTTCCTTCTTCTCCTCCTTTACTTCTGGAGCAGCCTCTTCCTTAGCTTCAGCTTTAGGAGCCTCTTCTTTCTTCTCTTCAGCAGCAGGAGCCTCTTCAGCTGGTGCTTCCGTTGCAGCTTCAGCCGCTGGAGCTTCCTCAGCAGGAGCTTCTTCTACTTCTTCAGGAGCATTTTTCGCAGCGATTTCTTTAGCACGAGCATCACTCACTGCTTTCTCTGCTGCAAGTCTATCCGCTTCAGCTTTTTGAGCTGCAGTAGAAAGTCCTTCAGATTTCTTAGAGATTTTCGCTTCTTTGTCTTTCAACCAAGCAGCAAATTTCTTTTCTACGTCTGCTTCTGTAAGAGCACCTTTAGCAACCCCTTTCATCAAGTGGTTTTTGTAAAGTACACCTTTGTACGAAAGAATCGCACGAGCTGTGTCAGACATTTCAGCTCCTGTAGAAACCCAGTTCAATGTTTGATCGAAATCAATATCAATTGTTGCTGGATTTGTGTTTGGGTTGTAAGTTCCCAACTTTTCGATAAAGCGACCGTCACGTTTTGCGCGTGAATCAGCTACTACTACGTGGTAAAAAGCATATCCTTTCTTACCGTGTCTTTGCAATCTAATTTTTGTTGCCATAATGTTTTATTGGTTGGGGTACGAAACCCCGATTAATAAATAATTTTTAATGAGTGTGCAAAAGTACAGCTTTTATTTAGTTTTTACAATAGTTAGAGATTAATATTCTTTCAATTCGTTTTAAAACGATGATGAAACAAAAAAGACAATCATAAAAACACGCATTACGCAGAAGGAATCGCTAAATTTTAACTCCGACAACACAAACATCATCAACTTGCTCTAACTCTCCTTTCCATGAATTAAAAGAGTCAAGTAAAATCTCCTTTTGTCTGCTTAAGTCCTCATTCTGAATACCAAAAAGCAAATCTCTAAAATTCTTTACTTTAAACTTTTTATCTCTTTGCTGCCCAGTTGATTTTCCGAATTGATCTACATACCCGTCAGAAAACAAATAAATCGTATCACCTTTTTCAAGAGAGAATACTTTATTGACGTAAGGACTCTTAAGTGCATATTTACCTATTGGCTGTTTATCCGCCTTAACTTCCAACAACGAATAAGTGTTAGAAGAATCTCTGTAGACATTATTGGAGTTGATTAATGATTCTTCAAATTCACCTTTTCGAATAATCCATAAAGGATTATTGGCTCCAGCATATTCTATCTGTGTTTTTTGCTTACTAGGATCCACCTCCATTGACACTAATGAAATGTCCATACCGTCATTCACATCGTCTTCAGACTGCTCAAATTCTTGAATAACAATCTCTCGAGTCTTATCCAAAATATCAGAAGGCCTAGTCAAACCAAATTCACGTACGGATCGATTTAGACCATTATTACAAACCACAGAAACCATAGCTCCTGGCACTCCATGTCCTGTACAATCCGCAGCTGCGAAGATAATTTTATCCTCTAATGGTTCCATCCAATAAAAATCTCCCGCTACAATATCTTTTGGCAGATAAAGCACAAAGGAGTCGTTGAGGAAAGAACGCACTAATTTAAGAGGAGGAAGAATGGCTTGTTGTATTCTTTTGGCATAACTAATCGAATCCAAAATCTCCTCATTCTTCAGCTTTAGCTGATTACTTTGTTCTTCAATACGCTCGTTTTTGATGAGAATTTCATTATTCTTAGAATGAAGTTTATCATTGACTTTCTTTCTCTTAACGTTTGAACGTATTACCATAATCACCAGTACTATTAGAATAGCACCAAAAGAGCCTCCGAATACGATGTAGTTCTTTTGCTCTTTCAATTGAGCCGTTTTATTCTTCTCACGCAAGTCTGCAGCATCTAACTCCGCTTTTAACTTTTCTTGTTCTACCTGATAGGCCTGATTTTTATATTTAGCATCTAACTCTCTTACCAATTGTGATTTCTCTTCACCTTGAATACTATCATTTAACTCATTATACAAGGATAAGTTTTTATATGCCTTTTCGAAATCCCCGATATCGTTAAATAGTTTGGAAAAATTTATGGCATTGTGAGCCTTTCTATAGAGCTGTGTGTTTTCATCTATGTAGTTTTTCGCCTCCTCTAATTTTAATAATGATGTGGAATAATCCTTTTGCTGTCTATATAAGTTCCCAAGATTTGTTAGTGTAGTTATTAGACCTGAACCATAATTTAATTCTCTTTTTATTTCCAATGACTTTTCAAAATAATCTATAGCTTTCTCAATTTCTCCTGTCAACTCATACATGAGTGCAATACTATTATAATTGATTGCCATCCAACGCTTAGAACCAATTTGTATAGATTGTTTTAAGGACTTATTTAAGTAATGATCCGCTTGATCATATTCTCCATTCGTTCTGTAAATCACACCTCTATTCTTATCA
>CBFHJL010000193.1:0-2737 GCA_965656195.1 Brumimicrobium sp. | reverse complement strand
TGAGATCAATTCTTGACGTTCTTTTAATTGATGTAGATTTTTAAAAAAATCTTGTGACGGGTGTGAGTCTAGCGTATTTTCTTTGAGGTTACTTTTCCACGTTCTCATGTAGGGAGTGAATACGCGATAAGGATCACCATCATCTTTAACTACTTCATTTTTCTCAAATATCACATGGTCTTTTGACCCAATGAATTCTATCTCTTTTTCTTGTAAAAGCTCGTGTATATTTTTATCTCTTTCCCTCGCGTAAGGTTCGTAATCTCGGTTTGTATAGACCTTGTGGACGTTATTATTTTTAACAAGCTCTTTAATGATTTCAAGAGGTTTTCCATGGTAAACCCACAAGTCACTTCCTGCGTCTTTGTATGCTTTCTTTAATTTCTCTATTTCTTTATAGATAAAGAGTACCCGTTGATCGTCTTTCGGTAATTCATCCAGTATATTACTGTCAAAAATAAATAATGGCTGAATGTCTTTGTCATTTTTAAGGGCCTTATAAAGACCAGCATTGTCAAATGTTCTTAAATCTCTTCGGTGCCAAAAAAGTACCATGGTTTATAGTTTTTTCAGTGTTTCGTCAGGTTTAGCATAGCTATATCTTCCGTGCTTTTTAGTTTGCAAGTAAGTATCTAGCCCAGCACCGCCAACAATGCGAGTATCCTCGAGACGTATTCGGCCATCATTCTCAATAAAGTCTTCATCAATATGAAGCTGCTCAACTTTTCCGATAATTAATTTTGTGTTATTCGCTTCAATAGGAATTATATCTTCTAGCTTCAAGCCAATCTTCATCGGTGTATTCTTTACGAAAGGAGCGAAAAAACCATCTAGATATTCATGTTCTATAGATGTTTCTTCGAATTCATCTTCATTTCTTTCATAACGTGCTGAAGTTTGATGGGCTTGCATCGACAAATCCTCAGTTACAGCATTTATCGTGTAGTATAAAGTAGAGACTATATTTTCATAAGTATGTCTGTCAACTGTTGTTGGCCTTTGGATAAAGCCAATCAAAGGAGGGTTGGACCCCAAGTGAATTACAGAACTAAAGATGGCAAGATTCTTATGGCCGTCTTTACCTTGAGTGCCTATAAGATTCATGCTTTTGATACCACTGATAGAGTTTATCATTTGAGCGCGATATCTTTTTTCCAAAAGCGATATATCGTTGGATGTAAATTTCTTCAAAGTACTAGTCTTTTGTGTATTCAACAAAGTTGTTTTCAGTCTCGTAGAGCCTAACAACCAGTTTAAACTCCGGCAATCGTGGCTTTAGCTTTTCAAAGATTACTTTGGCAATGTTTTCTGCCGTTGGGTTAAGGTCCGCAAATTCTGGAACGTCGAGGCTAAAATTTCTATGATCAAAAGGGTCTTCGACTTCTTCCTTGATTATCTTCTTTAAATCTCCCAGATCTATTACATATCCAGTATCAGGGTTAATATCTCCTTCTACCCAAGTTTCGAGCGTATAGTTGTGACCATGATAGTTCGGGGAATTACATTTGCCGAAAACCTCTTTGTTTTTTTCATCACTCCAATTCGGATTGTTTAGGCGATGTGCAGCATTAAATGTTGTTCTTCTTCCTACCTTGATCATAACTTATTAATTCTTGTATTCTGTTTTTTAGTATGTCTCTAAACCAGAAAGTGTAAGCTTCTGGTTGTTTCTCCACATCTGTCAACAATGCTTCCACAGAAATGTACTTCCATGCTTCTACCTCTTCTTTATTCGGTTCAGGAGTGCCATCAAATCTTCCACAGAACATATGATCGAATTCATGTTCTGTTAGCCCATTCTCAAAATCAACTTTGTAAATAAAAGATCCAATGTATTCAACTGGAGTGGAAAAGCCCATTTCCTCATTAAGCCTTCTTTCTGCCCCTTCTTTCGGACTTTCATCTAAACGTGGGTGTGAACAACATGCGTTAGTCCATAAGCCTCCACAGTGGTATTTGTCATTTGCTCTTTGGTGAATTAACATTTCACCTTTTGAATTAAAAATGATCACTGAAAAAGCACGGTGTAAAACACCCTCTTCGTGAGCACGAAGTTTTTCCATTGTACCCAACACTTCATCTTTTTCATTCACAAGAACGACTTCATTGGTACCCATTAAACAAGGTTTAAACTGTGACGAACGTAAGATGACACGAATAGCCTATACTTCTTGTTATCTGCTATCCTCACTCTTCTGTTAAGAATAACGTGAGCAGGAGTGTCTTTTATTTTTGTAAAGAGTTTATAATAATAGATATAAGCCATATACGTTCCGAATCGTGCATTCTTTGGAAGTTGTTTTATACCTTCATAACCTGCTGCAAAATCGACCTCAATATCCTTTTCAATTTGTGTTTTGATTACATCGCTAAAATTCTCTAAATCAACTCCCGGAAAATAGGTTCTTCCTAATTCTTTGTAATCAGCTTGCAGGTCGCGAAGGAAATTAATTTTTTGAAAAGCGGAACCCAATTTCATTGCACTCGGCTTAAGCCTTAAATATTCTTTTTCATCTCCTTTAACAAAGATTTTCAAGCACATTAATCCTACAACTTCAGCTGAGCCTAAAATGTATTCTTCGTATGAATCTTGATCATATTCTGAATTATCCAAATCCATTTCCATGCTCTTCAAAAACGTCTCAATAAGATCAAGCGGAACGTTATATTTATTGACAGTCTCTTGAAAGGCATTAAGAATAGGGTTAAGTGATATCCCTCGTTCAATTGCTTTGTA
>CBFHJL010000192.1:0-2754 GCA_965656195.1 Brumimicrobium sp. | reverse complement strand
GGTCCATTCTCATTCCTTGATTTATAGCATCAACTGCGTGTTTACTAGCGCAATACACATTTCCTTTTGGGTAAACCTCTTTACCCGCAGTTGAACCAATATTGATGATGTGCCCCGTCTTTTGTTCAATCATTTTAGGAATTATTGCTTTAGATACGTATAGTAGACCCTTCACATTGATATCCATCATATTATCCCAATCATCCGTGCTTCCGTCTTGAATATAATCAAGTCCGTGTGCGTTACCCGCGTTATTTACAAGTATATCGATCTTTGAAAAATCTTCTGGAAGTTGAGAAATAACTTCGTTAACATTCTTCTTATCTCTTACATCGAAACTAACCTGATAAACATCTGTAAGTTCGCCTAATTCTTTCTTTAGCTCTTCCAATCGCTCAACCCTTCTCCCTGCGATGATTAGACGAAACCCTTCATTGGCTAGCCTTTTTGCTGTAGCCTTCCCTATTCCGCTCGTTGACCCTGTTATAAATGCTGTTTTCTTCATTCTCTTTTAGATTAAAATTTCTTTAAAATAAGTCTGTAGACAAATAACGGTCCCCTCTATCACATACGATAAAAACAATCTGTCCTTCTTCTATTTCATCGGCCAATTTGCAAGCAAGAGCATAGGCTCCACCTGCACTTACACCTGCCAAAATCCCTTCTTTTTTGGCAAGGTCTCGAGCACCGTGATATGCCTCTTCCTGAGAAATATTACGTTTTTCATCCACTTTATTAGCATCAAATATGGCTGGTAACAATTCTGGACTCCATCTTCTAATGCCGGGAATTTTTGCTCCCTCTGAAGGTTGTGCGCCAATAATTCGTATGCTTTTATTCTTTTCCTTTAAAAAAGTGGACACACCTGTTATGGTACCCGTCGTTCCCATAGCAGAAACAAAGTGAGTTACTTTACCCTCCGTATCTTTCCATATCTCAGGACCAGTAGTCTTATAGTGTGCCCTCCAATTATCATTGTTGTCGAACTGGTTCAATAGCTTATAACCTTTCTCTTCTGCCAGTTCCATAGCGTACTTACGAGAATACTCTATCGTTTTTTCTGCAGGCGTTTCAATTAACTCAGCTCCATATGCACGCATCGACTTTTTTCTTTCTTCTGTAGCGCTATCCGGCATAACTAAAACCATTTTAACACCCATTAGCTGAGCACACATCGCTAGAGCAATCCCTGTGTTGCCACTTGTCGCTTCAATTAAAGTATCTCCTTTCTTAACCTCACCTCTGGATAGAGCCTGCGCAATCATATTATAAGCCGGTCTGTCTTTAACGCTTCCTGCAGGGTTATTTCCCTCCATTTTTGCCAAGATCTTCACACTCTTCTTTGGGCTACTGTTTTGTAACTCTAAAAGAGGAGTATTTCCTATAATGTCAATTAGTTTCATAGCGGTTTATTTTTCGTTGTGCGAAGGATTGTGGTATATTTTTGTTGAAGGGTTAACGCTTTTCGTAATGAAGGTGTTTCCTCCAATAATTGTATCCTTTCCAATGATGGTTTCTCCTCCTAAAATCGTTGCACCAGCATATATCACTACATTATCTTCAATTGTTGGATGTCTCTTTTCGTCAGCATCAATTTTACGGACACTTAATCCCCCAAGAGTCACACCTTGATAAATCTTTACGTTAGTTCCAATTTCTGCTGTTTCACCTATAACTACACCTGTTCCATGGTCAATAAAAAAGTATTTTCCTATTCGAGCTCCTGGGTGAATGTCAATTCCAGTGCTGGCATGGGCGCACTCAGTAATCATCCTTGGAATTATTGGGATATTTTTTTGATAAAGAAAATGAGCAAACCGATATGCTCCTATAGCTCTGATACCTGGGTAACAACGAACAACCTCTTCAACACTTCGAGCTGCTGGATCTCCATCACATATTGCTTGGACGTCAGTATCTAAAACAGCTTTGATTTCAGGAAGCTCATCAAAAAAAGCACGAACGATTCCATTCACATCATAATTGAACATGTTTAAACTGCAGGACAATATCTCTGTGAGCTCTCCCTCTAACTCATCCATAAAGCCATCGAAGGAGGTTTCGTTTGAAAAGGTCAAATCATTTGATACTGGATAACAAATTAAAAAAACTTTATTCACCCAACTGCTCACCTTTTCCATTGAAACGCAGCGATCCGTCTTCAGATAATTTTGGTAAAGGGTTTCTCTGTAAGGGTGCTTCATTATCTTTCAATATTTACGGTATAGTTAACCTTTATATTAGGGTCTAAGGAGGCCTTAGCTGAACAGTACTTGTTTATAGCCAGATCCGCAGCTCGTTCAGCCTTTTTCAAATCAACAGCTCCTTTGACTGTAAAATCAACATCAATATGCGAAAAAGGTTTAGCTGTTTCTTTTTTCTCTCTGACTCCAGAAACATTCATTGATAGGTTTTCTAGTGGTTGACGCTGCTTTTTAAGAATGCTTACTATTTCAAAAGCGCTACAAGTCGCAACTGCTGCCAATATCATTTCCATTGGGCGTATTCCTCCGTTAACACCTCCGATGTCCAGAGACCCATCGACAAAAGCCGATGCACCACTTGCGTTTTTAACCTCGAACAATACATGTTCATTCGTCCTATTGATCGTTATTTCCATATCTTCTTTAAATCATTCACCAAACCAACTAAAATATGTTCTTAACAGAAAAACCCCTTCTTCAGATTCCTGAAGAGGATAAACCTCTAAATAAAGACCTTGCCCTCTTCCATTTTTCACATCAAACTTATACT
>CBFHJL010000191.1:0-2885 GCA_965656195.1 Brumimicrobium sp. | reverse complement strand
ATACCGAAAGAGATGGTAAACACAATGGCAGTTGTTATCTTTAAATTGATGCCTGCAAAACCCATAACCCCAGCAATGATGACAAGGGGAATTATATTCGGAATGATCGAAATGATCAACATGCTACCAGACCTATACAAAAGCCCCATTATTATTGCAACAGCGAGAATTGCAAAAGAAAGTCCTTGAACCAGGCTTGCTGACATATAGCTCATGTTTTTGTCTAGGAGATGAGCAGACCCAGTAAGCGTAACATCAATTTTTTCGGTGTTAACACTATCTCTTATATACTTTTTAAGTTCTTCATTTTCTGATCGCGTTTTAATATTACCCCAATCGGGAATTGTTCCGCCGATACGAGTAATTGATCCTGTTGAGTCTAACATAGACTTTAAGAATTCTCCTTGATTCGCAACTTTCAACATACGTTTGTAATTTCTTATCTTCCGGGATGAATTAGGAACTTTAAACATATCAGTATTTCCTGCTCCAGATGCGCGATTGAGTACTTGAATTGATTGAACAAGAGAGTTCTTAACATCTACTCCGTAATCTTCAGATAAATATTTTTCAATTTTCTCGATTTCCAATAAAACATCCTTATCCCAAATAGTAGCCGATGTATCTTTCAATTTGATAGATAGTTCAAAAGGACGAATCCCTCCAAACTTATCGTCGAAATAATCAAAGTCCTGCTTTATCGAAGTATTTGGATCCATATCATCCATAATAAAGTTATTCGATACAATTAGCGTTGCACCGTAAGAGAATATACCAATGATTACAATTCCAGCCCAAGGGAGCCATTTTCTGTTTTTCATTGTAAAAAGAAAAGACCTTTCCATTATGGGGCGCCAAAAGTTTTTGTCACTGCGCAGTGCTACTTTTGGTACTTTAGTATGATAAAAAAGAAAAGGAAGGGTACAGAATGTGATTACGAATGCCATCAATACACCAAGACCTACATATATACCGAATGTTTGAATAGGCTTAACATTCACAAATATCAAAGAAAAGAATCCAATGGCAGTTGTTACCGAAGTTAAAAATGTAGCCATCCCTATTTCCTTCATTGAAGTTTTTACGGCGTCAAACTTCGTATGTCCTTCTCTTATTAGCTCAAAGTATTTAGAGACC
The DNA here is from genome assembly GCA_965656195.1 of Brumimicrobium sp. Taxonomy (GTDB): domain Bacteria; phylum Bacteroidota; class Bacteroidia; order Flavobacteriales_D; family Crocinitomicaceae; genus Brumimicrobium. The sequence goes on along the minus strand of CBFHJL010000191.1, from coordinate 1,748 downwards.
AAATGAATGACATCTGACATTGCTACAACAAACATAATTGAAGGTAGAATGATCAAGATTATATTAATCGGTTCATTGATTAGCGCCATGAATCCTACGATCCAGATCATTGATCCAACAACTACAACTTGAGGAACAAGTAATCCCCATACCGAGCGAAAAGCAATAATTAAGAAGACAACAACAAACAGCATACTCAGTCCAACATAGAAGGACATTTCGCTTGTCATTGTTTCTATATAAAATAGCTGACCAATTGTTCTCCCCGCCATTCTTACACGCTCAAAGTCATATTCACTAGACAGTTCCTCTAGTGATTCTACAAGCTCGTCACTTTTTTCTTTACTTAAGAGGTCATTGTGTTTTATAAACACAGATAGTCCATCTCCTTTTTTATTTACTAGACTGTTTACGAGCTCTTGATTTTCATAGATTTGGACAGAGTCTCTCTGCAGGTCGACTTCATCAAGATTGATGTAAGGTCGGCTTCCTTGCATGCCACCGGTGTAAATGAACCGTTCCTTTTCACTTGTAATGTCTCTAGTATACTTAACATGGGGTAATTGACTTACTTCCTCAGTATACCTTTTTACTTTTGTTAAGAATGTTGTGTCGAAGATACTTCTGTCGTTTTGTATAGCAACAAGAATAAAGTCGTTATCAGATTCAAATAAAGCCCGATGCTCATAGAAGAATTGAGACTCTTCATCGTCAGCAGGAAAGAAGTCTTCAAAGTTGTAATCCAATGAGGTATTGGGTAATTGAAATGCTAGTATAGCAGTAATAATCAATACAGCGCTCAGTACAAAATAAGACAGGCGTTTAAAGGTTTTTTCGCCAACGTTTTTCAAGGTATAATCGTTTTGTTTGCAAATCTAACGTTTATGTGGTTTTGAATGTTCTAAACGTTACTCTAATTTTTTATACATTTGTTAAAATAAAACCTAAGAAATATGAAGAAAAATTTACTACTAGTAGCTTCACTTATTATTGGAGCTTCAACTTATGCTCAGTTTAATCAAACTGATGAGCCTGCGATAGGCACAGGTACAACATTGTATGTCATTGATAGTATGGCTCCTTCTTATGAAAATGAAACTGGAGCTTCAGCTAGTTGGGATTACAGTACTTATGGAGGATATGGTAATGATAGCCGTACTTTAACAGTATTAGATCCTACAACTTCAGCTTACAGTTCGGATTTTCCAACTTCAACTGCAATGCTTGATATCGAAAACTTTTTGAAGAACTTTACAACTTCCTCTGCAACAGAAAAGGTTAGTCAGGGATTTGTTTATACAGATGCTGATTTAGGAGATATTATTGTAGAGCTTGATACTGATGATGCTCTTCAATTTCAATATCCTTTTGCCCTGGGAGATGATTTAACAGATGCTTTTGATGGAACTGCTACATTTGATATTGGTGGTGGAGCCCAATCAGCTCCTGCTTCTGGAGAGTTGACAGCAAGTGTTGACGGTACAGGGACGCTTACATTAGCAGACGGTGTTTCATTTACTAATGTAACGCGCTACAAGCTTATTGACTCTACGACAATAAACGTACCGCTATTAGGTCAGTTTACCTTGTTAAGAACACAATTTGAGTATTACGACTTAGCGAATTCTGGTCTACCTGTATTTGTTTATACCTCTGTTACTTTTGGTCAAGGAGGATCGCCTCTGTCTGAGTTTAACCTTGTGTTAAGTGCAGAGGATCCTGCGTTGTTATTAGATGTTGACGAAAAC
>CBFHJL010000190.1:0-2969 GCA_965656195.1 Brumimicrobium sp. | reverse complement strand
TTCTAAAGAAACAAGTAGGTACTTCTTGAGCATAGAACGAAAAATCTTCAGCAGTTAATCGGATGGGTAAGTCATGAACATGTTCTTTTCCCAGCCATTGTTCTGCTTTCTCAACAAATTTTCTTGTTAATTCAGGATTGTTTTCAAGAAACGGATACCCTTTACTTATTTCAACTTTTGCTTCAGCTCCGTGTGCTTGTGCAATTAACTCGGCTTGTCTCACTATTTGATCAAGTGCTTTTGCTCTCCACTCCTCATTCATAGTTCTAAAAGTACCTTTGATATGAACGTGTGAAGGAACGACATTTGTGGCGCCCAAACCTTCAAAATGCCCAAAATTAAGAACACATGGTATTTTAGGGTCGCACTTTCTGCTTACAATTTGTTGGAGAGACGTTATGATTTCTGCTCCCACTAAAATACTATCCACAGTTTCATGAGGAGTAGCTCCGTGTCCACTTTTTCCATAAATATCAATATAGACTTCATCACAGGATGCCATATAAAGCCCCTCTTTCGTTCCAATATTGCCCACAGGCATGTCAGGGAATACATGCAGCGCATACATTTCCTTTACTTCCGGGTTTGTTAGGCAGCCAGCTTTTATCATAAGGCTTGCTCCTCCTGGGTTTTTCTCTTCCCCTGGTTGAAAGATCAGCTTGACAGGATGAGGTAACTCATTCTTTATTTGATTGAGAATTTCTGCTGTTCCTAGCAATACAGAGGTGTGTACATCATGACCGCAAGCGTGCATGACACCATCATTTTTTGATTTATATGGAACGTCATTTTGCTCTAGAATTGGCAGTGCGTCTATGTCAGCTCTTAACCCGATGCATGGAGTGTTATCATCATGTTGTTCTCCTCTTATCATAGCCGTGATTCCTGTCTCTGCAACACCTGTTTGATGAGGAATACCTAGTCTTTCTAACTGTGAAGAGATGTACTTCATTGTTTCATGCTCTTTGTAAGAAATTTCCGGGTGCTGATGAATGTGTTTACGATAACCAACTACCTTCTCATATATTTCTTTCGAGATAGATTCTATTTTCGATTGAAGAGCATTATTCATTGCGTAAGTCTATTATTCCAGTGTATACCATTCTGAAGGCAACATATGCCATTATAAAACCAAATATTGTTTTGACGATAGCAGGGGATAGTCTAAGAGAGAGTTTTGAACCGAAGTATCCACCGATAACAAAAGTCAGCGCGATTATTGATCCGTACAAAATGTTCACTTCTCCTGCTTTATAATAATTGTAAAAGGCTAAAACTCCAATAGGAGGTAACATTAAGAATAAAGAAGTTCCTTGAGCCATGTGCTGTGAGAAACCAAAAGCGTAAATCAACACAGGGACAATCAAGATACCACCTCCAACACCAATGAATCCGCTAAGCACCCCCGCGAAAAGGCCAATGAGAATGAGTATGATTAAAGAGGATGCTGACATGCTAATTAATGTGATTTCTAACTAAATTACAATTTCGAAGTTAATAAATAATACCGTCTATTTTAAATAATGCCTTCTTGTTTTCTATACTTTATACATCAATAGCTTTTAACTATTTTTGCGGTATATTATTATCTATAAAGTTGCTCATTAGAAATTAGACTAATATGAAAATTCATAAGTTCACATTTAATCCACTACAAGAAAATACATTGATCGTTACAGATGACGAAAAAAACTGTGTTATTATAGACCCAGGGTGTTATTTTCAAGAAGAAAAGGAAGTGTTGAGAGAATTTATCAACTCTAATGGTTTAGTGGTAAAGGCATTGCTCAACACACATGCGCACTTAGATCATATTATGGGCAATGCATTTATTAAAAGAACATACGATGTAGATTTATATTTACATGAGGCTGATGTTATTACATTAAATATGGGGGGTCAAAGTTCAAGGTTGTATGGTTTGGATCAGTTTGAAACTTCTCCTCAACCAGATCAATTTTTAAAAGAGGGTGATCGACTAGAGTTTGGGGGTATAGTATTCGACGTAATATTTGGGCCTGGACACGCCCCAGGTCATGTTGCATTTTATAACAAAACTGAAGGTGTTTTAATAAATGGAGATATCCTTTTTAAAGGGAGTTATGGAAGAGTAGACTTACCTGGAGGAGACTTTCAAACGTTGAAAGATACTATTCAGAAGAAACTATTTCAATTACCTGAAGAAACTTTAGTTTATACGGGGCATGGTCCTGAAACTACAATTGGGGCAGAAAAGACATCCAACCCAATAAACTGGTAAAGTTAAGTCAAGCTGATTGAGATAAGTAAGCATCTCTTTTGACTACTTGAAATTTCTTTTTCTTGATTTTAGAGATAAGCCAACTTCTGAAATCAAAGTATTCAAAGGCCACAGATTGAAAAGGATCTTTTGCCACCTCTTCAAGTTGTTTCGCTACATCTTGAAGTAGCTGCTCGGCTTTAAAAGGGTCATCAGTATTGATCACTTTTCTCAGGTTTTTAAGAAATAGGGTTTCAAAAGTATAACTTCTCTTTCTCTTTTGTAAAAAGCGAAGAGTGCTTTTCAGGGCGTAGGGTAGGTAGGAGGTGTTATTCAATTCGAAATGTATGATTAATCCAACTATATGAGCAAACGCAACTATATCCTCGTTCTCGTCCAGCTCTGAGTCATTTAGTATAGCGTTGATCCATTTTAAACTGTTGTTGAATTCTTCCTCTCCAAAAAAAGCAATAGCCAATTTGAATGACAAATATGCTTTTCGTGAAGGAGTTATTCCTCCTCCAAATTGATTGAATCCTTCGATTATGGATTCCTCCATAGATACGGCTTTTTGAAATTCTGCTTGGTGAATATGTACCATTAGATTGGTACTCTTAATGCTTGAAAATAATTTGATGTCTAGATCTTCACTAGGGCTTATGTTGTATTTTTGTTTGAATGTATTTAGCTCTCCAAGAAGTGAATAAATGATTTTAGTATTGCCTTCAGT
>CBFHJL010000189.1:0-3038 GCA_965656195.1 Brumimicrobium sp. | reverse complement strand
ATGACTTCTCCCTGTCCGACTCTAGACGTCCAAATAAATGAAGGGTCATTCAGGCTTACGTATTGATTTGCATCAAACGCCAACCACGGTTTATCCGGCTCTAACCTCAATGTCCCGTTTTGTGAAAAACGAACCGAATTAGGTGGTGCTGAATTCAAGGCTCTACTATTCTCTAACCATTTCTTAACTAAATCAGGAAGATCACTATTCTCCTCCATTGGTAGTGGTTTACAATTTTCCAAAAGTGAGCTGCCTAGTTGTTTGCCGGTTCTATTGTGATTCCACATAGAGAAGTTAATCATAACTAAGACCAAAAGAACTAAATTAATGATCGTTCCATATTTCGCATCTTTCCAAAACCAAATAATCATAACTTGACTCAGAACCAAAGCAATGGAACCAAGTAACCAAAAATATTCTGACTTCAATATGGTTTGCAAGACTAGTAGGAATAGCAAAATGGAAGACAGCAGCCAAAAGATCCCAGCTGTCCTTGAAACATCTGCTTCAAATTGATTGATTTCTATAACGTTAAAGGATTTCAAAAAGCCCATCAAGCTAATGAGTCCATGAATAAAAAGTAGGACAACGAATACAAATCTCATCTGGAGTTTTTGACAAAAATAAATCAATAGGAGGTGGATAAAATGACCTTCATCATAATCATGAAAAAAAAACCCGAACCAATATTCTTGGTTCGGGTTTTTATAAATATCAATTCAGTTTAATTCGACTGATCTTTCTTCTTTACCATGGTCAAAATTGTTGCAAAACCAACCAATGGCTCTTCAGTATCTTCATCCAACATTTCCACAAACCATTTCACGATTCCGCGTTTGATTTTTGTTTTAGGATCGTCTTCTTTTTCTGTTACATCCGTTGGAATCATCTCCTTACACGTAAAACGTATATGCATTTTTGAACCTGCATAAACTGGTTTAGTGAATCTCAAATTATCAATTCCATAGTTCAATAATACTGGATTCATTTCGTAACTATCAACGAACAAACCTGCAGAAGCACTCATTAAGAAGTAACCATGTGCAACTTGTTCATCGAACATTGTTCCTTCAAAATTAGTATCTCTTTTATGCGCATAAAAGTTATCTCCTGATAAGGCTGCGAATTGGTCAATATCATCAGCAGTTATTTCTCGTGCTTCTGTAATCAATTGATCTCCTACATTCAATTCTTCGTAGTACTTTTTGAATGGATGTTCATCAGTGATGTTCCCTTTTGCTCCTTGCTGATATACTTGCGTAATAGCTGTAATTGTAGTTGGGTGACCTTGAATTGCAGTACGTTGAAGATAGTGCATAATTCCGCGCTTACCTCCCATTTCTTCGCCACCACCAGCACGACCTGGTCCACCATGCGTTAATAGAGGCATTGGAGAACCATGACCCGTGCTTTCTTTGGCACATTGCTCATTTAGAATAAGGATTCTTCCGTGCATATGTGCCGCATTCACAGTGTATTCTCTTGCGATCTTGTCGTCACCTGTTACTATAGATGAAACCAAAGAACCTTTCCCCATTTCAGTAAGCTGAATCGCCTCTTCAAGATCTTCATATCCCATTAGGGTTGATACAGGGCCGAATGCTTCAACGTTATGTACGTCCGTATTCTTGAATGGATCATCATTCACAAAAAGTATTGGCGAGAAGAAAGCTCCTTTTTCTTTATCTGCTCCGACTACATCAAAATCATCCATGCTCCCATAGACGATCTTTTGAGATTCCGCTAATTTATTTACACTCTCTTTCACACGTTCTACTTGCAGTTGAGTTGCTAATGCTCCCATTCGAACACCTTCTTGAGAAGGGTCACCAATCGTTGTTTTTGCCAAACGAGCTGAAAGAGCTTCTTGAACATCACCCATTAAGTTATTCGGAACAAAAATTCTACGAATTGCCGTACACTTTTGTCCAGCCTTAACGGTCATCTCTTTAGAAACCTCTTTTATGAATAAGTCAAATTCTACGGTACCAGGTACAGCATCTTTTCCAAGAACAGTAGCGTTCAGTGAGTCTGCTTCTAGATTAAATGGCACCGACTCATCTAAAATACGATCATGTGCTTTCAATTTTTTACCTGTAGCGGCTGATCCTGTAAAGGTTACCACATCCTGATTGTTAACATGGTCAATAATTCCTCGTCCTAATCCACAAACCAATTGTAAACTCCCTTCAGGCAAGATCTTGGAGTCAATGATATCTTTTACCATCAACTCAGTTAGGTAACACGTATATTCTGAAGGTTTTACTACAGTTGGAACACCAGCCATTAGGTTAACAGCAATTTTTTCGAGCATTCCCCAAATTGGGAAGTTGAAGGCATTGATGTGGACTGCAACCCCTCTCTTTGGCACCATGATGTGATGACCTATAAATGAACCATGCTTAGACATTGGCGCTGCCTCACCATCTACATAATAAGGAAGGTTTGGAAATTGGCGACGCAATGATGCATTGGCAAAAAGGTTTCCTATTCCTCCCTCGATATCAATCCATGAATCAATTTTAGTGGCTCCGGTAGCAGCACTTAATTGATAGTACTTATTTTTCAAGGTCATCAAGTGAAGCGCAAGTGCTTTTATCATTCGACCACGTTCATGAAATGTCATTTTACGCAACTTCTCACCTCCCTTCGATCGCCCATAGGCTAGTATCCGCTCATAATCGAGCCCTTTAGATGATGTTTCTGCGAATTGTTCTCCTGTGATTGCGTTGTAAAGTGGTGTCTCGACGCCTTCTCCGTTTACCCATTCTCCACAAACGTAATTCTGTATTTTTTGCATAGTCTTAGAAATTCGAATTTTGAGTAGCTAAGATAATGATGTTTGAGGATTAAACATGAAAGAACTTCATGAATGGTCGACATAAAGTATTTTGAGACCTTTTAAATTTAACTATCACGAATGTTCGATTATTAGAGTTTTCTTACAAACTTGTCATATAAAGAATCTCCCTTGCAATCTGAGCACATGTCTCATCATAAACCGTATCAACTTTTGAAGTTCCGTCACTCACTTTAGG
>CBFHJL010000188.1:0-3090 GCA_965656195.1 Brumimicrobium sp. | reverse complement strand
AATCTATACTATTCACAACAGTCGAAGTTGAGAGAGAGGTGCAGTTTACATCAGGTACACGTATAATATACCAAAGATCACGCTTGTTTGCCTCATCAAAAGGATCATTAGAAACACCCGAACATACAGAAGAAGTAATTTCATCATCACAGTCAGTAGTTCCTATAAAATCTCCTGTAATCGTTTCTCCATCAAGAACGTAGAATGCATTGAATTCATGCGCAGCATCTGAGACGCCCAAATTAGATGGTGACGTACCGTCCCATATGTTTACACAGGAATTATTGTACTTCCCTACTTGTGTAGAGGGAGTTACCGTTACAGACGGAGTAGCTATCGTACTTCCTGCAGTTTGAATAATTCGAACTAAATATCCACCATCTACTGAACTTTGCGTTTCATTCAGGCAATTGAATGTAAAATCACCGTTAGACACCACATTAATACTCGATAAATAATTATCATTCAGGTTGGTACAATTATCTGAACTTACACTACTACCTTCATAAAGCAACACTGTTAATTCTTCTCCAGCTGCGAGGCCACTAACGTTAATCTCGGCAGAGGTAGAGTAAACATTCAATCCGTTGTCTGTGCCAGAAACAGGGTCAAACGCATACCAGAGGTCGTTTCCAGCTACAACAGGGTTCGCTCCTGACTCTGTGGCAAAGTTATAATCCAAGTTTTGAGCGGATGTAATATCAAAACCAGGAAATACATTTTGAAAAAGTGAACAATCATTATTCTCTGCTATTCTTCTTCCTTCAATTTCAAAATCACACACTGAATTTCCCGAAGCTGGAATCACCCGCACATACCACGTCGGACCAAAACCTCCCGACGAAATAGTCGAGTTGAATCGATGTGTGACTGTAGAACTAATTCCGGTACTTGAAATCGTTGAACACTCTAAGAAAGTATTTGAAAAGCAATTGCTGTATAATTCAACAACAACCTCATCTGCAGCTCCAGAAAAAGTTAGGTCAACCTCTAGGTTTTGATCTGGATCAGCTGCATCCATCGTAACGGAATACCATAAGTCATTCGCTTCAGCTGGATCAGCACACGTTGCTCCTGTCTCACTATTTTCAGTATCAATATTCGCTGCGCATAAGTTACCTGTAGATGAAATGCCGTCTATATCTATAGCATCTCCGCATAAATCATTTGGCTGTGGTATGGATGTACAGATACTGAAACTTGGAGTAGCAATTGTTGAGCAGTCTCCATCATTTACTGCAATACCTAAAACACGTATATACAAAGGAGCTATGCTCTCTCCTGCCAATCCCGTAATCGTATGCGAAGTAACTGATTGATCGAAGAAAGAACATTCAAAGTTACCATCAACGGAAGCTACATTACTATTTGCGTTTGATCCAGGATTTGACGTATGCAACACAAAGCCCAGTATTTCACCCGCTCCTAACCCTGTTACTGATAAAGTCATTTCATCTCCACCATCTGGCAAATCTACCTGATACCACAAGTCGACATAGTCCGTATTGTTATTAAATCCTGCTGGACACTCTCGTATCACATTATTTGCTACATCTCCTGAAGCAACCCCTCCTGCATCACAAAAAACAGTAAAACCAGTAGCCGTACCAACCGATGCACTAGAAAGGTCTCCTGATGCACAGCTATTTGTTATATCTGGGGCAGTCAAACTAAAGTTATCAGCACCATTACACGTTAAGTTAGTTGTGTAAGAAGACTCACACGATACAAAAGCTCCGCCTGAAGCTTCTATGCTTATACTATGTGTCCCTGTGGAGTACCCACTAAATGTATATGTGTTTGTGAGCACCGCATTAACCTGAACAACAGTTCCATCAATCAGGATATCAGCTGAAGCTCCATCACCATAATCAGAAACTGTTACTTCAATGTCGTAATCGAAAGCACTACAATCGAGATTAACTCCATTCACGGCTGCTGAAGGCGGGTTCGCACAAATACAATCCTCGGTCAATGTGGTTGAACTAATATCGCATCCTCCATAGAGAGAGCCGATTACATCAATGACATGATTTGACCCAGACAAAAATGGACCTACGGTATATACACCGGTTAGAACATTCGTTTCATAAATTGTAGTTCCATCAGAAATATCAACCCCTGAAGCATCACCCGTAGAAGATAAATCTATCTGTATTGAAAACTGTCCGTTAGCGCAGTCTGGAAGAACCATAAACGATACCGCGGGATTAATACAGGGACAAGAAGGAGCTGCAAAAGCTTCAGAAATCTCAAGCTCGGAAGAAGGATCGGAAATACACCAACCAGAACCGTTACAATCGTCATCTTCGGATGAATCTGGTGTATTCCCTCCATTCGAAGCTAATAAATTCCCTGTTTGCGTTGGGCCGTCCCAAATTTCGTATGTTGTTCCATCCCATGAATCGTCATAGCGATCATAAGCGTTAATATAAAGTGTCTGACCACAAAAGGTTGAAATATCAATAACCTCATCATTAAGCAAGCCTTGACCATTGCCATAGGTTCCATCACCTTGACCCCAAACGAGAACACCTGTGCCATTTGGTCCGGTTGTTATACTAATCCATTTTTCTGTTGTAAAACTTCCGCCCGACGAAGTAACATAAATATTTTGAGCATAGGAATGAAAACAAATTAGCCAAAACAAGATGTGTAGCAAAACTTTCATATACTGGAAATAATAGTTGACAACGAAATTATGCAATGAGCATTAAATTCAATGATTAACTAATGATTGAGATGTTCAGAATCATGATTCTGAACATAAAACCAGCTATCAAAATCAATATTTCTAGTATTACTTGCTCGAAATTAAAAAAATGCCCTCACCTCCACTCCACCGGCATGAATGGTTCTGTTCTCTTCCGATTTTCGACCGTTGTACTGGATACTGATTTGAAGGTTTTGAGACAGACTTCTTTGATAGCGGAGGTTCCAAGTGAAGTTATTTCCAGGACGAAGTGATTCCAGCATCTCGAATGCAAGTGCATTATTTCCTGATCCGTTATAGTCTATACTGATGGCTTTAAATTCTCCTTGGAGACTCCCTTTTTCGGCTTGGTTAAACTTAAGATTCAATCCTGCTTC
>CBFHJL010000187.1:0-3091 GCA_965656195.1 Brumimicrobium sp. | reverse complement strand
CTCCACCCAGCGTTCTTCCTTGCCCATCTATATATTTCGTTGCTGAATGAATAACAACATCGGCTCCCTGATTAAGCGGTTTTTGAAGAATGGGCGTGGCAAAACAATTATCAACGACCAACAATACTCCGTTTCTCTTACAAATCTGCGCTACCTTTTCAACATCAATCAATTGCAAGCCCGGATTAGAAGGAGTCTCTATATAAACTAATCTTGTTTGCTCCGTTATACGCTCTTCGAGACCAATCATTTCAGAAGGCAAAAGAAAATCACTTTGAATTCCCCATTTTGGAAAAATCTCATTAAGCAATTTGTGCGTACTCCCGAATAAGGCATTTGATGAAATCACATGATCTCCTTGTTGCAATAAAGCCGCAAAAGTGCTAAAAACAGCTGCCATTCCAGATGCAGTTGCCCAGCCTGCCTCCCCATTTTCAAGGGCAGCAAGCTTAAGCAAAAACTCTTCAACTGAAGGGTTGGAATACCTTGAGTACACATTGCCTTTTATTTCTTCAGCAAATAAAGACCGCATTTCTTCACTGTTCTCAAACCTGAAACTACTCGTTAAATGAATCGGTGAAGAATGTCCATTCCCCTGTTCTGTGATGGAAGTGGTCCTTATCGCAAGTGTACTGTCTTTCATAATTAACTATTTTGAAGGATTAACCTTTCCTGATCTAAAAACTCTTCTTTGTTCCCTTTTGGTATAGGAAGTAAAGCCAAAAATAGATCTGGTCTATTGTTAAAATCTACAGACTTTAGATCATTGATTGATATATACCCCGTTTTATAGTGATAACCATTTCCACTATACTCCTCAACTATCTCATCGAATCGAATTTCTTTCAAGGCGACTGTGCTGACACTTCCAATATATACCAGGATTTGTTTTTCATCAGTAATCAATAAATCCCCTACTCCAGCTTCTTTTTTGTATTCATATTTATATTCATACTGTAGCGCACTGATATCAGAAAGTACTGCACTTGCTGTTGGATGTGCACCAGCTCCACGTCCTACAAGCGTTTGCTGGTCAGAAAAAATTCCTTTTACTGCAACAGCATTGAAAGAATCATGCACATTATAGGTTGGATGATCTTCCTCTACAAACTGAGGAGCAACCAGTGTAGTTAGCTTGTTTCCATCCCTAAAGACAGAAGAAAGCAACTTCAAACGATAGCCCTTTTCCTTCCCATATTGGACATCTTCATTTTTTACGTGTCGGATCCCATAATTGAATACATCCCCTGGATTGACAATTAACCCATAAGCATGCTTAATCAAAATACAAAGCTTGAATTTGGCATCAAACCCGTCCACATCGAGAGTTGGATCGCTCTCTGCAAACCCAAGTTCCTGCGCCTCTTTCAAGGCTTCATCGTAACTCTTACCTTGATCAGTTTGCGAGAAGATATAGTTTGTGGTACCGTTACAGATACCTTCAACTGCTTGAATAGAGTCTGTATTGTAATACTCTTCTAAGGTTCTTATGATAGGAATACTGGCGCAGACTGATGCCTCATATAAAAAAGAGACCTTATTTTCTTTCGCTGTATTCTTCAGTTCTTCGAGATGATTCGCTATCAATTTTTTATTTGCGGAGACCACATTTTTGCCTCGTCTCAACGCATCAATTACGATATCATATGCAGCTTCAGCATCGTCAATCAATTCTACAACGGTATCAATAGAAGTATCTTCTAAAATATCTGCTGCACTATATGAGAAATTCCTCTCGTCAATAGATCTCTGTTTATTGTTCTTTACAACGATCTTTTTTATCCTTGCATTTATCAGTGTTGTTTGCTCAAGCACTTCGTAAAGTCCTTCACCAACACATCCAAACCCAAATAATCCTATATTTAGTTCTTTACTCATTTTTTCTAGTTTAAATAATTTGATTTAAATCTTGTGTATGCAGTAGGTTTCAGTTTGTGATCATGTAAGTCAAAAAGTAATTTATTTAGATGCTCACCTTCCAGTAAAAATCCGTCATGTCCATATATCGAATCGATTTGTTTATAAATTCCACGAGGACTGTACTCTGCAATTTCTTCTTGTTCTACGGTAGGGAATAAAACATCTGTTGTGATCCCAATAGTGAGCAGCTTTGAAGATATCCTTTGTAGTGCCTTACGCACACCACCCCTATCTCTGCCTACATTATGGCTATCCATTGCTTTACTCAGCGTCCAATATGAATATGGTGAGAATCGACTAACAATCTTATCTCCTTGATACTGCTGATAAGAAGAAGATCGAAAGCTATCAATTTTAAAATCATGCCCTTCATTTTGAGTAGCATTATAGCAGTCGTAACTTCTATAACTTAATAATGCAGTAGCTCGAGCAGCTTTCAACCCAAACTTTCCTCCATCTGTGTAATTTGAACGAAATGTTTCATCACTCCATAGTGCCATACGTTGAGATTCATTGAAAGCAATCCCCCAGGGTGAATGTTTCGCATTGGAAGCGACTACACAAACATGTTCAAAGCGATCTGAATCTGAACAAGCCCATTCTAATGCTTGCTGACCTCCTAGGGATGGTCCCAAAATTGTCTTGATCTTTTCAATACCTAAATAGTCTGCTAATCTCTCGTGCAGACTTACAATATCTCTTATCGTAATCACGGGGAAGTTCTTGCGTTCGTAGCCATTTGGGAGATTGTCAGATGAAGGCCCAGTTGTTCCATAGCATGATCCTAGCACATTTGCACAAACAATGAAATATTTCTCTGGATCCAGAAACCTTCCTTTTCCAAAAATAGGCTCCCACCATTTGTCAACTTGATCATCACCTGTTAATGCGTGACATACCCAGATGACATTACTTTTATCTTCATTTAGTTCTCCGTAAGTTGAGTACTTTACATCAACCGATGGAAGGAATTCACCTCCCTCTAAAATGATTGCTTCAAAACTTATATCTTCTCGCATAATTTTATTGTATTAAAGACCCAGAGCAAATTAACTCCGGGTCTTTTTAATTTAAATTGTAGCTTTTGGTTTCGGTATAGCTTTAAATGCCTCGGTAAGATCATTTACCAAGTCTTTCGGGTGCTCATTACCGACTGATAGTCTGAGTAATC
>CBFHJL010000186.1:0-3122 GCA_965656195.1 Brumimicrobium sp. | reverse complement strand
TAGGGGCGTTAGCTATGTCAATGACGTCCTATGCTGGAAATGAAGATCGTATCGGTTCAGCCGGAGCTAGTGAGGTATTGGTAAATCCTTGGGCTCGTTCTTCAGCATGGGGGACAGCAGGAGTGGCAGCAGTGAACGGGTTAGAGGCTCAGTTTACAAATATTGCTGGTCTAGCTTTTACGGACCGTACACAAATAAAGTTTAACTACACAAACTGGTTGGGTAGTGCAAATATTTCTTTGAATTCAGCTGGTATTGCTCAGCGTATTGGAGATCAAAGTGTAATAGCTTTGAGTATTCAGGCGTTTGGGTTTGGTGATATTGATATTACAACAGTAGATCTTCCTGAAGGAGGTATTGGACAGTTTTCGCCGCGTAAGAACATCATAAACATAGGATATGCAAGAGAGTTTTCGAATTCTATTTACGCAGGTTTAAACATGAAAGTTGTGAATGAGAATATTTCTAACATGAGAGCAACTGGTGTTGCTTTTGATGCAGGTGTTCGTTACGTTACAGGTGAACAAGATCATGTTAAGTTTGGGATTACGCTTAAAAACGTAGGTACTCCAATGACATTTCAAGGAGACGGTCTTGGTCAAGAAATATTCTATCAATCTACTGGCGGTAATGCAACATTAGAACAGCGTTCTGCTACTTTTGAAATGCCTTCACTTTTGGCTATTGGTGGTGCTTATGATTTCATTTTCAGTGAGTCAAGTAAGCTAACTGCTGCTTTAGCTTTCCATGCAAATTCTTTTACAAATGATCAATTTAATATTGGTCTTGATTATGGAATGTCATTAGAAAAAGCTGCTTTTAATGTGAGAGCTGGTTACGTTCTAGAAAAAGACGTTTGGAACAGAGAAACATCTACAAGCAGTTTAACAGGTTTAGCAGCTGGATTTTCGGTTGATGCTTTGCTAGGTGAAAACAAAATGCCTATCGGTTTTGAATATTCGATGAGAATGTCAAACCCATTTGGTTTAATTCATTCATTCGGAGTTACTCTGAGCTTGAAATAGAAAAAAATACTATATCTTTGTAGGAACAGGAGAGTCAATTGGCTCTCTTGTTTTTGTTTAATAACATTTTGGATTATGTCACAATTAAGTTACTACACCAAAGAAGGACTTCAGAAATTGAAGGATGACCTTCATCAAATGGAAAGAGTTGAGCGTCCTAAGATTTCGCAACAAATCGGTGAAGCTAGAGATAAGGGCGACTTATCTGAAAATGCTGAGTACGATGCTGCGAAAGAAGCACAAGGAATACTTGAAATGAGAATCTCTAAATTAAAAGAGGTAATCTCTAATGCAAGAGTGATTGATGATTCAGAAATTGATGCCTCTAAAGCGTTGATTTTGTCTAAAGTCAAGATAAAGAATCTTAAGAATAATGCTGAAGTAGAATATACTTTGGTAGCTGAAAACGAAGCAGACCTTAAGGCGAAGAAGATATCAGTTGAGTCTCCTATAGGAAAAGGTTTATTGGGCAAATCAGTTGGTGATATTGCTGATGTTCAAACTCCAGGGGGGATTATACAATTTGAAATCCTTGAAATTTCTAGATAATGTCTTCTATCTTTACAAAGATTATTAATGGTGATATTCCTTCCTATAAGGTAGGTGAGAGTGAAACGTGTTATGCATTCTTAGATATAGAGCCTGTAAGCAAAGGACATGTTCTTGTAGTTCCAAAGATCGAAGTAGATTATATTTTTGACCTTGATGATGAGCGTCTTGCTGATCTAATGACTTTTGCCAAGTCTATCGCTAAAAAAATGGATAAGGTTTTTGATTGTAAAAGAATTGGTGTTACGGTAATTGGCTTGGAAGTTCCGCATACGCATATACATCTTATTCCAATCAATGGATTAACTGATATGGATTTTCGAAAAGCAAAACTATCATTTCCAAAAGAAGAAATGGAAAGTATTGCGAAAGCCATTCATGATGCTTAATCTTTTTTTCCGGAAACGTTCCTTTTTGGATTTTCTTTGATGTAAGCCTTCCAATTTGTGGCTTTTGTTTTGTTGTGTTCTCCTTTACCCTTTGAGTAAAAATGACAAACTGCTGCGGCTAGTCCGTCTGTTGCATCAAGGTGCTTTGGTAATTCTTCTAGCTTTAATAAACTTTGTAGCATACTTGCTACCTGTTCTTTACTGGCCCCTCCTTTGCCCGTTATTGCCTGTTTTATACGTCTGGGTGAGTATTCCTCAAATGGTACATTTCGGTTCAAAGAGGCCGCAATACAAACACCCTGCGCACGTCCTAATTTTAGCATAGATTGAACATTCTTACCGAAGAAAGGGGCTTCAATAGCCATTTCGTCCGGTTTATATTCTTTGATGATCTCATCTACGCGCTCAAATATTCTTTTCAGCTTGTCAGGATGATTGCTTAATTTGCTCAAATGGATTACTCCATAATTGATTAAGTATAGCTTATTCTTCTTAACATGAATTAAACCATACCCCATTATGGAAGTTCCGGGGTCTATTCCTAGAATTATTTTATCTTCAACTTTCAATTAAACGCTGTGTTTGAAAATATAAAGATACGAAAGTCTTTTGGTGCACTAATTAAAGGTATAGTTTTTATCGGTATTTGCTATGCTTTGTATTTGCAATTATCTAAGCTTTCTTTGTCTGACTTTGAGACTCTGCATGTGTCAAATTGGTTGTATTTTATTTTGGCTGTGTCTTTAGTTTTGCTAAACTGGGGCATTGAACTTGTTAAATGGTTGATCATCATTAAACCAATTAGCAAAGAACAGAGTAGATCAACTTTAATCAAATCTTTATTTGCTGGAATTGCTACGGGTATAGTTACACCGAACAGATTGGGTAATTTTCTTGGGAGGATGTTGTATTTCAAAGGAAGAAAGAGAATTCTAGCCGCTTTTGGAACGCTATATGCCAATTTAGCTCAGTTTTTAGCCACGTTAATATTTGGTGCTTTGGGATTCTACTCAGTAGGAGATCAACTGATAGGGGAGTACAATCATTATATACTTAAGACGGCCTTAATTGTGGGGCTTTGCCTATCCTTTTTTCTATATATTATTTTTGCATTTGGCCCTGAACTCTTCAAGTTTATGTATCGGAAATATCAGAATAC
>CBFHJL010000185.1:0-3144 GCA_965656195.1 Brumimicrobium sp. | reverse complement strand
ATTATCACTTAAAGTCTAGACGTTTTAGTTTAGGTATATCTGCGGCCTTCAAAAACTATGAGTTGACAATGACTCAGAGTTATACCTCTCTATATTCTGAAGATCAGTATGCTGATAATGTTGCTGATACAACTTATTTGCAATTTGAATCTCTTAAATATCAGAATTTATATTTAGGACCAACATTTCAATTTGCTACAAAAAACGGGACCTCTGGTATTGGGTTCAATTACGACTTATCCATTGGACTTTCCATTGCGAGATTGATCAATGACTCTTACGGATATTCTTTAAACAACTTTACCAGTGAACAATCTGACAGCCGATGGACTGATGTAGATTATTATAACTCCGATTTTAACTGGGACCTGATATATGGTATCTATTTCAGAACAGGGTTTAAGATTAGATACCCAGTGAGTAAATTTTTATCGGTTTATACTGGTTTTAATTTCACATCAATTGTGAATTACAAGCAAGATGAATTTATTGATAATGCAGATAGTGATGTATTCAATTCTGAAAGTGTTTTTTTTCAAATTCAAAGAACTAATCTATTTGCTACATCATTGAATGTTGGAATAACATTCTATTTGTGAATGACCTCAGTCAGTGCCCAAGGCTACATTTTTAAATGAATATAGGTTTGATTGAACTGAACTTAACTCACCGATTATAGTTTGTAGTTTGCTTGATTCGTTTGAGCTTTGAATAGCTTGATCAAAATCGACTAAGATTGATCCCATCAGATTGTCGATTATAGTTAATGATTTTGAAATTTTCTCAGCTAATTGTGGCTTAATATCACGTATGAAATCTAAAATGAAGTACCACGTATTTTTATCTTCTTCAAAGAATTGCGATCCATCCAAAGCGTAATTTAATGACATAAGTTTACTCTTGAGGTTTCTGAGTGTATTATCTGAAAAATCGCTAATTTCATCTTGCTGGCTCTGAGAGTTTAAAGGAGTCTGCAAAGAGGCCGCAATAAAATCTTCATTGATGAATTCTATAATACCATCAATATAATTAACTGTGAAATCATCTTCATCCATTGATAGTACATCATTTTCATAAGACTCATCGATTTTTATGAAAAATAGATCATAGTTTAATTGAGTCCATGCCGCATCTAATAACTCCATTCTGCGTTCATTTTCAGAATTTATTTGTAGAAAGTCATCATTTGTTCTTTGGCCTGGTGAACCTTCAATCAAATCTTCTCCCCAAAGTAAATATTCAATAGAATGGAAGCCTAATGTCACCTCGCTCAAATTATCATTTTGATGCCATAGCACAAGATTATTTGAGTTGATCACTGGGAAGTTCACGGAATCCTTTACTATTCCAGAATTAGGCTCATTGGTTGTGTAGTCTAAATAGCTTCTATCGAATCCGTAAATATCAAAATTTGCTTGGTTATCATTAAATCCGAAATTGAGTGCCCCATCAAAATATCTGCTCGCAGACAAAAGTAAAAAGTCATTGTAACAATTAACCCATGAAACTCTGCAGTCTTCCAATGCATATTGCGCAGGAACACTAAAGAAAAAACTCATTTTTTGTGACAAATCGAGCTTACCTGTATTCAGATTATTTATTAAAAATTTATTAGTTGCTAAAAAAGACTTTTTTAATCTCGATTTTTGCAATGTCCAGTTGGTTTGCTGTTCTCTTCTGCATCCTAAGAACAAAGTAATTATTATTAAGAAAGTGGCTAACTTGGAAGGGTTCATATTCGAGCTGAAATTTTCGATAAGTTAATTACAAAATTAAAAGGTTCGAGGTAGTATTCAAATAAAACGCCTGGGAATCCCAGATACAAATCTCAGAATACGATTCAGATTAATCTCTGCCTCGGCATACACTCGTATTCGAATTACTTGTCAAGACCCTAAGATGAGCGATCGAAATTCATATGCTAATGATGTTTATAGGGAGACATTTACTCAAATTACACGGGAGGTTTTGTATCTGTTTAGTAAAGTTAAAATCTCGCTTTACTCAGAAATACTTCCAAACCCAAATCCTGTGGCCACTTTAAAAAAGCCACTGCTAAACCAATCATCTTGAGGCCTATACCCTGGCATAATACCCAAAGAGATGCCATATTTAAGTGATAAGTTAGCAGGTAAATATTCCATCCAATGGAATCCTGCCTCAAAACCAAGGCGTTCGTAGTTTAATAATTCTTTAAAATCTACTTCTTCTTCTGCATAAATGAAGTTTCCATCTTCAAAATAGCGGTATTCAACATTGGTTGTTGGAATTGTTCCAAAAACACCTATCAATGCACTCAAACTGAACTTTAGCTCTCGAGATATATTCCCCGAAATATTCATACCATCAACTGAGCCTTTCAGATAAGTATTGATTAATTGTGTACTTGATATGCCTACTTTCCCATAATAAGAACCGGTGTGTATCTGAACATTATTAAACGCACCTAGTACGCTTGCATAGGAATTTGGATGGGATTCGAAAAGAATAGAGTTGAATGCTTCAGAACGAAAGTTTGTATAACCGTGTGCTATTCCCCCAACCAAGTTAATAAAGTGTAACACCTTGAATTTATCTTTGAGTACATATGTAGATCCATCCCAGTTTTTTGCTTCAGCAGTCGAATTGAATGATTGCCTCAGATACATTTTACCATTGCGATAATTTGAATTTGAAACAATTGGATAACTGTAAGATAATGACATGAAGTGCCTTACAAGGAGATTGTTTGGTGTAGATTGTTGCTCATCTAAGATGGATCTTCTTTTGGCTAAAAGAAAAATAGAGCCAGTTAGCTTCGAATTATCGGGCATCATCTTCGCTGCATCTGAACCAAAACCAACATTTTTTGCTCTTCCAAAAGTTAAATGAAGCGATTTGATTTCGGGGCTATCAACAATCTCTTTTCGCTCATCTACTGTGCCGCTTTTCTTTTCTCCTCCACTTTTCAGTATTCCTTTAGATGTGATACAACTTGAGAAAACGAATAAGGTGGCTACGATACAAATAATTTGCTTCATAGTGATTTAGCTATTTTTGATTAACGGTGGTGAATATATAAAAATCAATCTGCTTATTCCTCAAACATCATTATCTTAGCTACTCAAAATTCGAATTTCTAAGACTATGCAAAAAATACAGAAT
>CBFHJL010000184.1:0-3218 GCA_965656195.1 Brumimicrobium sp. | reverse complement strand
GATTTGTCTAGTTTTCATATTGATTATTCTATGAATAGATGTAATTGACAAATTTAACGCATAAATTGTTTTTAGATCAGTAAACTTCAGTAATCCATTTATTTTTTTCGGCAAAAGGCTTTTCTCTCGGATGATCGGATATTATAGGAATTAAGCGTAAAAATTTACCTTGTATGATTATTTGTTTTTATAATACTGATTATAAATACTCTACGTTTTTTGATAGGGCTGTTAACAATTTAGGTGCTGATTGTTAATAATATTGTTGAAAACGTGGTTTTGCCTCGTTGAAATTGACGCTTAAAGCTTTCTACCTTTGTAATGAATATTAGGATTAATCAATATGCTCAGTACAATTTTCAAGAAAAAACTTTCAGATGACCAATTGTCAAATGTATTTGTTAATGGAGTTTTAGATGTTGTTGATAAAGGTTTCTCAGAAGTAGCAGCTTTAATTGAGGAAGATCCTGCTTTCGTTATAAAGCCTGATTTGGTTAAAGCTACAGATGGTCACTTCACGATGATTGTTATTGTTTCAAACGTAAAGTACCTTCAAGAAAGCTTCGAGCCTGAGCAGGTTAAGTCGCTCGAAAAGCTAATATTCAAAAAGTTTGCTGATACCTTCGAAATGGAGGAAAGTAAATTTATGGAGTATTTCAATAATTACTCTAGGTTCATGTCGAGAGTTAATCATCCTTCTAAGAGTGTTTTATATAGCATGTCAAAAAGTATTTTCCATAAATACAATTTGAATGATTGTCAGGACGACTATTTTAAAAGGTTAGATTGTCCAAACCCATTGTTTCTAAAAAGGATGGATGAAGTGATGAAGAACTTTATCTGGAATTGGGATGCGTTCTTTAAGAGGTATAAAATGTCCAACTAAAGAGTAGCATTCTTTTCCTCATTTCCCGTTTTATTAAATGAAATTGGTTACTGCTTTTGGAAGTCGCCATTTCTCCAAGACTCAATAAACTTGCTCCAGGCTGCCGGATTCAGCAAGTTATTCATAGGAGTTTGTCCCTGAGTGTAAAGTTGAGTTTGACGTTGTTGTGTCTGCCAATTGTATGAGAGCGAACCATCAGTGGGAACCTTGGCTGCTGCAAAAGCTAAGCTTTCACCTGATAATTGTCTTTGAGCTCTTCTTAGGGCATCATCATAAGGCTCCATTTCGACAAACGCTCGAGCGAATTCTTCTCGAGATGGCCAAGGATATACATCTACTTGTGGCAGCAAAAGAGTATCCGGGGTCATTACATGAATTATACTGTATCGTGTGTCATTAAGTGAATCCGGAACGATATAAGAACTTGTTTTATATCCAAAAGCATTGAAAAGAATGGTGTCTCCTGGTCGTGTGACGAAACTAAAATATCCGTAATAGTCAGACATTGTTCCTTTTCCAGTGGTTTTGTCAACAACAGATGCGTATGAGACTTGGTCTAAACTATCACTAGATACAAGAACGCCAGAAAACTGAATTAGTTCAGGCTTCTCTTGACTGTAAGAAAAGATGCTGTAAAAAGTTATTAAGGAAATTGTCAGAAGCTTCTTCATTTTTTTTGAACGTTTGTACAATAATATAGCAAAAATATAAGAAACTATATCGCATAAACGATATTTAACAACTCTTTAGAATAATCTTTGAAGTTCTCCTTTCAGCTGCTTTATCGTAATATCTGTTGGTAGATCATCAATTTCGGAGATAATTTCGAATACTTTGCTACTGAGCTCAGTTGAAGAAGCTTTTTCATCCATTTGTTTGGCGGCAATATTGATGATTTTAATAGTTTCCTCTTTACTTTTCTTAACCATCTCCCAGCTTTGAGGTGATATGAAAATTTGTTGCGCCACGTTGTGATCGTATTCATTTCGAATGTTCTTAAGCAGCTCTCCTTGAAATGCAATAGCTGATAATTGAGGATTGTGTAAACGCATTACTAAATTGTGTGGGTTTATCCGCTCTAGAAAAAGAACGATACGTTGATGAGCTTCAACCCTTGGCTCTAAAAAGAACTTTTGTCGTTCCTTCTTAATTTGAAGTGACAGGCTTGCAACTTCCTTCTCTCCGCTTTTCTTCAGCATAATGTAAACAACTGCTACTGCTGCAGCGGCAGGAAGAAGTGCAATAATAATTTGAGCTAATAAATCCATAGTTTAATTCAATAACGTGATCCAGTACCAAAAGTAACATTGTAACTTGATTTTAAGAATAGATCAAGTCATAATTTTTTCTGAGTAACATTTCAAATAAGAAATTTAGAAGGATTCCTCCAACCGGATGCGCCGAAATATCGTTATATTCGTGACGATAAAAGATATGAAATCGATTTATTATATATTGTGCGCTACTATCCTGTTTGCGAGCTATTCTTGTAGGAAAGAAAAGGCCTCGTGGTCTACGAATTGGGTAGCTCCTATTGCTAAGGATACGCTAAGGATTTCAGATTATGTAAATGACTCCACATTATCGGTTAATAATGATCAATCGATTCAGGTTATTTTAGAACGCGACTTAATTGATTTTGACATTACTGATATTCTGGATATTCCGGATACTACCATAGAACAATCATTTTCAATTGCTGTATCTAATCTCAATCTTGCGCCAGGGACTACATTTATAGATGATGTTCAAGATAATACGTTTACGCTAGAAGGAGCTGCACTTACTGAGGTGAGGCTTTCAAGTGGAACTGCAAATGTCACAATTGTTAATCCCATTAGTGAAGGAGGGATTTTTCTAATTGAATTGCCAGGAGTAACCAAAGACAATGTCCTTTTCTCGCAAACAGAATATGTTGTAGGCGGATCGCCAGGAAACCCTAGTGTTAAATCATTTGAGCTTGACCTATCAGGTTATAGTATCGATATGACAGGAGAAAATGGGATGTCCTATAACATTCTGCAGTCCAAAATGACAGTTACCACAGATCCTAATGGTTCTTCTGTAAATGTAACGAGTCAAGATGTTTTTGAATTCGTTGTAAAATTTGAAAACCTAAATGTGGAATATGGGAAAGGGTATTTTGGTCAACAAGTATTTTCAGATACTACTACTCTTAAACTAGATGATTTGCGTGTTTTAGCGGGAGGAGCGATAAATGTAGAGAATGTAGATTTTGACATTATACTCTTCAATGGTATTAAGGCTGCGGCTCAAGCCGAAATTACTAAAATGACCAGCACGAACTATGAAGGTGATGAGGTTGAACTAG
>CBFHJL010000183.1:0-3242 GCA_965656195.1 Brumimicrobium sp. | reverse complement strand
TCGATGAGGAATATCTTCTTCCTTTCTTTTAGCATGTTTCGCTGTCAACTCATTTACACGCACCAGCTGAGCAATCGCCAGAACGCCTAAGATGATAACCAACAAAATAATTAACTTACTACCCATGTCTATCTAATTAACTTAGTTTCAAAAATTATTATTTATTAAATCTCGTGGTGCAAAGATTCGTCTAAGAAAGGATGATTCTTCGCCGTAAGCGGAGCCTTAGAAAGATTTGTCAGTACAACTCTCACGAAAATTCCTAAGAACAGAAGTCCCATTCCGATCTCTAATAGACCCATGTTGGCTGTTGGACCCATTGAGCCTCCCATTACCATTGTCCAAGCGTCTAACCAATGACCAATTAAAATTACTATTCCAACGAACGTCAATATACCAGCGTTTCTCTTCGCATCTCTTGACATCAAAATTAACATAGGAAAAGCGAAATTAATAAAGAACAGCCCGAAATACATAAGTTTGTAATTCTCTATACGCATCAGGTAATAAGTTGTCTCCTCCGGTATATTCGCATACCAAATTAGCATGTACTGAGAGAACCATAAATAAGACCAAAGAAATGATGTTGCGAATGTCCATTTCCCTAAATCGTGAATGTGACTTTCGTTTACTTTTGGCAAGTAACCCAATTTCTTCAAATATATTACAAGTAGAACCATAACTACCATAGCGCTGCACCAAGCTCCAGCGAATACGTACCATCCGAAAAGTGTAGAGAACCAGTGAATGTCGATTGACATTAACCAATCCCATGAACTGGTTGAACTAAATACAGCGAAGAATACTAGGAATACAGCTCCCTTCTTATAATTAGTGAAATGCAGATCTACAGCTTGGTCTGGATTTTCATCCTGCAAACGTGATCTTTTCTTAAATCCATTCCAGAAGATATAGTATATAGCCAAGTAAATAACTGTTCTTATCCAAAAGAACGGAAGATTAAGATATGCTCCTTTTCCAGCTGATAATTCATCATAGTGAGAACCTCCTTCTGTCATCACTTCAGAATCCATCCATTGATAAACATGCGCTCCATGCATGAATGATAAAGTTAAAAATGTAATGAGCATGAATGCCATTCCTATCGGTAGATAACTCGCCACCGCTTCTATTATTCTTTTAACTGCTGCATACCAACCTGTCTCTGTAGCATATTGCAATGCCAAAAAGAATAACGCACTTAATCCTATTGAAAAGAAAAAGAAGCTATTCGACAAAAGGTTTGCCGTAAATTGTTGACCAAGATGTCCATGTCCGGAAGCCACTACGATACCAATACCAGTAAAAATAATCCCGACAACCATTAAAATTGTTGTCCAGATTTTGGCTTTATTTGAAACTTGAAATTCCATTATCTCTGATTGTTTTCTTTAAACTTAATTCTCGCTAATATTATTCTTCAACTTCTGATGAGTCAGCAACTTCCGCCTCAATCTGCAATGTGTCAGATACAGGTGTTTCTTCTACATCAAAGTTTCCGTAATCTTCAAACCTAAATTGGTTTACGTAATGTACGAGTGTCCAAATCTCCTGCTTGTCTAGTAACATAGAGTGTGCACCCATTGCTCCTTTTCCGTAATATATAGAATAAAACAATTGACCATCACCAAGCTCTAATAGATTCTTGTAATCCGGAACACCTACGTAAGCTCCACTTGTTACCATTGGGCCCTGACCATTACCTTCCTCGCCATGACAGTGTTGACATTTAGATTCATAGATTCTTTCTCCTTCATCTAAAATCATATCAACATTCTCAGGAGTCAATCGTATTGGGTTCTTATCTGCCTTCGATTTTTCATACTCAGTATTCACACTATCACTAAGCCTCCAACCTTCACTTTCAAACAAACCGTGCGTAGTGTTCGCTGCGCTCGATGCTTTTCTGTGATATGGCAACATCATAGCTACTTTGGCAGAGTCCGTTCCAAAATAAGGAATTGTTCTATGCGGCGGACGCAATGATGACTGCTGCACTTTCAAGTCTTTATGCTCTTCTCCTTTAATTTGTCCATAATCAACATATGGCTCGATTGCTGGAGAACGATACATATCTGGCATATATTCCAAACCTGATGAATCAGGATCTGTCACACAAGAAGACACAACTGTCATTCCCACTGTGAATACCATTAAAACTTTTGCTATTGCCTTAAACTCTTTCTTCATGGCAAATTATTTAATTTCTTTTTGATCTAATTCTACTATTCCTGTACCCTTCAACATAGTTTCAAGCTCTTCTGCCTTAAAACCGCCATTTTCAGATAGTCTCAATTCCATCACAAACTTATCATCTGTGGTCCGTGGATCTGGATTCTCAGCAGGCATACCTGGAATCGTTTTGTTCTTCAATAAATAAGTTATTGCCATACCGTGAGCGGCACACAATACTGTAAACTCAAACGTAATTGGCACAAATGCAAGGAAGTTCTCTAAGTAAGTGAAACTTGGTTTACCACCAATATTCATCGGCCAATCTTGAACCATAAAATAATTCATCCCTATTGTCGCTAACATTAATCCTGTTAGACCATACAAAAAGGCCATTATTCCCAATCTGGTGTTCTTGATACCAATGATTGGATCAAGCCCGTGAATTGGAAAAGGTGAAAATACTTCCGTTACCTTCACTCCTTTGGCAACCAACTTCTTCGCGCCAGCTTTTAGCACTTCATCGTCGTCGTACATTGCATAGATTACTGTATCCGCCATGTCCTTAGTTATTATCGTTATTGTTCATTAATTCTTTCGCTTGACCAGCCCAATCATCTTTTTCAGCTCTTCCTGGCATAGTTCCAGTGATTTCATCTAAAAGAGAGTATTCTGCACTCGTCATTTTCGCTAATTGAGCGTAAGAGTAAATTCCGATTTCGTTCAGTTTTGTTTCCATAACTGGACCAAGACCGTTTATTTTCTTCAGGTCATCTTTCTTGTCTTCAGAAGATTCTCCAATTACACTGAAGAGTTTCGCTTTACTATCTGTATTATCCTTCTCTTCAGCAACTTCATCTACCTTAGTATCTACTTTTTTAGGAGCTTCCTTAACCTCTGGCTCACTATGTGATCCACTTGTGCTCGCTAAGTGTTGCTCTTCTAAACTAAATGCTGGGCTATGCGCTTTACCGTCCTTAAAGGATTCTCCTGATGATCTAAGGATAGACTTAACCTCATTCAAAGCAAGAACAGGGAAGAATCTAGCAAACAGAAGGAAGAATACGAAG
>CBFHJL010000182.1:0-3248 GCA_965656195.1 Brumimicrobium sp. | reverse complement strand
CCTTCTTGACCATTTTTAGATGTAAAAGTCACTTCCAACTCTCCAGTCTCACCAGGCATTATTGGCTCCTCAGGCTTGCGCGGTACTGTACAACCACAAGATGCTTTTGCATCATTAATAATAAGTGGTTTATCACCAGTATTTTTTACCGTAAAGACAGTTGAGACAGGCTCAGCTTTTGGAATTGTTCCAAAATCATATTCTAAAGGAGTAATTTCCATTGTTGTCTGTTTAGACAAGCGCTCTTGCTCTTGTTTTTCGCGCTCAATACGACGCTTCTCAGAAGCCTTTCTCAGTTCTTCGAGATTTTCATTGTTTGCAGCAAGTTTGGAACGCTTTTCACCTTCCTTCACCTCTATCTCTACATTACTGCTATCGTTTGCACATGCTGTCATCAGCAATAAACCGACGAATACATAGGTCATTCTTTTCATAATTCACGTGTTTGGATACAAATATAAAAATCCAGTCGAAATAATAAAATCACTTTTCAACTAGCTTCATCTCGTCATATCGATCATTCTTTAAAGACTCATAGGCCTTCATGAAGATTTCATTCTTAACGTTGAATATCTGGTAAAATGCGGAATAATCCCAAAGGTTTTGAGCTATAGATGCCTTTAGTCGAATCTTCAATAAGTCCTTACTTACTTGATAATCCCCTTCTACGTACTTTAGTGTTGAATCTACATTAACGGAATACTCAAAAAATTCATTCATAAATTCCTCATCAGTGGAGAAGTCTTCCTTGAATGATTGAACATCGACGTATTTTTTTAAAATTTCTTCTCTATGACCATTAGCGTAATCCAATGAAAATCGATTAATGACTCCCGCTCTACTCAGTTTCTTATAAAAAGGAGAGTACTCCAAGGTGTCTAAAGGAACGAATAAGTCAGGCATTATTCCTCCACCACCATAAACGTCTCTTCCTTTCTCTAAAGTTTTATGAATTAGAGAGTCTGGAAGATCTATACTATCTCTGTGCATCATCTCTCCATGTTCATAACGTTCGATATAATCGTTTCTGTAATCATCAAGATCATCATATGGCTTTTGAATAAAGCGTCCACTGGGTGTGTAATAACGAGCAATGGTTAGCCTTAATTGAGAACCATCTGATAATTCTATTGGCCTTTGCACTAAACCTTTCCCGAAAGACCTTCTTCCCACTATCATCCCTCTGTCCCAATCTTGAATCGCTCCAGCCAAAATTTCACTAGCAGAAGCTGAACTTTCATCAATTAACATTACCAAGCGTCCTTTTTCAAAATTCCCCTTGTTCTCTGCCTTTAATTCGCTTTTTGGTTGCCGTCTCCCCTCTGAGTATACAATTAATTTATCATCAGAAAGAAACTCATCGGCAACGTTTTTCGCCCCATATAATAATCCCCCACCGTTGCCTTGGAGATCAAAAATCAAGTCTTTCATCCCCTGCTTCTTCAAATCTTTTATGGCTTCTCTTACCTCAGTCTCAGTTGTTCTTGAGAAATTGGTAAGCTTCAAATAACCTGTTGTCTTATCTACCATATAGGCACTGACAACCGAGTGAACTGGTATTTTATCTCTAGTAACCGTAAACTCAATTAAATCACGTTCCCCCCGATCAATCTGGACTTTCACCTTAGTTCCCATCTCACCTAGTAATCTTTCACGTACACCTGAATTACGAAGTCCTTGACCGGCAACATTTTCTCCATCGATTTTGATAATCTTATCTCCAGCCATAATACCGATCTTCTCTGAAGGTCCGCCCGGTATTGGATTTACTACCAAAAGAGTATCACGCAAAATATTGAATCTAATACCTACTCCTACAAAACTACCGTTGATTCTTTCATTTGCTTGCAACACCTCTTCAGCAGGTATATATGTTGAATGAGGGTCTAATTTCTCTAACATCGCAACAATAGCTGCTTCACTAATTTCCTTACTTGGTACTTCATCAACATACATTCGATCTACGTATGTATAGACTTCATACAATCGACGCATATCGGGATCTTCCTGAGAGAAGGTCTGCGCTGAAATAAATAAGGCTATTATGGAGAAAAAAATACTTTTCATAATTTTGATTTTGGTTTAACCTTGCAAAAACAAGTCCACAATGACCTGCGAACAAAGGATAACGATAAATATAGTTAATTGTTCTATTCTAAAGTCCTAATATTTGCTAAATGTATTCAACGATCGATAAGCGGTAAATGGCAAAATTATTGAATGGTATTTGATGATATGCACAGAGATATGTTGAAGTTAAAACAACTCTTGATATCAAAACAATAGAATAATTCATTTTCTTCGTGACTGAATAATGCGTGTAGTAATCATTTCCATATTATTTGTTTTGTGTTCTGACTTTTCCTCAGGACAAGTCTTAGCTTTTGACGATCTTGAAATGAGATACGATCAAGGACATTACAGGAATGTATACCGGAAAGCAAGACGTTTACTGGACAAGCCTCAATACGACTTTTCGCTCTTACCAGAATACTATATCGCGATAACAAAACTACAGCTTTCTCAAAACGAAGTGTGGTATAAAAGACATAAATATGCTTTAGTAGAGGCTAAAAGAACTTTTAGTGAGCTTCAAAGAACACATGAAGGTAGAGAACTATTGGAAAGGCATCAATACGAGATTAGCAGTTTAAAGAATGACCTCAGGATTTGGCTAGGTGAACTCAAACTAGAAGGAAACCAGGAAGTTTTCGAACGTGTAAATGACCTACTCAACACTTTATTTATAGATGTACCCAATGCCACAGACCTACCAGAGGATAAAGTTATAATTGAAGAAAACACAGAAGATAAAGTTGTCCCAATAGCAATTAGCTCAGATACAAGAACAAAGCTATTGAAAGGAGCTCAAGAACTTCTAGGCACTCCCTATAAATGGGCTGGAATAGATCCTTCTGGATTCGACTGCAGCGGATTCACTTCATACGTCATGAAAAATGAAGCAGGAATTATCTTAAAAAGAAGAGCTGAAGATCAATACAATGCATCAACAAAAATAAAGCGAAAACATGTTAAACCGGGTGACCTTGTGTTTTTCAAAAATGGTTCCAAAATATCTCATGTAGGTATTGTATTCTCAATCAACAATAATAGTATACAAATGATTCACTCCAGTACTTCTGTTGGAATTTCAATTGTTGATATCTATCAATCCTCTTATTGGAGACAAAGAATAGCAGGTTTCGGCACCTACATTCTAGAATGATTTCGCTTCCGACAATCGTTTT
>CBFHJL010000181.1:0-3318 GCA_965656195.1 Brumimicrobium sp. | reverse complement strand
CACCAATGACGCTCCGTCAATCTATCCAATAGGCAATACAACAGTTAACTGGACAGTAGAAGATTTAGCAGGAAACACAACAATTGTTTCACAGTTAGTAGTTGTTGAGGATAATGAAGCACCATCAATCACTCCACCATCTGATTTAGATGTTGTTGCAAATTCCGGCTGTGATGCCACAGGAGTTAATCTAGGAACGCCATTAACTAGCGATAATTGTGGAGTTGCAACTGTAGTGAATGATGCACCATCTGTATTCCCTTCAGGAGCTACCACAGTAACATGGACGGTAACAGATAACTCAGGGAATCAATTCACAGCACAACAGGTTGTAACAGTTTTGGACCTAGTTCCACCGACTGCAGATCTTATAGATATATCGATCAACTTACCTGTTGGCATGGATGCTATGATTGACGAATCAATGATAGATAATGGTTCTTTCGACAACTGTGGTGGGGTTACAATTACATTGTCTCAATACAATTTCAATTGTGATAATCTCGGAGATAACATCATAGATGTAACAATCACTGATCAAGCTGGAAACATTACAACAGAAGAAGTAACAGTCACCGTTATAGCTAGTGGAATCGATCAGGATTATGATGGAATCGATGATGCTTGTGATGATGATATCATTGACGCTGTAATCATTCCTAATGGTTTCACACCTGACGGAGATGGTATCAATGATATGTTTGTTATTCCAGGTATTGAAGCAAATGTAAATGCACGTTTGACAATTTTCAATCGTTACGGTAACCTTGTTTATGAAAGTCCATCGTATCAAAATAATTGGGATGGTAGCTCAAGTAAAAATGGTCAAATATTACCTGATGGAACGTATTACTATGTACTTGAGTTAGATAACGGATACAAAAAGAGCGGTTATGTTTACATCAATCGCGTTTATTAAAAATTAAAATATGAAACTGAATAATATATTTATTTTCGCGGGAGCATTCATTGTTTCTTTAAATGTTAACGGTCAATCAGACGCGGCATTTCGCCAGAATCAATTTAATGCAATGGTGCTAAATCCAGCACAAACGGGGGCGAATGAAAGAAATGAGATTGTAATTGATGCCTCAAAAGCTTGGATTGGTATAGAAGGCGCTCCGAAGACCGTTTCGGCTACTGGAAATTTCAATCTAACTGACCAAGTCGGTGTTGGTATCTCTGCAGTCAATGATGAGTTAGGCCCTGTAAAGACTAATCGTTTTAGTGTTTCTACAGCTTATCACTTGCGGTTAAACAAGTATTGGAAAGCATCTATCGGTCTTTCGGGAATGATTTCGAATGTAGGTATAGACCTTCCTTCACTCAGCACGACCATTTCAAATGATCCACACATGCAGTCATTACTGAATTCAGGAACTCAGCTAAGGGGTGGATACGGAGGATTGATTTACAGAAAAGACTTCTACTTTGGTTTTTCTCAGCCAATTATTGGTAAAGTAAATTTTATGAATTCTACGATGGACAACTTTGTCCAAAGCCCGAGCTTTGTTGCTTATTCAGGTGGTGATATTACGATCAATAGAGATTGGCATTTTCGACCTAATGTTCTTTACCGCTATGTTAAAGCATTTCCGCCTTATCTTGATTTGACGGCAATGTTTACATATGATAAGAAAATTGACCTAGGAGCAACCTACCAACTAAATGGCTCTGTCGGAGCCATGCTTGGCTTAGAAGTCAATCAGGCTCTTTACATAGGCTATGCATATACTTACCCGACTACAGAATTGAGTAGAGTTACTTCACAAATACATGAAGTTGCACTGCGCGTTAAGTTTGGTAAAAGTAAAAATTCATGGGGATTTCAAAGTCCAAGATTTTTTAACTAAGACAAATGAGAAGACTAACATTAAGTTTTATACTTTTTACAACTTTTTCTGCTTATACACAGCATGAGCTTGTTAATTCAGTTTGTTATAATTCGAGTGGCGATGATTATGCTGTACGTCTTGTAAATGACTTGGTTTATTTTATATCCAACAGTCCTGACAGTATTATTAAGAAAAGAAAAGACAAAAGGTCTGGAGAATGGTTCACTGACATTTACGAAGCAAATAATTGTGAACGAAAAGAGGCCCAGCTAGTCAAGAACAGTTTAGGTGAGAATGTTTCCATCAATTCATCATGGTATGATGGTCCTATCTCCTACTCCAAAAATGATTCAGTACTTTTCTTTTCAAATACAAGCGAAGGACTTGTTCACGGTAAAATGGGGATTTATTGGTCAAAAGAATTATCAGACGGATCCTACACAGATCCTACAGATTTCCCATTGAATTCATCCGAATATAGTTGCATGCATCCCTTTTTTGATGAACAGAAATCTGAATTATATTTTGTTAGCGACTTATCTCAAGATTCGACAGGTTTTGATATTTATAAGATGAAGTTTGACGGCAAACGATTCACAGATTTAGATACTTTACATCATTTAAATAGTTCATTCAACGAAGTCTTTCCAGCAGTTTACGGAAACTCACTTTACTATTCTTCTGATAGGAAAAATGGTTATGGAGGGCTTGACCTATACAAGGTTGAAAATAAAATTACGGTCCTAATGGATGAGCCTTTCAATTCATCAACGGATGATTTCGCTATTATTTTTTCGGATTCGAATCGAGGATATTTTTCCTCAAATAGATCAAATGGAGATGATGATATATACGAATTCTATATTCCTGATTTGGATGCTGACCCTATTTCAGAAATTTCTATTGACCCTTTAATATTAGAACTCGATCAATTAATTGATTCTTTTATTCCAGAGTCTGCCGAGGCAATTCTCTTAAGCGCCACAATAGAAAAACTGAACGAACAAGAAATCTTAATTAAAGAATTAAAGAAGAGAATTTCAATTCAACAAGAGGATGCTATGCAATACGCTAGTAACACATCAGGGCTTACTTTTGAAGAAAAAATCGTATTCTATCAAAGTGTAATCGAAAAGAAAGGAATAGCAGATTCTGATACTTCAGAAATACGCGATGAAGTATTAGCAGGTTTAATCCTTGAAACTAAAGAGTTTTCAGAAAAATTGAATTTAACCGTTCAAAATGAAGAGAAATTCATAAAGGAGCGAGTTAAATCTTTCGTTGACCAGCAACCAAAGGAAATAGGATTGCTCAATGAGATCATCGAGTACTATAACTTTAATGATTCTGTTGTCTCTGAACTCGTTGCAGTTAGCTATCCAATTGAGTTCTATTTTGATTTTGATCGATATGAATTAAATGAGAGTCAATTAGTGGAGCTACGCAAGTTCATCAAAGTTGTAACGGGTCATAACGGTACTAT
>CBFHJL010000180.1:0-3391 GCA_965656195.1 Brumimicrobium sp. | reverse complement strand
CCATTTCTGTTTGTAGATGAATTATCTTGTTGAGCTCCACAAGCGATTATCTCGCCATTTGAATTCACACTTACATCGTACACAGCAAAAGAAGTATTGCTTGAGGAAATAATATTCAAGTTTGGATCAAATTTTACAACTCGATCTGTTGCTCCTGCGTAAACATTTCCACAATCGTCTATATCCAGTCCAGAGTTACTCACGACAATACCTCCAATAAGCGGCACTGTGTTCGAAGCACCCCCAGGTAGTGGGACTGTATTGATTAATGTTCCATCATTTATGTTCCACTGTCTAATTTGATCCCCTGAATGGGTGTAAAAATAGTCCGTTCCAGCCACAAGCGCTTTTAGGCCACCTCCGTTTTGGGTTTCTGGAAGGTAGTTTTCACACTTGTACCCTAAGTTATCCTGATTATCAACCTGGAAGATTGAAGTGTCTTGAGGGCATGAAGCAAAATTCTGATTGATGGCTCCTACTTCTTCGTGCGTTAGAAAAATGTATCTTGAATTTGGTGAAGACGAGATAGATCGCACTTCAACAGGACTTACTCCGAAACCACCTATATTTGTTTGATCAACTGTTTGGTCGGAAATCACGTTACCTGTAACCACATCAATCTCAAATATTCCTGCGTAAAAATCAAAAGATAGAATTCCGTCCACCCATGTTCCTCCAACAATTAATTGTGTTTCATCACAATTGAATGTAATTGACCACCATTCGGAGTTAAATTGTAATCCTCCAGAGAGTGTTGTGGTCCATACTTGATTCCCCGCATTGTCCACCTTATGCATATTTGCGGTTACTCCTGACGTAACATAGCTGTTCCCTGCAGCATCAGTTGCCAGTGTTCCCAGCCAAACATTACTCGTATCCCAAGGTGTTACATAGGTCCATAAAAGGTTGCCATTAATATCGTACTTCTTGAGTTCCATTGGATCTTCACCTCCTATAGAGTATACATTTCCTACTCCATCTGTCTCAACTTCCCAAGCCGCTGTAGACGTTGTATAGTTTGGCGAAATAATCCAAGGATCGATCGTAACTGCTTGATTGTTATCATAATTCTCTAGTTTAAATGAAAGCACATTGTTTTCAAATGAATAAGAAGATTTAATCTCTTTGTTTGATTCAGAATAGAATGTAATAGGAGCATGCTCGATTATTGTACCAATTGAAGTATTAATTTCAAACTGACCCTTATCATTTAAACCAAACTTAACACGCTCATTCTGAACATTTGTATGCGCTCCTGAGTATTTGAATTTGATATCATTGGGATTTGCACCAGGATGAAGAATCACATTATATTTCACACCCGCCTCAGGATGTAAATTATACTCTATATCAATATGATCATAAACGTTTTTGTATGTAATCTTATCGTAAACTTTTACACCAGATATATCAGAGTCAACTCCCTTTTCATCAATCATTGCATAAGTGAACGTATGATTTAGAAGGTTTCCCTTAACAATCTCCACATTTGGATTTGCGCCAACCCATTCTATTCCGACAAGCTCACTAACGTTAACACGTTTTGGCCGTATGCTTTTATCCTCTTTTCGCTTTGGATTTTTTATCATTCGATCAAAACGGTATGTCACTCCTTTCTTTGAAAAGAATATGTTGAGTGGGTTTTTGATGTATGCAAATTCGGTCGTTCGACTACTATTCCAATCTCGGTTGATGTATTGACCTTCATTCGCAATGAACCCTCTATTCGAGTAGTTCCATTGGCC
This sequence comes from Brumimicrobium sp., assembly GCA_965656195.1. Lineage (GTDB taxonomy): Bacteria > Bacteroidota > Bacteroidia > Flavobacteriales_D > Crocinitomicaceae > Brumimicrobium. The sequence goes on along the minus strand of CBFHJL010000180.1, from coordinate 1,646 downwards.
CTGTTTGTCTTGGCCAATTGATGCGAAAGTAAAGAATAGTGACAGCCCGAGTAATATTGTATGTTTCATCATGGTTTTAGTATCTTTAAAACTGTTAATTCGTTCTGATTAAATTCTAGCTCTTGTTGCAGAGAACGGATTATCCATTACCCATCTCAAGAAGAACTCTGCTCCTCCTCTAGCTCGAGAAACTTCGGATAAACTTGAGACATTAAAGTCATACGAAAATCCAGCTGTAATTCCACCATAGTCCATTAATAATCGAGCTATCAAAGCATCTTGGTTTCTATAGAAAAGACCCATACCTATGGATGTTCTTTGTAAGTTACCTGTCACTTTAGAGCCTTCATTCAATAGTACTCGATAATCTGCTCCCATAAGAATCTCCATAGCGGGTCCTTGAAATTGAGCATAAAGTGCTGGATCAATAGACATTGTTGTAGAGCCGATACCGATAGATGCATTCGCAAAACCTGAATACCTCATGTATAGATTTTCATCCCCATCATTAATGAACGAAAAGTTAGGTCTATTCACGTGATAAACTGCAAACCCAGCATTCACTTTAAGACCATCATTAGAACGCATTCTTGATTCGTCCTCACTGTAGGTATAAACCAATCCAGCTCCAACATCAAACATCGAGAATGACGCGTTATTAAATGTCTCCCCACTTGCTAATGCAGGGTCATAAGCCATACCATCGTATTGACTTCCCCACATTCCACCATTAGGATCAAAAGAACGTTGCCCGAAACCACCATAAAGACCAAGTCCAATAGTATTGTTTCGATCGGCCATTAAATGATAAGCAAGAGATAAGTTTACATTATTTGTAGCAATGCGTTCTTCTCCAGCTCTATCATTAAAAAAGCTTATTCCCGCAGCCAAATGGCCTGATTTCGTTCTCTTATTACTATTCAAACGCATATCAGTACTTGCTGCTATAGTTTGAAAAGGTGCAGCAATTGAATTCCACTGCGTTCTGTAGTTTATATTCGCTTGCAGATCGTAATTCGCCCCGGCAAGTGCAGGGTTTAATGTTAATGGGGAATAATCCATACTTGAAAAGTGCACATCTTGACCCCATCCTGTTGCCGTGATTCCAAGAATCAAAGCAGAAAATAATAATTGTTTCATATTGTATTTATTAGCTCGTTAATATCGTTTTACCTTACTAAGTTGACGTTACCCGTTTGTTGAATAACTTCTCCATCTGTTTTCGTTAAATTCAATTTATAGACATATGTACCTGTGTTTACCGGGTCTCCCTTTTGTGTTCCATCCCAGCATTGTTCAGGGTCATTTGTAGTGAATATTAGCTCTCCCCATCTATTGTAAATCTCTAAAGTAAATACGTCGATACAACCACCATATATGCAGTACATATCATTATTTCCATCACCATTTGGACTAAATACCGTAGGCACAAAAAGCGCTGGACAAGGTTGGTCTACAAAAATAACTACAGAGTCTGTTGATGAACAACCGTCAGCTGTTGTAACCGTTACGTAGTAAGTCGTGGTTGAATCTGGTGAGGCTATTGGGTTTGGACAGTTTACACAACTTAACCCATTTGAAGGAGACCATGAATAATTTTCGCCTGTTACTCCTGAGCCTATTATTACATCCAAATCAACTGATTC
>CBFHJL010000179.1:0-3463 GCA_965656195.1 Brumimicrobium sp. | reverse complement strand
TGCTGTTTCGGGCATTGCTGGACCTGACGGTGGAACTGAAGAAAAGCCGGTGGGTACGGTCTGGATTGCAGTTGCACACCCAGATGGAGTAGTGGCCAAACATTTTTTATTCGGAACTCACCGAGGAAGAAATCTAGAAAAATCTATGCTTTATTCTGCAAATATGCTCAGAAGAATAATCCTCGAAATTGATTAGTTTATTGTTGGTTGAAAGATGTTTCTTTCTGCATGAAATTAACCACACCTAAACTAGAAAGGTTTAGTTTGATTTCATCAATTAAATTTTCATTTGAAAAGGATGTAAAGTGAACAACTATAGATGATTCTTCAGTTCTCATCGTTTTTCGAACAGGAGCATTCCAAATTGCATCCATAATTTCAGAAGTTACTTCACTTTTTTCAATGGTAACATATAAATGTGAGTTTTTCCGATCTGTTTCCCCTAGCGCCTCTTTAGCTTTGAGTGCAGAGAATTCAACAACAGGGTAATTTCTATAATAATATTCTGTCTGATACGTTGAAGTGTCTACCCCCTCTGGAATATTATTCGCAGCAAATTCGAAGCTTTTTATCTTTTGAGAAATACTATCATAATAGAAGATTGCTGCCTCCTCATTATATCGATTAAGCACTTGCGTTGGGTAGCTCGTAAATGACTGCGAAGAACTTAGCACAATGTTAAGTTCTTTATCCTTGAGATAAGGTTCTCTTTCCAATTCAGGAAGACTAGTATTATTGGTTATTTTATTTCTCTTTACTTCCGTAGGGTTACTAAGTTCCAGAACATTCTCGCCTTCTGTATCTAGGATACTTTGGGCTTCGCTGATGGTAATTCTTTCTCCTTTATAATATGCCGTTATGAAAGCATCTGAAATCCCTTTATCAATAACAGTACTTCGTTTCACTCTTGCAGCAGGAATTTCATTAAATATTCCAGATGAGTATCGTATTTGTCCATTCTCCAATCTTTTTGTGACTAAAGGAGAAACATTGTAAAGCACTTCAGCGGAAACAGGAGTGTTGTAAACACCAACCTGAACCGTATAGTAAAGTCCCATTTTACTTTCCGCGGTTTCAGCTTCTGCAGCACCCGGAGCTTTATTGTAGGCATATTCATCTAATTCTTTTTCAAAACTACCTTGACCCACTGATTCTGCGCTTTCTATTGATACAATTGGATTCTCTTGAGTCTCAATTGTTGGTAAACATGCACCAGAAGCGATGAGTTGCTCAGCACGATAAAGCGGAATTCTTTCACCATCGCAATACGCAACAACGAAGGCATCATTATAGCCTAAATCTCTTATTCCATTTCTCGCAGTAGTAGCAGAATTTCTAGACCCGAAGAACCCTGCCATATATCGAATAAGTCCAGGTCGAACTTGTTCTCCTGATACTGGTGAAAAGTCATTAAATGTTTCATTTGGCACTGGTTTACTAAAAGCTCCTATCTGAACTCTATAAACAAGACCACCCGGTTTTTCTTCAGTAATTGGAATCGGATTGTTATCATCATATTTGATTTCGTCTGAAGAGCCCATTACCAAACCAGTCGACATTACAGGAAGTGAAGGTATCTCTTCGATTGGAGCAACATCTCTTGCTAATAGATTTTCAAACTTCTCTCTTTCATTTTCCTCTTCAGGTAAACGCTCCGAAACTGAATTCTTGGCTTCTTCAACTTCACTGCGCAATACCTCTATTTCATTTTTCTTTTCACTAATGTCTTTGAGCTTCTCCGCTATTTTAGTACGCTCAGATCCTGTTGGATTTTGAGGATCACTAATTCCGTTCATTGTAAGTTTTAAATCATTTTGTAAGTCGACGAGTTGCTCTTCCTTAACTTTTAATTCAAATTGCTTTTGTTTAAGTCTGTTAGTAACTGTAGCCAGTTCTTTGTATTCTTCTTTTTGAGCGATTTTGACTTCTTCCTCATACGTAATAGGTTGTTCGATAGCATCTTCAGCAATTCCTTGTTGAGCATCAACTTCTTTTTGCTTTTGAATAACTCTGAGTTTGTCTTTATTGAGCTGTTTCTTTGTTTCAAGTTTGACCTTGAGTTCTTCTAATTTCTTTCGAGTAGTAATAAGCTCTTCTTGATCTTTAGTTTTTAAACTGGAGAGCTTAGCATTTATAGAGGCAATGCTATTATTGATTTCAAGAATTTGCTCACTGATTTGCATTTGGTCATTTTCAATGTCCTCTTTAGTGCGGGTTACGCTTTTTTGATCAATGTTATTTAGTGCTTGAGATTGCGAGATATCTCCAATTAAAATTTCCGCTTGTCTACGAATTTTCTCTTCTTCAGCCTTTTCAATTGCTTCATTCTGTTCTTCTTGAGCTTGTTTAAGCAGCGCTGCCTTTTTAACGGGGTCATTTGTGTTTTCAGCTTCCTTGATTAATTGTTCTGATATAACCGCAGACTTTTCAGCATCTATTGCTTTTGACGACGTCTCATTTCCTCCATTCTCTATCGTAGCAATAGAAGAGTTCACTACATTCTTTGATTTTTCAGTGGTTTTTTCAAGAACGTCAACCTCTTCTTTCGCAATTTTTTCTTCGACTTTATTTATTTTTTTCTCGATCTTATCTGCTTCTCGCTGGTCAACAGCTTGTTCTTTTTCTTCTTGAAGCTTTAGTTTTTCTTCAGACAACTCTTTTATTTCCTCTTCTGTTTCTTTAATCTCTGTTATTTCCTCTTCACTCATTGTAGATTTGACCTTTTCATTCGTGCTTGCGAGTGTTGATTGCTGCACTTCTCCAAATTCGAAGGCAACTCTACGTTTTTCCTCGTTAATTTCTTCAATGTTCTCCTGGATTGCTCTTCTTTCCGCTGTATTAGTAGATGATTCAAGTTTGTCTTGAGCAGTTGCTAAGAGTTTATTTAAAATTTCAATTTTTTGATCAGCCTCCTCTTTGCTGGTAGGGGTGCTTATTAATAATTGCTGCTCTTCCTCAGTAAGGGAAGCTTCTTCGGCGATCTTGTTCTCAACAGATGAGATAATCTCTTCTTTTTGATCCTTCGCTTGTGTTAAAACACCAATTTCGATTTGAACTCTTCTTTTTTCTTCTTCAAGTGCTTTGCGCTTGGTTAATAGGTTTTGATCCTCTGGAGAATTTTGTAAATCAGTAATTGTATTTATTAATTCAAGCTCAAGATTGTCCAAGTATTCTTTTTCTCTTTCAATCAGGTCTTCTTCGCTTGCAAAGCCATTAACATAGTTATCTTGTAATTCTCCAATTTCTATGGAATACTTTTTATCTACTTTTTTCTGAATCGCTATAATGTCGGATTCGGTAACGTTTATATTCTCAGTCAATGCATTACCTTCCTCCAACTTGACGATCTCTTTTTCTAAAGTAGCGATAGCATCTTCAATTGCCTTTTTCTTATTTGAGGTATCATCAGTTGAACCGTTCTCATCAATTTCATTCTCTACATCCTCAAGTTCTTCCTGAAGTT
>CBFHJL010000178.1:0-3486 GCA_965656195.1 Brumimicrobium sp. | reverse complement strand
AGGGACAGCTTCGTCTACAGAATTTACTGATCGTTCTTGCCAGTTATTTATTTTATGGCTGGTGGGACTGGCGATTTCTATCGTTAATTATTTTCAGCTCATTGGTAGATTATTTAGTCGGAAGACAACTCTCTTCAACAAAAAAGATAAAGTCGCGTAAACTATTACTGTGGACCAGTATTCTTGTTAACCTTGGTTTCCTCGGCTTTTTCAAATATTACAATTTCTTTATTGAAAATTTCGTTGATGCTTTTTCAATACTCGGCTATCAAATGAGCGGAGGTTCTCTAACCATTATTTTACCAGTTGGAATTAGCTTCTATACCTTCCAAACATTGAGCTATACAATTGATGTTTACCGAAACAAATTAGAACCCACAAAAGACATTATTGCATTTGGAGCATACGTTAGTTTCTTCCCGCAGTTGGTTGCCGGACCAATAGAAAGAGCTACCAACCTCCTACCTCAGTTCTATACGAAAAGAAATTTTGATTATTCAAATGCCGTATTGGGTTTGCGTCAGATCTTATGGGGATTTTTCAAAAAAGTAGTGGTCGCAGATAACTGCGCTACAATAGCCGATGAACTTTTTAACAATTACGGAGATTATAACAGTTCTGCGCTAATTCTGGGTGCAGTATTCTTTACATTCCAGATTTATGGAGATTTCTCAGGGTATTCTGATATTGCCATTGGGACCTCCCGGTTATTTGGTTTTAACCTGAAACAAAACTTTGCCTTCCCTTATTTCTCCAGAGATATTGCTGAATTCTGGAGAAGGTGGCACATTTCCCTTTCCACTTGGTTTAGAGATTATTTATACATCCCTTTAGGTGGAAGTCAAGGTGGAAAATGGATGAGTATCAGAAATACGTTCATCATCTTTATCGTAAGTGGCTTCTGGCATGGTGCAAATTGGACGTTTGTTTTCTGGGGCACCCTGAATGCACTATTCTTTTTACCGCTATTGCTAACAGCAAGAAATCGCAAACATGTCGAGATCGTTGCTCAAAACAGATTACTCCCCAGTGCAAAAGAGTTAATTGCTATCTTACTTACATTTTCGCTATGCGCATTCGCATGGATCTTTTTCCGTGCGGAAAGCCTTTCACACGCATTTCATTATGTCGAAAAAATATTGAATCAAACCCCATTTACGTTTCCAAATTTCAGAGATCATTTCGCAATGTTTTATACCCTATGTGCAATAGCAATATTACTTATCATTGAATGGATGGGACGCAGAAACCAGTTTGCTATTGAACGAATAGGAATGATCAAACCATTACGCTGGTCATTCTATGCATTATTGATCTTCATCATTGGAATGTTTATGAAAACAGACAATACACCTTTTATCTATTTCCAATTCTAGCGAGTGAAAAAGTTTTTATCACACATAGTCGGTTTTGCAGTGTTTAGCGTTTTCTTTTATGCCGTAGTGCTCTTCATATGGGGCAATACTGTTTCTATGAGTCATAGCCCTAACTTGCAATATATTCCAAAAGGATACGGTCACATGAATACTAGAATGAAGGAAGTTAAAAACACAAAAGATATAGATCTACTTTTTATTGGCTCTTCCCATGCCTATCGTGGTTTTGATAATCGAATCTTTGAAGAAAAGGGTTACACTACTTTTAACCTGGGCTCGAGTTCTCAAACCCCAATACAAACTAAAACACTATTAACAAGGTATTTATCACAACTTAATCCCAAACATGTGGTCTATGAAGTATACCCTGAATTATTTCAGTCCGATGGTGTAGAGTCTTCCCTGGATCTAATCTCTAATGACCATGTAGGAGTAAATACGTTGTCCATGGCAATTCAAGTAAACCACTTAAAGACATATAACACATTACTATATGGCTTTTTACATGAACAAGTATTTGGACTTGAAACAAATGAACCTAAAATAAAAGGAAAAGATACCTACATCTCAGGTGGCTTTGTAGAAAAGGATCTGTATTCCTTTTTACTTCCAGCAGAGAAAAAAGAAAAAATAAAGATCTCACCAAAAAAAAATCAGTTAAACGCTTTTAAGGATATTGTTCAAACAATTCTCGAAAGAAATATTAAACTCACGGTAGTATTCACACCCATTACTGACTATCATTACGAATCCTATGTTAATCTTGATAAATTTGATTCTTTGATGAATACAATTGATAAATTCGATTATTACGATTTCAATAAATTCATGAATTTCAGCGACTCTGCGCACTTCTATGACAGCCATCATTTAAATCAAAATGGTGTAGTTAAATTTAATAAGAGACTCCTAGAACAAATAATAACCAACAAACGATCACGACCTACCAACAACTAATCACTAATCACTTATCACTTATCACTAATCACTATTCACTTAAAACAACCAACTACCACCCCTCCAAATCAATCACAGTTTCATAACATTCCTCCCTTTTTTTTTAATTAACTTAGCGGATTATACACAAGCAACGAACCCACTTTAACTGGGACTCGTACCGGCGAAGCCGTGAAAAACATAGACAAACCTTGGACAGCGAGCCTTGCATTAACTCCCTGGATGTTTGTCTCATAAGTATCAAAAAATACAAATCGCGAATAACCAATTGATAAAACAACAAGTAGAGTCGTAGCTTTTGAACATTGAAAACCTTTTCTCCAAGACTTTTCTGAACGCAATAATCCATGAATGGATTTTTATATCAGAGAGAAAATAAGTAAAGAACTGAACTCACAACGCTAAGTTCTAAACCATAAACTTAAAAATTTGAACGCTCAAACCAACATACTAATAACCGGAGGAGCTGGATTCATCGGATCCAACCTCTGTGAATACTTTTTAGAAAAGGGGTACAACGTGCGCTGTCTCGATAATTTCGCAACAGGGTTCGAGCACAACATTGAACCCTTTCAATCCAATGAAAACTTTGAATTTATTGAAGGTGATATTCGCGATCTGGAAACCTGCCAAAAAGCATGTAAAGGAATGGACTATGTGCTCCATCAAGCGGCACTCGGATCTGTACCTCGCTCCATTAAAGATCCGATTACAACCAATGAAGTAAACAGCAACGGTTTCTTAAACATGCTAGTCGCAGCAAGAGATCAAGAGGTGAAGCGTTTTGTTTACGCAGCAAGCTCTTCAACATACGGAGATTCTAAAAAGCTACCCAAGATCGAAGAAGAGATCGGAAAGCCCCTCTCCCCTTACGCGATTACAAAATATGTAAACGAGTTATACGCCGATGTTTTCGCGAAAACCTACAACATGGAATGCATTGGACTCCGTTACTTTAACGTATTTGGAAAACGACAAACACCAGATGGTGCTTACGCAGCTGTGATTCCGTTATGGGTAAAAGAATTGATCCAACACAAATCACCAACTATTAACGGTGACGGATCATACTCACGCGACTTTACATATATTGAAAACGTGATCCAGGCCAACGAAAAAGCCATGCTCACACCAACAGAAGATATTCAAAAAC
>CBFHJL010000177.1:0-3519 GCA_965656195.1 Brumimicrobium sp. | reverse complement strand
ATGTTTATTGATATTCATTGAAAGTGGATGCCTTTGGTATCCACTTTTATTTTTTAGGGGAACTCTTCGTTCGAATAGAACGTATTCCAAACAACCTGTAGATTGGGCAAAAACTCATTAGACTGGTTAACAGTAAAATTGTACCTACTATTATCAGAGAGTATGCGAGCCAACCTGTTACAACTTCTAGCAGGAATAGAGTGATCGATACTCCAAAGAGTAAAAACCTTAGAACTCTGTCTGTGTTACTTAAGTTAATTTGCACAGTTTTACTCTTTTATTGTTTCTCCTTGCCACTCCATCATACCGCCAAGTAAGTTATACGATGTTTTAAAACCGAGCTGATCCAAAAACTGACATGTTTGACCACTTCTATTTCCACTTCTACAGTAAACAAAATAAGTTTTGTTTTTGTCTAGTTTTTCAATGTTTCCCACGAAACTATCAGCGTCAAGAAAGTCGATTTTTTCAGCATTTGGTATTATACCTTCAGCCCATTCACCAGGAGTTCTTACATCTAATATTACTGCATCGTCAGTTGATGCTAGTTTAGTTTTCCAATCTTGTTGCGATAGATTTTCCATGTCTAGAATTTTCAATAAAAATAGTAGAATTTTTAAACATTAGCGTACAAAAAGGATCTACTCTGACTCACATTCTTCTTTGTCGCTAGAACAGCAAGATAACTCTGCTTCTATAACAACCTCTGAGTCTTCAATGTTTTGTTCTTCTACAGCGATATTCACTTCCATTTTCGGACTAATGAAAGGGATCCCCAGGTTTAGTCCTCGCAAAATCATTGCCACCCCAACAATAGAGATTAATGAAGCAAGTACAGCGCGCTTATTGAAAAATGCCAACTTTGCAAAAGTGCTTTTCAATGCACCCAAGAAGATAAAACCAGGAAGGGTACCAATTCCAAATACAAACATAAATAGCGTTGAATTGCCCAGGTTACCAGCATTTAGAGCAGCGATGAGTGCGATGTATACCATACCGCAGGGTAAAAATGCATTAATCAAACCTATTCCAAATAAGCGAGATGGCTTGGTTTTATTTGATTTGTTTTTTAAAAGTTTCGACATTGCTTTCATCACCCATTTATTAAGGAAGAAGCTACGAGAAGTTGAATGATAGAAGTTACCCCAAGCAAAAACTACTATAAGTATTCCAGATATAATACTAATCCATTGCAATGCACCTATGAGAGAGGCGCTCATTCCAATTAAACCTACAATTACACCGAGTGATGCATACCCTACACTTCTACCAATTGAATAGCTCGTAATACCACCAGCAATTTTTATTGGAGAAGTTCTATTCAATGGAAGTGCCATAGCTATGGGGCCACACATACCTATACAGTGAAGGTTGGTGACTAGACCCAAAGAGAAGGCCGCGATAATTAATGTTGTTAATTCACCCATATATCTTTTTTGATTTGATACAGAGCGTCTTTTTTATTCCAGGTAACAGTAAGAATGTATTTACCTTCTATGAGTTCTGAACGTTCTATGAAAGTTGCTGCACCATCACCTTTTACAGAAACATCTAACTTTTGATTATTTCCTCTCAGTAGATGAATAGAAACATTCTCTGGAGAATCTACATTCTTTATATGGATAAATAAGCCTTCTTCTGAAATCTCTGTAATTACTTCCGCTCCTGCTTTCTTAGCATTCGATTCTGCAACTATTTCATCCTCATAAGCAATCTCTCTCTTGTAGTAATCTTCACCCACAAGATCTGTATTGGCTTGCATCAAAATAATTGCAAGCGTTAGAATGAATCCTATAAATAAGATTAAAAAAATTGCTATTCCCTTTCCCCAATTCATATGTTTAGATCTTTAATGAGCGCTATAGCAAAGGGCCTACAAAGCTTGTTTCTTTAGTAACCATGGTTTTACCATCTCCTTTGACTTTAATGTTTACTCGACGTTGACCATTATTCAATTCTGTTCGAGGTAGTTTTATGATAAATCGCTCTTGCAATTGCTCTTCAGGCCCTAAAACTAAAACCTTTTTAGCTACTTCAATTTCCCCTTCTTTATTCTCTAATTCAAGTGTGACTGTATATTCGTTTTTAGATTTATTGAGTAAGTTTATTTCATATATATTACTTAACCTACCATCTTCCAAAACTTGATACGTAGACCCTCTTTGTTTTAGTATTGTTGCGTCAAAATTCGTGCGTGAAGCGATCAAATAGACCCAAACACCAAGTAAAACAATCAGTAAGGCACTATATGCCTTCATTCTTGGAGTCCATCGGAATTTTTTACCACCTTCAATATTGCTTTCTGATGCATATCGTACTAGACCTTTTGGTTTTCCAATAGAATCCATAATGTGATCACAAGCATCGATACATGCTGTACAATTCACACATTCTAATTGCGTACCATTCCTGATATCAATCCCAGTAGGGCATACATTTACGCACTGATAGCAATCAATACAATCTCCTTTTCCTTGCTCTTCGCGATCTTCATTTTTCTTGAATTTCGATCGTTTTTCTCCCCTTTTATGATCGTATGCTACTACAATAGAGTCTTTGTCAAGCAATACACCTTGAAGTCTACCATAAGGGCAAATCGTGGTACAAACTTGCTCTCTCATTACAGAAAATACACCGTAAAACAGAAAAGTGAAAACAATCATAGCAATGAATCCTATGAGGTGTTCAGAGGGAGATGAAGTCTGAATATCCCATAGTTGTTCTGATCCAATAATAAATGCAAGAAATGTATTGGCTATTACAAAGGAAATGAGGAAAAAGATCACTTGCTTTGATACTTTCTTGATAATTTTCTCTCTATTCCATGGTTGTTTATTAAGCTTTTTTTGGTGCGTCCAGTCTCCTTCTATCCAGTATTCAACCTTACGGAAAACCATCTCCATGAATATCGTTTGTGGACATATCCACCCACAGAAAATCCTTCCAAATACTACAGTGAATAAGATAATGAACACTATTGCAATGATCATTGTAAATGCGAAAATATATAAATCCTGTGGCCAGAATACTTGACCAAAGAATACAAATTTACGCTCGATAATATTAAATAATATCAAAGGTTCACCATTGATGTATATATGAGGTGCTCCAAATAGAACAGCTAATAAAAAGATAGATAATAGAACCCTTTTATTATGAAAAATACCTTTTGGTTTTTTAGGGTAGACCCAAACACGCTTACCTGAATCATCAACAGTGGCAAGGTGGTCTCTAAATGTTTCCTCTTCGTCTAGGTCCTTTAAATCTTTCATAATAATTTTATAAACTACCCTGCAAAAGCAGGGTAGTGGTATGCGATTCTCATCTATTCAATTAGTAAGGTAGAGTCTTTCACCTCCTCACGTTGTAATGTGTCTAATTTCTCTTCAGTTACTTCTGAAAGGTCTCCTGAATTCATTAATTCACCTTGTGGCTCTTTCCCTCCTTGAGCTTCCGTTACTTCTTCAAGAGATAGCACGTAAGATGCAACTTGTTGAATTTCAATTGGGTTGAATTTAG
>CBFHJL010000176.1:0-3529 GCA_965656195.1 Brumimicrobium sp. | reverse complement strand
GGTAATTTTTCTGGAACGAGTGCCCTACCTGTAGAAACAAGTCCAACGACAACACCTGTTCCAAATTTCATTCCTTGGCAGTGTTACATAGGTCCTGGTTTTCCCGCTGAAATTCCGGGTGGATTTGGTTTGTCTGGTGAAGTAACTATACCCTATGTACCAGACGCAACAGATAACCTTTCAGGCACAAATTTATCATCTTGTAATGACTCTACCTATTTCAATTTAAACTTAGAGATATTCCAATTACTTGGTGGCATATTGTCGAATGTACCAGGTCCTGTTGGAGCTTTTGGTCAAGTTATTGCAAATTTATCAGGATCTCAAAGCCTTGGTATTGCTGAAATAAATTGGAATTTTTTCTCTGCCAGTTTTGATGCAAACATCACAAACAAACAGTGTTTTGATTTCACGCCAAGAATATATGGAAGATTTGAATTTCCTGTAGCTGTAGATTATACAATTACTGATATAGGGGGTACAACCTCGGCTGTTCAACAAAGTAGTATTATTAATATTGAAATCGGAGAAGATATTAATTATAAATTCCCATGTTACTTTGAAGAATTAGACATTACACCTACCTACTCAATAGACGGTCGATTTCGAAATCACACCTACGACTCAGTTTCTTTTGATTTCTTAATGAGTGCTTTTGAATTTGGATTCACAGTTCCTTCAGTAACAGTTATTCCTGGTTTTACTATCCCAAGAATTTGTATTAATATTCCGTATCCTTGTCCTAGCTGGTCTAATCCGGCTCGTTGGTGTACATCAAGACAATGTACTCCCGAAATAGTTGTTCCACCGATCGGTTTCAGCGGATGGGATTTATCTGTTGGACCTCTATGGGAAACATCTATTCCGATAGGTGGTTTTACCTACGATTGGTTTGATCAAACCTGGAGTTTAGAAGGGTTTCAAGACACAACTTTTGTTCCGTTTACAATGATTGCCAATCAACTTACTATTGACGCTATCGCAAACAATGTAGATTGCTATGGTGGGAACGATGGATCAGTTACCATAAATATGGGAGCGGTATCACCTGCTACACCATACACTTACAATTGGACCAACGGCTCTACTGGTCCGGGAACTGGAACCACAACAACGTTGACAGGACTGGAAGAAGGTCCATATCAGGTTACTGTCACGGACAATAATGATTGTCAATTATTTTATGGAGCCACAATAACAGAACCCGCAAAACTCAATATTGACTTTAGCAAACAAAATAAATCGTGTGCAGGACCTGTTAACGACGGAAGTATTGATGTGACTGTTACAGGAGGTACAGGTTCATATAGTTACTCTTGGTCAAACGGAAGCACTAGTGAAGACTTAACTGGATTGAATGTTGGGACCTATACATTAACGGTAACTGATGCTAACATGTGTACAGAAACTGTCACTGTTAGCATTGAAGAGCCTTTCTTACTTACACATTCTGCCGTTGTTTCAGATGCTGATTGCAATTCCGCAAGCACAGGATCAATAGATGTTTCGACTATTGGCGGTACACTACCTTACTCTTTTGTTTGGACAAGTGGTCAAACTACTGAGGATATAACGAATGTTGCAGCTGGAACATATGACTTTGAGGTTACGGATCAAAATGGATGTACAAGCTCAGCCACTTATACAATTAGTGAGCCGTCTCAACCAGTTGCATTGAGCGAAACGCATGTAGATGTTTCTTGTTTCAGCGGAAATGATGGAAGCATCAACCTCACTGTTACAGGTGGTACAGGGGCGTACTCTTACCAATGGTTTGGGGCGACTCAAGGTCAACTAGCATTTAACGGAGAAGACCCTACAGGATTAGCTACTGACTCTTACACCGTGATCGTATCAGATCAAAATGGTTGTTCTAACACTTTGACAGTTGTAATAACTGAACCTGCAGCTCCTTTATCTTCGACAGAAATAATAACAGATGTTAATTGCTTTGGAGACTTAACTGGATCTATTGCCCCTCAAATAGCTGGAGGAACAGCTCCTTACAGCTACAATTGGTCAGACGGATCATCAGCGAATACATTAAGTAATGTTGCTGCCGGAAATTACAATCTAGAAATTACAGATGATAACGGATGCATCGCTAATTTTAGCTATACAATTGAAGAACCTAATAAAGCACTTACAATACTTACAGAACAAGTGAATGTACTTTGTTTCGGAGAAAACACAGGCTCCATAACCACTGATGTAAGTGGAGGAACTACACCGTATTCTTTCAGTTGGACAAATGGAGCTAGTACACAGAACATTTCGTCTTTGGTAGCTGGAACATATACTTTAACAGTAACAGACGCATTAGGATGTGTAGAAACTTCCACAGCAGTTATTACCGAGCCTGCCGCTCCGATTGCATTATCTAGTTCTGTAACTGATGTCCTTTGTCATGGTGGAAACAACGGAGCAATTGATCTTACTGTAACAGGAGGTACTGGTATATATTCTTATCAATGGTCTGATGGATTTGCATTTATCTATGACGATACTACGCAGGACTTGTCTAACTTAAATGCTGATCAGTACCTAGTTATTGTTACAGATGAAAATGGATGTTTCGATTCTCTTACAAGTGTAGTTGAAGAGCCAAGTGCTCCGCTTGAATTAACTTCTCAAACTATAGATGTTGACTGCTTTGGTTCTGCCACGGGATCGATTGATATAAATGTAACTGGCGGAACACCTAATTACACGTTCTCATGGTCTAATGGTTCATCCACAGAAGATATAACTGCTATTACTGCGGGGGATTACACTATCACTGTTACTGATCAGAATGGTTGTCAAATTCAAAGTACAATTACAATAAATGAGCCAGTTGCACCATTAGAAGTCTCAACTGTTGGAAGAGATGCTCTATGTTTTGGCGCAAGCACAGGGTCGATTGAAACAAATGTGACAGGAGGAACAGCTCCTTACACATACAGTTGGTCTAACGGTTCAACAAACGAAGATCTTGTAAATATTCCTGCAGGAGTATATACAATAACTGTAACCGATGGAAACGGTTGTACAGCATTCTCTGGATCTACGATTAATGAGCCAATCGAATTACTTGTAAATATTAGCATTACAGACCCTAGTTGTTTTGGATTTAGTGATGGTTCAGTAGTTTTAGATATAACTGGAGGAGTTCAACCTTATTATTTCAATTGGGGTAATCAAAATGAAATCTTATTGAATAACCCATCAGAAACTATCGACAGTATTGTTACTGGAGAGTACTTTATTAGAGTGACAGATGACAATGGATGTGTTTACGAAGAATTAATTTTCGTTGATGAACCGAGTCCTTTCGAATTTCAAGCATCTGTTCAAGATGTTACATGTTTTGAGGGTGCAGATGGGGAAATAGACCTTACATTATCAGGAGGGACAACTCCATATAATGTCAGCTGGAGTAATGGAATGACTGGTGAAGACATTCAAGGATTAACATCAGATACTTATAACTTCCTTGCAACAGATGATCAAGGTTGTATCATACGTTCAGACATTTTTATCGACCAAC
>CBFHJL010000175.1:0-3533 GCA_965656195.1 Brumimicrobium sp. | reverse complement strand
AGGGGGAGGATTCAACACTGGATTAAGTTCAGGCGAAGCTTTTCAAAATTCTAGTGTACTGCGACCAGATTTTAACGCAGGTGCTCTTTACTTTTTCGCTGCACCTGGTGCTCGGGTTAACCCTTTTATTGGTGCCAGTGCTTTTCACTTATCAACTCCTGAAGAGTCATTCTTGGGATCTGGAAATCGATTACCTATGCGTTACTTAATTCATGCAGGAGCTAGAATAGGAATAACAGAGCGATTATCGATACTTCCAAAAGTCTTCGTTCAGTTGCAAGAACAAGCTCAGGAAATAACGATTTCAGCATTGGCCCATTACTACCTAAAAGGACCGGATGTATTCTTGATAGGTGGGTTCACATTTAGAAATGCTGATGCAGCTATAATGGACCTCGGAGCCAAATGGGGACAGTGGCAAGCTAGAATTTCATATGATTTCAATATTTCTACGCTTAAGGTAGCCTCGAATGGTAGAGGTGCAACAGAGTTAAGCTTAACTTACATTCTATTCGAAGATATCACTAATCCAATACCAACATGTCCAAGACTATGAGAAAATATTACGTAACATTACTTGCGCTGATTCTATCTATTGGATTTGGATACAGTCAGACAAACAAAAGTCTAATTCGATCTGGAGATCGTGAAATGGAAATGGAGAATTATGCATCTGCTGTATATTTCTATTCTCAAGTGATAAATCGACTGGCAGGAGGAAATGAAGACATGATGTATCACCCTTATGGTGTAAAAGCATTCTACAAATCAAATCCTCAGGGAGGCCCAAAATCTTTTGAGCCACCAGTAGAACCTAAAACTGATGATGAATTAATAGTGCTTCATAAATTAGCTGACGCATATCGTTTAGTGAAAGATTATGAAAATGCTGAAAAATGGTACGCCGTTGCGATCAAGAACCCAAAAGAAGAATTCCCCTATGCTGAATATTTCTATGGTTATTCTTTAATGAAAAATGGTAAGTATCAAGAAGCAAAAACACACTTTGAAAAAATGATGGAAGCTCTTGATGAAGGGAATCTATATCATGAGTTATCTCGCGAAAAGATAGGTAACTGCGATTTTGCTCTTGAAGATGAGGAGAATATGACCAATGCAACGGTTGAGATACTAGATTCGACAATTAATAGTGGAACTACTTCCTTTGGTATGATGTATCATAGAGATGGGATGTTATTTTCATCAGCTAGAATTGACACGACAGCTCCAGAAGAATATGAGCATGCAGAAAACAAATACAATAGTGATGTATATCTTACGAAAAGATCCAAAGATGGTACGTTTTCCACTCCGCAATGGTTTGAAGGCAATGTAAACTCTGAGGCAATTGAAGGAGGAGCAGCACTTTCTCCTGATGGAAAAGCGATGTACTTCACGAAAGTTAATCATCTCAATCATCAAGAAACAGGTATTTATGTAACTCGTTACTTTAACGGACGATGGACTGAACCTTTTAAACTAGGTGAAGACGTTAACAAAGATGGATTTAAATCCATGACGCCAAGCCTTGCCGAAGATGGCGAAACACTTTATTACGCTTCTGACCGACCTGGAGGTAAAGGTGGAATGGACATTTGGGTTACAACCATTAATTCAGATGGAGAAACTACAGAACCTATTAATTTAGGTGAACAGGTGAATACTTGGGAAGATGAGATCACTCCATTCTATCATAACCCATCAAAGACTTTGTACTTCTCTTCAGAAGGGCATATAGGTTTCGGAGGTCAAGATGTATTTAAAACAACCATCAATCCAGTTACTGAATGGTGGAGTGCACCAGTGAACGTAGGAAAACCAGTTAACTCTGAAAGAGATGACTCCTATTTTATTTGGGGTGATGACATGCAGGAAGGATATTTCTCTTCTGATCGTGATAACTGCGGAGACTGTGATTCTCTAAGAACATTAAACATGCATTGTTTGAGTGTTTATCGTATAGAGCGTCCTTCTATTGAGATTACGATCAGCGGTTATGTTTATGACTTTGACACTGACGAAATTATCCCTAATGCCGCTGTAACATTTAAGGATGTTCGAGGAACTTTAGAACCTGTTGTATTGACTTCTGATGACGAAGGATATTACGAAAGAACTCTTCGCGTAAATGAGGAGTATTTCATCAAGTCCACAAAGAAAAAATATTTTGCTGATGCAAATATTAAGAATACTCTTGGAATCGTAGAGTCTACAAATATTACACAAGATTTCTTTCTAACTAGAATACCAACTGGTGAAATAGAAATCAAAGGTATTGAGTATGACTTTGACGCAGCTACTTTGAGAGAGAAATCAAAAACAGAATTGGATAAATTGGTAGAGTTCCTTGAATTAAATGCTAATCTCAAAATCGAAATTCGATCGCATACGGATGAGAGAGGTAGAGATGCTTACAACCTCAGCTTGTCAGAAAGAAGAGCTCAAAGTGTTGTAGATTATCTAGTTGACCACGGTATATCTAGAAGCAGATTACAACCGAATGGTTTAGGTGAAACTGAGCCTGCAATTGTTACCAATGATTCAGGTGAAGAAATTGAACTTACACCGAAATACATTAATGATTTGAGCGATGAAGATCTTCAGGAAGAATATCATCAACGAAATAGAAGAACTGCATTCAAAGTATTGGCAGAGTAATTTTAATCAAATCAATTTAACAAAGACAAAATGACAGAAAAAGTTGGAAATGACGTAGATAAAACGGTAGGTATCGTTGCCTATGTCACGCTAATTGGATTTATTATTGCTATTGTTATGAATAGCGATAAAAAAGATGAGGCTAAAAGTTTTGGAGCATATCACCTAAGACAGGCTTTAGGCTTGATAATCGCATCAATAGGATTAATGATCGGTCTTTCAATACTCACGGCTATTCTCTCTGCAATCAGTTGGAGTCTAGGTTTAACATTGAGTGGAATATTATTCCCGCTCATGTATTTAGCTATATTAGGTTTGCTAATCATTGGAATTATCAACGCGTCAAATGGTGAGAAGAAACCATTGCCTGTAGTAGGTGAATTTATTGAAAAAACATTAAAGAATACTTTTGAATAAAATTTAGCACCGCTAAAATTGAAGAACCGCATCCATTTTGGTGCGGTTTTTTTACTTTTGTGTAAATTGTAAATTAATGGCCCAAAAACCAAGTATTCCAAAAGGAACTAGGGATTTCTTGCCCTATCAGGTACATCGCAGGAACTATATCTACGATACCATCAGAAAGACTTTTCAAAAATATGGTTTCGCACCTATTGAGACACCGTCTTTTGAGTTATCTTCAACTTTAATGGGTAAATATGGCGAAGAAGGAGATCGACTCATTTTCAGAATATTAAATTCAGGTGAAAAGGTAAAAAAAGCCGATATCCAAGCATTAGAAGATAGTAACCTTCCACGCTTTGCGAACTCGCTTTCAGAAAAAGCATTAAGGTACGATCTAACAGTTCCGTTTGCACGCTTCGTAGTTCAACATCAGAACGAATTAACATTTCCTTTCAAACGTTATCAAATTC
>CBFHJL010000174.1:1667-3546 GCA_965656195.1 Brumimicrobium sp. | reverse complement strand
TCTTCCTTTCGTTGAGACCACGAGTTGTTTCTTTGGAGTAAAAAAATTAACGATATCAACAGCTTCAATTAATAATCCTCCTCCATTTCCTCTAAGGTCCAATATGAATCTTTCCATTCCCTTTTCTTGGAGTTCTAAAAAGGCATCTCTAACATTTTTTGAAGCTGTTTGGGTAAAAGAATTCAATTTTGCATATCCAATTTTATCCTCAATCATTCCGCTGTATGGGACATCAGGTAATTTAATTTCGTCTCTGTTAACAGTTGCAGTTCCTTTTCCTTTACCTGGTCTATCGTACTCTATTAGAATTTCAGAACCTTTAGGCCCTTTTAGTGCGTTAGAAACTTCTTCAGATGATTTGTCCACCATAGACCTGCCATCAATGGATAATATTTTGTCTCCTGCTATTAGTCCAGCTTTGTGAGCGGGCTCATCTTTATATGGCTCTGCTATGATAACGAATTCTCCTGTTTTTCTGATTAAAGCACCAATTCCACCGTATTGGCCGGTTTGCATCATTCGGTAATCTTCTATGTTTGATTCATGGTAGAATACTGTGTACGGATCAAGTTCACGTAACATAGCGTCAATTCCTGTTTTAGAGATCTCACCAGTTTTAGGATCATCGACATAGTACTTTTCTAATGTCATGTATATATGATCCATCAATTCAAGGTTTTTAATTACCTCGAATCCATTGGACTGTGAAAGACTAGTTCCAAAAGAGAAAAAGAATAAGAAAAGAAATAGGAAATATTTGTTCCTCATATGTTTATCGTTTGTTTAATAACGCAATAGCGAAGTTAATCATTGTCTTTTTGAGAAGGTAATTTTTGAAATAAAGATTCTATCGATTGATTAACTTTTTGGTAATCTGGCATTTCTTTGTCACTGAAAATTAAGAAAAGTATAAGTTTCACCCCGTTTTGTGGAACTTTTTCCTCAATTATATACTTGTTCTTTCTTACAGACTCCTTGATTAACCTTTTAATCCTGTTCCGTTTTACCGCTTGTTTGAAGTTTCTCTTCGGGACAGAAATTGCAATTTGAAATGGTGCTGGAAAATCATCCTTAGTTTCTAGATACCGCATCATTAAAGGGAAATGTTTAATTCTATGGCCCTTAGAAAAGACCTCGTCAATGCGTTTTTTACTACTTAAGCTATATGTTTTACCAAAGCTTTCATCCATATTACAAAGCTAATAGAAAAAGGTATTTATATCAGTATTTAAAACTAACCATGATAATTGGCACGAAATATGAATTCTGCTTATCGAACTTAAAACAAATATTATGAAACGTAAAGTAAAAACAATCGCAAAAAAGAAAATGCTTACAGCTAACCTTGAAGATTATGTACAGTTTTTGACTACCATAGCAACAAAGAATAGCGCATTTGGTCAGAAGTTTTCTCAGGGGTAGACTAAAGCAGGTTATCTATTTTAGAGATTAAATCTTTTCTGCTTTGCATTCCTGCAGAACGCCAGTGAATTTCACCTTTTTGAAATAAGACAAATGTAGGCACACCGCGAACCTTATATTTTGCAGCTACTTGTTGATTTTTGTCAACATCAATTTTTAAAATTCTAATGCTTTCGCCGAAGTGTTTTTTAACTTCATCAATTATGGGAGACATTGTTTGGCAAGGCCCGCACCATGTTGCGTGAAAATCTAAGAGTACTGGTTTATCTCCTTTTATGATTTCTTTAAAACTAGCCATCTTTTAATCTCTTTTTGTGCTTCTCAATTGCATCAGGTTTATAGCTGTGAAATAGGTTAATCCAGATGAGTCTGCCGCCTCTAAACGTTATTGGAGCCATTACCACCAGAACAACTAAAATATTGATGATATAAACCCAATAGGGTGTGTCATTGTATA
>CBFHJL010000174.1:0-1659 GCA_965656195.1 Brumimicrobium sp. | reverse complement strand
CTAAACGTTATTGGAGCCATTACCACCAGAACAACTAAAATATTGATGATATAAACCCAATAGGGTGTGTCATTGTATATCAAATATGTGATAACATAAGAAGCTACAGAAAGTGCTACCGTTAAGGCATAGGCGACATACATTGCGCCATAGAAAAAGCCTGTTTCAATTTCATACTTATGTCCACATTCTGAACACCTTTCGTTCATTTTATCGAACTTGGTTGGATTAAAGACCTTGTTGTATTTGAATACTTTTCCCTCGTGGCAAACCGGACATGTCCCGTTTAATATACTGTATAATCTGTTTTCTTTCCAGCTCATGTTACAAAATTAAGAATAAGGAGTAATTTGAAAAGTGACGTATGTCACATTCTTGCATTAAGAATTGATTTTTTCTCTATCTCTTATACTTGCCTTTTCTAAAAATTAAATCGAACTTTGTAAAATACATGAAGACTGAAACAATTGATATACGGAAACTTTCAAAAGATCAACTTAAGGAAGTGTTGGTGGAAACTGGTGAAAAACCTTTTCGAGCTAAACAAATATACGAGTGGCTCTGGCAAAAAAACGCCATGTCTTTTGGGGAGATGACCAACCTAAGTAAATCATTACGAGAATATCTCGAATCTAATTATCATATCGATCATATCACTCTTGATGAACAACAGGTTAGTTCCGATAGAACTATAAAGTGTGCGTTCAACGTTGGAGTGGGAAAAGTAGTTGAGGGAGTTTTAATTCCTACCAGAACTCGAATGACAGCCTGTATATCATCTCAGGTGGGTTGCAGTTTAGCTTGCGAATTTTGCGCAACAGGGCGCTTGAAACTACTTAAGAATCTTTCAGCGGGCGAGATTGTTGACCAAGTAGTTCATCTCATGAACTTGGCAGAGGGAAAATACGACAAGAACCTGAGCAACATTGTTTATATGGGTATGGGTGAACCACTACTTAATTATAAGAATGTTCTAGAAAGTATAGAGAAAATTACCAGCGAAGAGGGGTTAGGTATTTCACCTAAACGTATTACGGTTTCAACTGCTGGAATTGCAAAGCAAATCAAAAAACTAGGGGATGATGAGGTTCGGTTTAATTTGGCTTTATCCTTGCACGCTGCAAATGATCTAAAGCGTGACAAGATCATGAGTATTAATGAGACTAATAATCTAGAGGCTCTAGCTGATTCTTTAAGATATTTCTATAGTAAAACTGGAACAAGGGTAACGTATGAATACATCATTTTTAGAGATTTTAATGATGAACTGGATGATGCTAGAGAACTTGCTGAATTTTGCAAGGTAATTCCGTGCAAAGTAAATATCATAGAATACAATCCTATTGACGATGGCGAGTTTCAACAAGCCGATATGAAAAAAGTGGATCGCTTCGCTGCTTTCCTAGAACAACGCAATATCATTGTAAATGTGCGACGAAGTAGGGGTAAAGATATAGACGCTGCTTGTGGTCAGTTAGCGAATAAAAATGAGGTCGTAGATAAACGTATTATGAAATAAAAAAGGCCGCTCTATGAGCGACCTTTAAGATTTTCAAACAGAAATTGTCTATTATTTAATAATCAATTTCTTAGTAACGTTTCCTGAATCTGTTGCAACAGATACAAGGTAAACACCTGATGAAATTCTACCTTCATTGA
>CBFHJL010000173.1:0-3566 GCA_965656195.1 Brumimicrobium sp. | reverse complement strand
CAATTTTCTATTTCTCAATGTTCAGAATCCGAAGATGATAGAGTGCTTCTGGTAGGTGATAGTTGGGCTTTTTTTATGGGGGTTGATCAAACGATTAATGACGTGTTTCAGCAATGGGGGCACTCGGATAAAAAGTTTTACACCAATCTAACCCTCGCTGAGAATGGAGCTGAAACCATAGATTTTTTGGAACAAGGTAAGCAAGATGAAATAGAGCAGCAATTAACCGATCGTCCGACAATAGATATAGTTCATTTAAGTATCGGTGGGAATGATGTACTTGGTAGCTGGAATACGAATATGACTCAACAACAAACAGATTTAATAAAAAACCAAGTTAGAGATAGTATAATAGCTGTAATTGATTTTATACAATCTGTCCGTCCAGGGATTCAAGTGGTTTGGAGTGGATATTGCTACTCTAATTTCGAAGAAGTAATTGAAAGTCAACTTATCCCTTCTTTGCATCCATTTTATGGTACATGGGAAGATATGAATTTTCCAGATAATGAAACTATAAATGGTATTTTGAATGAATTTACGGACTTAATGTATGATACTTACGAGAATGACCCAAATGTTCATGTTGTCAAAGCCACGGGAATGATGCAATACACTTTTGGGCAAATTGATCCTTTGGAAATCGCCCCATTTGGGACATACCAACCTGGGGTTGCGCCTCTAACGCAGGGTTTCGTTGATTATCCTTCTCCAATTCCATCAATGAGAAACTATGGGGTGACAAAAGATTGTTTTCATTTGTCTATTCAAGGGTATGAAGATTTAATTGCTTACCAAGCGCAGAAATACTATCACAAAGCCTTAATGGATGATAAATATTTTATAGCTGAGAATAGTCCTGCAACAGGATCTGTTTCGTCTGATGGAACGATAGACTCATTGCTCAAGCTAGGGGATAATGGAGGAGAGCAATTTGAGACAGTATTGACATTTGATACGCAAGGCGAATTGGATTCTGTGGTTGCATCTGCAAGACTTTATTTGTTCAGAAAAGAACAAATTGGAACAGATCCAATTGATGGTGATTTAGTATTGAAGATTAAGAATGGTAATTTTGGTCAAACCATAGTAGTTGAAGCAGATGATTATGGCATCAATGGAAGCGATCTGGCAACTCCATGTGTTTTTGGTGAAAATCAAGATGGGAGTTGGATCAGATTGGAACTTCCAGGCCAATTACTGCCCTTTATAAATGGTTTTAGAAAAACACAAATTAAAATATCTTCAGCGGAAGGAAATGGTGCTTTTCTGGAATTTGGAGGTGCCTCAGATGCAGAATTTGCACCAGTTTTGGATATTACTTATGGGAACCAATCAGTAGTTAGTTTGCCGGAGCAAAATATTTCTGACCTAGTCGTGTATCCTAATCCAGTCCAGAATATACTTCGTATTGAAAGCGAGAGTATTGATGTTCTAGAGGTCGAAGTAATAAATTTATTAGGTAATCTCGTATTGGATTCTTCAAGTTTTTCAAATGGCCGGATAAATGTATCTGCTCTTCCTAAAGGAACATATTTTTTAAAGATTCAAACAGATCTGGGTTTAGAGTCTAGAAAGTTCATTAAGCACTAATCTTTTTTTAAACGAAAAGATAGACTCACCTTAATCATTGGTTTTTAGTAATGTATAGTGATTGATATGTTCTATTAAATAAACTTTGATAATTCGATTCTCTATAGTTACCAACTATCTTCTTTAATTAGGATTACTCTTCTTTGTTATTGTATCGATGTAACGAATAGATTTATTATTTTTGACAGGGTGACATTGATTATTTAAGTGTTTCGATAAAATTGTAGAATGATGGGTTGTTAAAGAAAATCAAAGAATTTGGCAACTAACTTAAATCTTCTGGCGTCTTATTAGAGGATACACCTGAACTGTATTTTAAAGACTACTATTATGAAATTATTAAGACTAGCATTACTGACGTTGTTCTTTTCTTTCTTCTTTGTAGAGGATTCAAAAGCAACTCACGTTGCTGGGGGATATATTCAGTTTGAATGTACTGGTACACCTGGGCAATATATTATTAGACTTGTTATTTATCGAGATTGCAGTGGTATAAATGTTGGTAATAACTACTCTGTCAATTTGTCCAATACTTGTGGTTTAGGAAATTTCAACGCCAATTTAGCTCTGACTTCATCGCAAGAGGTTTCTCAGATTTGTCCACAACAGATGGGGAATACGGAATGTAATGGAGGTAATTTACCTGGTTATGAAGAGTATATTTATGAGGCGACAGTTAATCTAGGTGATTGTGACACTTGGACTGCTTCTTACAGTTTGTGTTGTAGAAATACAACGAATAATTTAGTAGGGCAGCAAGCAATTGAACTAACTACACAATTAAATACTGCTACAAATAATTGTAACGACACTCCTGTTGTAACTGCTCAACCAGAACCATTTGTTTGTTTGAATCAACCTGTTTCTTATAACTTGGGCGCAGTAGAGCCAGATGGAGACTCTATTGTTTATTCGCTTGTTCCAGCGTCAACTTATGGTAATAATAGTAATTATCAGGCTCCGCATAACGGCGCAAACCCCATGCCTGGTGTCTCAATAGATCCGAATACAGGAACCGTTACTTACACACCTACTACTCAAGGGGCTTGGGTTTTCGTTATCCAAATGACCGAGTATGATGCAAACGGTAATATTGTTAGTGTGACAAATTATGAATATCAGACATTTGTCGAGATTTGTAATAATGACCCACCGCAACCACCATCAGCAATTCCTGGAGGAGGTGTTTCAAATGTTTCAGGAAGTATTGTCCAAAATGGTCCGAATAGTTTAACTTTATGTCAAGGGTTTGAAGGATGTTTTGATGTCGTTTTCACCGATCCTGATGCTGGAGATGTTCTGCAGGTTCAGTCGAATTTAGCGTCTGTTTTACCTGGAGCTACAATTACTCAGAACGGAACAAATCCTTTAACTGTGTCTGTGTGCTGGACACCTGTAACTACATCAGGGACAGTAACTTTAAGTTTTTTAATTGAGGATGATGCTTGTCCAATTGTTGGTCAAAATAATTACGCTGCTTCTATTAACGTGGTAAATCCAGGTGTTCCAAGTGTAACTACCACAACAGAGGCCTGTGGGGGGACAGATCAAGGTACGGCTACAATTACTATGGCAGGTGGTGTTCCACCTTTTACTTATAATATCACAGGTCCTGTAAATTCATCGAACGGTACAGGTTTCTTTGATCAATTGCCTCCGGGTAACTATGATTATACGGTAAATACTGGTGGAGGATGTGATGTTACAGGTACATTTACAATTGTCCCAGGTCCGCCAATGCCGGTAAATGTTACATCTGTAGACGTTAACTGTAATGGAGCGTGTGATGGAAGTGCTACAGCGACTCCTGCAGGAGGGACCGCTCCATACATATATGTTTGGGAGCAAGGTGGAGCCGCGATAGGGCAGAATGCTCAAACAGCCTCAAACTTGTGTGCGGGTACATACGATGTTACTGTAACTGATAATAATGGATGTGAAACAATTGAGTCTGTAGTAGTTAATGAACCTAC
>CBFHJL010000172.1:0-3640 GCA_965656195.1 Brumimicrobium sp. | reverse complement strand
TTGGAGGTAGTCATATTTAAATCTCCAGCAACATCATGAAAAAAATTGATGCCTCCAGCCAAAAATCCTCCATCTCTTTTGAATGGCTCAAATCGCATATCAAAAGATGCCCCCAATGTATTGAAAGGTGCCGCAACACTATTCCACTGAGAGCGATAGTTTACAATCCCTTGAATTTTTCCGTCAAGACCGGCTAAACCTGGGTTCACTGTAAAAGGAGAAAATCGCATTTGTGAAAAATGTACATCCTGAGCGGATGATGAAATCACCAATAAAGCAGTTATTATGGAGAGCACTATTCTATTCATAAGCATCAGTTGTTCTGTGAACAGTAGACGTTAAAAATACGAAAATGGTTGAGTTCTTAAAATAATAAAGGTTAATCTGTCTGTTAAACCTCGAAAGCCTCATTCTATAATCCAAATTTCGAGTTAAAATCGAATATTGAGGTGAAATAGGAAAAATATCAGAAAGATGAAATCCTACATTCCATGTATTTTTTTAAAACTGATTGAGAAATGAGTCACAAAAAAAGCGCTCCATTCCTGGAACGCTTCTATGTTTTCTGTATTTAAGAGAAGATTATCCCTCATTTTCTTCCGACCCTTCTGAAGTTTCACCTTCTGCTCCTTCTTCAGTTTCTTCTTCGTCATCATCTTCGTCAACTGCACCACGTGCCATTTTAACTGAAACAACAACTGCATCAGCTGCATGAAGAAGTTTAACACCTGGAATTTCGATATCTCGAATACGAATAGACATTCCAATACGCAATGGAGTAACATCTAATTCTACGACTTCAGGAAGATCTTTTGGAAGACCCTCTACATTCAACCTTCTAAAGATTGCTTGTAAACGTCCACCATTCAAAACACCTTTCGAACGTCCTGTGATACGAACTGGAATACCAATTTTTACTGGCTTACCATCTTGTAACTCTAGAAAATCAACGTGCATTGGCTTATCAGTTACAGGGTGCATTTGCAATTCCTGAATGATCGCTTTCTTTTTTGTTCCATCAACATCAATTTCGATTTGATAAACATCTGGAGAAAAGATCAACTTTTCCATGTCTACATCACGTACGGAGAAATAAGTTTGTTCTCCTGAACCGTAAAGTACACAAGGTACACCACCGCTGTTACGAACAGCCTTAGCGTCCTTCTTCCCTACGTTCGCTCTAGGCGAACCGCTCAATTGTACTGTTTTCATTATATATTAATTATGAGATTACAAAGTGTTTACTTATTGACTCGTTGTGTACGAGCTTTTGGATCACATCACCGAATAATTCAGTAATACTGATCACTCGGATTTTATCCGACTGATTTTTCAATGGAATTGTATCCGTTACAATCAATTCCGTAAGGTTCGAATTTTCAATGCGTTCATAAGCTGGACCTGAAAGTACAGCGTGTGTACAATACGCACGAACGCTTTTCGCGCCTCTTTCTGTTAGTAGGTCCGCAGCTCTTGTCAAAGTACCTGCTGTATCACACATATCATCAACAATCACAACATCTTTACCTTCTACATCACCAATTACGGTCATTTCAGAAATGACATTTGCTTTCTTACGTTGCTTGTGACAAATCGCTAATCCTAAGTCTAATTTCTTAGCGTATGAATTTGCTCTTTTCGCACCTCCAACATCAGGAGCAGCCATTACAACATTTCCTGATTCAGCCATTTTAGCTATTTCTGGAAAGAAAACCGTAGAAGCATACAAGTGATCTACGGGAACTTCAAAAAATCCTTGAATCTGATCAGCATGCAGATCCATGGTCATCAAACGATCCATTCCGGCCGCTGTCAGCATATTTGCCACGAGTTTTGCACCGATTGCAACTCGAGGTTTGTCTTTACGATCCTGACGTGCAAATCCAAAATATGGAAGTACAGCAATGATCTTACGAGCAGATGCTCTTTTTGCTGCATCTATCATTAACAATAGCTCCATCAAATTATCTGCTGGTGGCATTGTTGATTGCACAATAAAAACATCTTGACCACGCACAGTTTCTTCGAACGACGGTTGAAATTCACCATCACTGAATTCGGAAACAGTTACATTACCAGGAGCAATACCATAGCTCTTAGCTATTTGCTCTCCTAAATGCTTGGAAGCACGGCCTGCGAATATTTTTACTTCTATAGACATAGCGACTTTAATTAAGGGGACAAAATTAATGAAAATAGTTGGTTTTAGTAACGCTTTGTCAAATTCTTTCCGCTGTCCTCGAAAAACAAAAATGGTCAGATACAAAAAGGTGTACCTGACCATCCCACTAAACCATAAGAAACTAACACTGCATGTTGTGTTTCTTTACTATTTACGCCGAACATTCAGATTTGGATTGCGTCCGACTTTAATTAATTTTGAGGACTGAAAATACAATAGCGATATGAGCAAGATTTTGATCAAAAATATAAAAGGACTTTTCCAGGTAAATGACAATTTAACGAAGGCTAAAGCAGGCAGTGCTATGCAGGTCAACGATATGCTGGAAAACGCTTTTTTGGCAATCGAAAATGATACGATTGTTGCCTATGGGAGTATGAAAGATTGGGGCGGAATTACGGATTGGCGAGACCTGGAAGTCATTGATGCCGAAGGTAAATTTGTACTTCCTGCTTTTTGTGATTCTCATACACATGCTGTTTTTGCGGATACGCGTGAAGGAGAATTTGAAGATCGCATTAAAGGATTAAGCTACGAAGAGATTGCCTTAAAAGGAGGAGGTATTTTGAATTCCGCTGGTAAATTGCAACAAATGGATGAAGATCAACTTTTCGAAGATGCATTGAAACGAATTCATTCACTCGTTCCTTTTGGTACGGGAGCCATAGAAATAAAGTCAGGATATGGACTGACTGTGGAAGCAGAGTTAAAAATGTTGCGTGTCATCAAACGATTAAAAGAAGCTTCTCCGATGACGATTAAAGCTACTTTCCTTGGGGCACATGCCATTCCCAAAGAATATAAAGAAAACCGTCGAGGATATATCGATCTGATGATCAATGAAATGCTACCAAAAATACACGAAGAAGGACTAGCTGATTACATCGATTGTTTCTGTGAGCGTAACTATTTTACGGTTGAAGAAATGAACGAAATATTGGATGCAGGAGCGAAATATGGACTCACTCCAAAAGTTCATGTGAATCAGTTCTCTGTTATGGGAGGGGTTCAAGCCGCTGTTGAAAGAGGAGCAAAATCGGTGGATCATCTGGAGGAAATGGATGATAAAGACATCGATGCATTGAAAGGATCGGATTGTATTCCAACATTACTTCCTGGTTGTTCTTTCTTCTTATCCATACCTTACGGAAAAGCGCGTAAGATGATTGAAAACGAACTTCCTGTAGCACTTGCATCTGATTTCAATCCGGGGTCGGCTCCATCAGGAAATATGCAGTTCTTAACATCACTTGCCTGCGCTAAAATGAAGATGACGCCAATTGAAGCATTGAATGCAATCACGATCAACTCTGCTGATGCAATGGATTTGGCAGAAACGCACGGTTCAATCAGCGTTGGTAAGAAAGCAAATATCTTAATCACGAAACCGATGAATGCATTGGCTCGTATTCCGTATTCATTTGGTGAAAACAATATAGAATCTGTATTTTTAAACGG
>CBFHJL010000171.1:0-3731 GCA_965656195.1 Brumimicrobium sp. | reverse complement strand
AAAAAGGCATGTTCACATCTAACAATATTAAATCAGGTCTTTTCGCTGCCGAAAACTCTTCTCTTTGATATAAAAAGTCAAGCGCTTCCTTTCCATTTCGAGCTACACTGATTTCAGTTTTCACCCGATGTTCTTCAAACGCCTCTAGCGTCAACATAACATCTCCCTCGTTATCTTCTACCAAAAGGACATGTGCTGGTTTACGTTCATTATTCTTCATCCTCATTTGATAAACTTAATTAATAATTAATGTTATAATTTGGACAGCAATTGTTAATATACAAATAATGAATAGGATATTAGTGAAAAAATTAATTATTATTGACTTTTGGTAATGTAAAATAAAAAATACTTCCTTTTTCTAAATCTGATTCTAACCATATTCTACCACCTAAAACTTCCACATGCCTCTTAGCAACCGATAGACCAATACCCGTGCCTTCATATTCTTTCTGATTATGAAGCCTTTGAAAAATAACAAATATCTTATCAAAAAATTTCGCTTCCACTCCGATACCATTATCTTGAACTGAAAACTCCCACTCTTCGTCGTGTTCTTTTGCCAAAATCTTTATTCTCGCAGGAATATCTTGCCTCGAATATTTTAAAGCATTACCTAACAAACAGTTGATAATTTGTGTAAGAGCGGCTTTGTAAGTACTTATAACAGGTAAATCTCTGTATTCGATCTTTGCAGATTTTTCTGAAATGAGTTTTCTTCTCAGTTTAATAAAATCGTCAACCAAAAGATTAGTATCTACGAGTTCCTTTTCCTTCTCTCCCAAAACTCTTGAAGCGCGAGAGTACTCCAATAAATCAAGTATAATACCCTTCATCCTTTTCGCACCATCAGTTGCAAAATGAATGTATTGATGTGCTTTTTCATCCAATTGATCTCCATATTTCCGCTCTAACTGATTCATGAAGTTGGATACCATTCTCAATGGTTCTTGTAAATCGTGAGAGGCTATGAATGCAAATTGCTCCAGCTCTTCATTGGATCGCTCAAGCTCTAAAGTGTACTTTTTCAACTCTGAGTTTAGCTTGTTTAGCTCTAACTCCATAAGTTTGCGTTCGTGTATATCCTGAAATCCGCCATACAATCTTGTACACTCTCCATTAACAATGTCTGCATTACCTATAGAATACACCCAACGTTCCTTTTTATCAGTTGATACAAGAACCGCCTCAAAATCCCACTCTCCTCCCTCAATTATAGCTTTCTCAATGACCGTACTCACCATTTCACGAAAGTCCTCACGATAAAAACTGATTGCAGTCTCCAAGTTGGGAGCGTATGTTTTCGGATCTGTGCCATGCAACCTATGGACCTCCTCAGACCAGTAAACACTCCGATCAACCATATTAACTTCCCAATTACCTATACTCGCCATTTTATGAGTATGCTCAAGTATTTCTTCGTTTAAAGCCTGCTCTGTAATATCAAGAATAACAGAATTAAAGGTTACCGATCCATCTGAATTAAAATATGGACTTCCAAATACCAAGTGCGTTTTCATCTCACCCGATGGATTGACATAACGTGAACGGCATGACCATTTTGACTTTGTTTCAATAGATTTCTGAATACTTTCTTCAAGCGTCAAAATATCTCCACCTGCACGAATACCTGCCCATACAACATCAGTACTATTCTCTACTTGAGATTTCTCTAAACCCCATATTTTATCAATATCTCCCAAGACTAAATCAAATGAATCAGTTCCATCTTGATAGGTGGTATATTGAAGAACAATCCCAGGTAAATTATCTGAAAAATCAAGTAGTTTATTTTCTGAATCCTTCAGATTACTAATATTCTGAATACTTCCATATAGCCTCACAACTTTACCATCAACTATTTTAGGCCTTCCGATAGTACGCACCCATTCCTCTTTATTCTCAGTAGTAATAATAACAGCCTCAAAGTCAAATGGTTTTCCTTCATTGATAGCTTGTCCAAAACTCGATTCTATTTGCTCATGAAAATCCTCTCTGCAAAAGCCAAGTGTATTCTCTACAGTTGGCTGAAATGACTCAGGATCTGTTCCATGCAATTTATGTATTTCTTCTGTCCATGTTAGGCTTCCATCCAATGTATTATACTCCCAACTTCCGAATTGCGTCAATTCATTAGCTTGCTCGTATAAATCCCTTAATTTTTTCTCTTCTGTTATATCTCGTTGTATTGCAACCCAATGCGTAAAATCATCATTTTCATAAGCTAATGGTGATACAGAATAATTGATCCAGAACTCCTCACCACTTTTCTTATAATTGATAGTTGTGACCTCACACGGCTCCCAGTTTCTAACGGCCCTTCTGAGTTTTACAAGCTCCTCCTTATTCGAATTTGGACCTTGAAGAATGCGTGGAGTCTTCCCTATAACCTCATGAGTATTATACCCAGTCATTTTGGTAAACGCCTCATTAACATAAATTATCCTAGATTCCGACTCTTCATGTTGGGATACTTCTGCAATAAGAACCGCATCCTTGGTATGGGTGATAACACTTTCTAAAAGTTTTAAATGCTCTTTTTCCTCAACTATTTCAGTAACATCTCGAGAATTGATAACAATTCCATTTACCGATGGCTCATCTAATAAGTTTGTCAAAATTGTTTCGACCCACCTCCATTCATTATCGCCATTTCTAGCACGATATAACTTCATATCAACCCTGCCTTCAGCAATTGATTTCTCAAAATCGGCTTTTACTTGTTCCATATCATCAGGGTGAACAAACTCAAAAGCATTTGTTCCTACAAATACTTCAGGAGGCAAACCTGTGATTTTAATACAAGAGGGACTCATGTATGTATAATATCCTTTCTCATTTGCAACGCCGATTAAATCAAAAGCACCTAAAATTAAATGCTCGAATCTTTGCTGTTGCAATCTTCGTTCTTTCTCTTTTTCAGTTAGGTCGTTGTAATCTCTAACGACACCATATATAAGGCCTTCTTTCTCATCCCAACGTGAAGACCAAAGATTATGAGCAATTTCTCCATTTTTTTTAATATAGCGATTAACGAATGTATTGATATCATTACCATTCATTATTTCATCGAAGACCACCATTGATTTTGGAATGTCCTCTTTGTGAAGTAATTTCTTAAAAGGTGTATCAATTAATTCCTCTGGAGTATAACCCCATCGCTTCTCTGCTGCAGCACTAATGTAAGTGAAGTTACCTTCTTTATTTACAGTACAAAAAATATCGATTGAAGAATCCAATAACTTTTGAGCAATAAGACCTTTGTCTTTATTACTATCAACTATTTCAAAAGCGAGTATAACACATTCTCTATTCTGAAAATCAACTCTTTCTCCTCTGACTTTAAACTCTTTTTGCACACCTGATTCATTCCGATACTTAAAAGTACCAAACTGAAGTTGCCTATCTTCATTAATTGATGAGTCATCGATTGTATTAAAAATAGAAGAATCCGCTATTACAAATAGATCAGTAATCAACTTCGATACTAAATAATCTTTTGATATTTCTAAAGTTTCCCCTGCAGCTCTATTGGCAACATAAATCTCAAACGTATGTATATCACAAACACAACTTGGGACAGGTGAAAAATCAAAAAGGCTTTTATAATTAGGTTTATCTTCCATTTGTTTCATTTAGAGGTATTATGAAGATAATCAAAATTCCTGAATACAATCACACAAGAACGTAATATAAACTGATTAACAAACAGATAAACACCTCCTTAAAAC
>CBFHJL010000170.1:0-3737 GCA_965656195.1 Brumimicrobium sp. | reverse complement strand
GATCATTCTGATCTATAACGTGTTCAGTATTTTTCTCAAGATCAGTAACGTGAAGCTGCGTTAATCCTTTTGATCGCTGTTCTAATACCCTGAACCCATCGAAAAATGCAACATCCTCGATATAAACTGATGCTCTGTGTGGCACAACTTCTTCCCAGTCTTTGTCTCCAAAAGCTTCAACTGGACTTTTCATCAGTCGGAAGTTCTGTGCATTATCATTGGTCAAATAAAAGAAATCATTTTCGAAGTGGTAAACAGCATATTCATGATGTCTTCTTCGCGGAATAACTACCTTCCAGTCCCCTGATGGATCATCAGCAGAAATAAAGCGAGATTCTGTGGAAACCGTTTGATAACTGTCAATAAAGATATAATCGCCCGACTTTGATTTTCTGACTTCGCAGATAAAAGTGTCATCTTCTTCAGTGAATACTAGTGTATCGTTTTTAGGATCATCTCCCAACTCATGACGAAATACCTGATTTGAACGCAAAGTCTGAGGATCTTTCTTCGTATAGAAAAGGGTTTTATTGTCATTGGCCCAAACCGCATTTCCTGTAGTATTTTCTATCGCGTAATCGAGTGTCTTTCCTGTCTCCAGCGACTTGAATATAATCTTGTATTGTCTTCTCGAAACCGTATCAACTCCATAGGCCAGCATTGTATTATCCGGACTTACAGACCTACCTCCAATTTGAAAATAAGCATGATCCTTTGCCAATTCAGGTCCATTTAACATCACCTCATCCTCTGCTCCATCTTTAAGGGACTTTCTTAGATATAATGGGTAATCTTGTTCTTCTTCATATTTGATGCGGTATTCATATCCGTTCTTTCGTACAGCAGGTGTTTCCAAGCGTTGTTCTATACGTGATGTGATCTCTTTGTAAAGGGTGTCCTGAAGTTCTTTCGTGTCAGACATTATGTCTTCGCGATAATCATTCTCAGCATTTAAATAATCGAGGACATCTTGTGTTTGATCATCCTTAGACTTCGCCTCTTTTTGCTCGTCTGATAATCGCATCCAGAAATAATCATCAGTCCATGTCGTTTTGTGAATAGAAGTTTCGTGAGGTATTTTTTTAGCAATCGGTGCTTTCGCTGCGTTTGGTTTCTTCATTCAATATTTGTTTTAATCACTCTTGATCAATTCGTTATCGCTTATTAAGTAATGCGTTCCTTCACTCGTGATATCCATTTGTACGATGCCCCAAGTGATGAATAGAATCAATAATTTATCGATGTAAGATTTATTCAATTTTGTTGCTCTGTAGAGCTTACTCAATGTTATTCTACCGTTCTCTTTGATGGTGTTCAACATTAACATTTCATCTTCGTCCAGTTTCTGAGGAGCCGAGATATCTTTAAGTTGAGCTTTCCATACTCCTACTAAAATTTTATTCGCTAGAAGTGTATGATCATCCCTTCGAACATACGTTTTCCATCGGTCTTGATCGTCTTTGGCGCGCACTGGCTTTTCCTTAACAGGTGGAATATCAACTTTCAATACTAATTTGTGCTCATCTTGCAAGATTTCAGTACTGACTTCAATTGGAGGTTTACAAAAAAGCTGTGCAGCTCCTTGAATCACATGAAACTCCTCTTCCGGGAAAACGCCTACAACTTTACCATTGTCCTTGACACCAATCAAAAGCCGACCACCATCAGTATTTGCAAAAGCCGCTAATGTTCTAGCAATCTTCTTTGGGTCATCAACACGAAACTTAAAATCTTGTTGTTGATGCTCACCTTCTCGTATGTATGATTTGAGGATATCCACGGATCAAGGAATTTACACAAAAGTACGTTATGACTGCCAAATTTCCCAAGCTTTCAATGCTTGATGTTGTAACATTGACAAACCATTCATTGTATCCGCTCCATGCTCATTTGCAATGCGAAGTAACTTCGTTTGTTCAGGATTATAAATGAGATCTATCACCAAGTGATCTTCCCCTACAAACTCAACAGGAATCGGAGGTTGTTCCTCTACATTAGGAAAAGTTCCGAGTGGTGTACAATTGACAATCAACTTAAAACTATTCATCATAATTTCATTGGCCTGATCATAGTTAAATTGGCGATCTCCTTCGGGAGTTCTCGACAGATAATATACATCTATCCCTAAATTACTCAAGACGTATTCTACTGCTTTTGAAGCACCTCCTGTCCCCAGTAACAGTGCCTTCTCGTGAACGTTTCTAAGAAATGGTTTAATTGATTTTTGAAAACCGAAAGCATCAGTATTATGCCCAATCAACGCTCCATCCTTAATCACTATGGTATTCACAGCACCTATTGCAGTAGCTTCAGGTGATAGCTCGTCAAGGTACGGAACTACCGTTTGCTTATACGGGATAGTAACATTCAGACCTTGAAAGGTGTTAACATCACTCTTTAGGAATGTTGCCACTTCTTCTTCATCGCTAAATTCAACATTCTCATAAGCGGCTTGTATCCCCTCTTTTTCAAATTTCTCAGTAAAAAAGTGCTTAGAAAAAGAATAGTCCAGGCGCTTGCCAATTAGTCCATAACGTTCCATGTGCTAAAGATAGGGATGTTAGTTGGATAGGATAATGAAAAGCGCAAAGAAATACTGCTTACTTTTCTTCTTTTGCTCCGAAACGCTCCATAACAAAAACGATAGCAAACCCTAATATCGCAAGTACAATTGCCCATGTAAGTTCTGGAGTACCTTCATAATTAGCAGGAAGTGCATTTGTCATCATCCAATCTTCTTTTCCATCCGAATGAATTACTAACGGCTCCTCTCCTACGCGGTTTTTCCAAGGCCAAATCTTCCATAGCGATCCAAACAAGAAGCCAGATAGAACGGCAAGCACAATATTCTTGAAGTTAGCGAAAAGGTATTTCAATAATCTACTAAAGGATAGTAACCCAACAACGCATCCGATTGCGAAAAGACCTATGACTTTTAAATCAATATCTTTAATCCCTTCGATAACTAGATTGTAAGAACCGAGAAGAACAAGTATAAAAGCACCACTAATTCCAGGAAGGATCATTGCACAAATTGCTATTGCTCCACTCAACACGATGTACCATGACTCTCCTCCACTAGCAGTCGTTTCGATTGAAGAAATGTATCCCGCTACTGCTGTTCCGATGAGTAGTCCTATCACTGTTATTGCCTTCCACTTCGTTATTTTCCTCAATACAAGAATCGCACTACTTAATACCAAACCAAAGAAGAAAGACCACAATAAAACCGGATACGCTTCAAGTAAGAAAGTAACCAATTTAGCCAAAGAAGCGACACTTATAAATATTCCCAGAAAGAGTGCAACAAAGAAATTCCCATTGATATGCTTCCAAAAAGCCTTAAAACCTTCGCTTTTCCAAATTTTAAGGGCTCCAAAATTGATATTCCCTAAACTACTGATCAATTCCTCATAGATTCCTGTGATGAATGCTATAGTACCACCTGAAACACCAGGGATAACATCGGCAGCACCCATTCCTATTCCACGGAGTGTTACGGCCAAATATTGAATGAAGGAACGTTCCATTAATATTCTGTATCAAGTTCGTGATCTACTTTTTCGGCGTAGGCTACAATACCTCCTTCCAGTACTTCGACATCTTTAAAACCAAAGTTTGATTCTAGATAGTTAGCAACAGCACTAGCTCTATTTCCTGTTCTACAAATAACTACGGTACGATCATTTGGATTGAGTGACGCTGCTTTCGTAGGAATTTCAGCCATGGGGATATGA
>CBFHJL010000169.1:0-3768 GCA_965656195.1 Brumimicrobium sp. | reverse complement strand
TTTCATAAGAAGCTTTAGCCATAGATCTAATAGCCATAGATTGGATCAAACCACTTTCTGGAGTATCTTTTACTTTATTAAATAGCTTATTAAGGTTTTTTGCAATGTCATTATAATCATGGAATGTAAATTCATATCCGAACTTGTCAATAAAAACTTTGAAAGTTTCAATTTTTCCTAAATCGGGCTTATCATGACAACGATAAATAAAGTTTTTATCTGAGCCTTTATCCCCTGGCAGCTTTCCTGCAAAAGTAGCGGCTCTGCGATTTGCCAGTAGCATAAATTCTTCTATAAGCTTATTGGCATCCTTCTGAACTTTATTTACAACCCGAATAGGGTTTCCTTCTTCATCAATAACAAAACTAACCTCTTCTGAGGAAATGGATAAAGCACCATTATTCATTCTTTGCTTTCGTAAACTTTTAGCTATGGTATCTAATAGAATGATTTCTTTTTTAATCTTATGATCTTTTCCTTCTATTATCTCTTGCGCATCCTCATATGCAAACCGAATATCACTGTGAATAACACCTTTTCCAAACCATTCAGAAATAATTTTTCCTTCTTTTGTCATTTCGAATAAAGCTGTAAAAGTGTATTTATCTTCATT
Organism: Brumimicrobium sp.; assembly: GCA_965656195.1. Classification (GTDB taxonomy): domain Bacteria; phylum Bacteroidota; class Bacteroidia; order Flavobacteriales_D; family Crocinitomicaceae; genus Brumimicrobium. Next base: position 3,155 of record CBFHJL010000169.1, on the reverse strand, counting down.
CGGTCTTAATGAACAAGCAATATTAGATAGTTGCTCAGGTAACATAGGAATTACCCTATCTTCTAGGTAAACAGAGTTTCCTCTTTTAAGCGCTTCTATATCCATAGGTGTGTCAGGCTGCACATAATGACTAACGTCTGCAATATGGACACCTACCTCAATGTTTCCATTATCTAAATCTTTATAAGATATGGCATCATCAAAATCCTTTGCATCAAATGGATCGATGGTAAAGGTTAGTGTTTCTCTAAAATCTTTACGTTTATTAATTTCATCAGGATCTAGCTCTATACCAACACCCTCTGCTTGTTCTATAACCTCTTGGGGAAATTTTATGTCAAATTCGTTTTTCAAAAGGATAGACAACATCTCGGTATCATTATTTCCAGGGTTACCTAGTATTTCTATAACCTCTCCATATGGATTATCAACATTTTTTGGCCAAGAAGTCATTTTAACAAGAGCTTTCTGTCCATCTTTACCACCATTCAATTTTTCTATGGGAATAAATATATCCTGATTAACCCTACTATTGTCCAGCAAGAGAAAAGCAAAGTTCTTTTTAACATCAAGTGTGCCTACAAAATGTTCTGTTTTTCGTTCAACGATTTTAGTAACCTTCCCTTCAACTTTATTCTTTCGTCTAGCAATTAACTCTACTTCAACAGTATCTCCATGCATCGCCCTATTCATATGTTGAGGGGCAACGTAAATATCTTTTTCACTTTGATCAGACACAATATAACCTGCTCCTCTGCTAGTGGCATCAACAACACCTGTTATACCCGATTGATAAGAATCGTTTATTATGAAAGTACCTCTTTGAAACTCATTAAGAAAACCTTCATTTTTTAAATCATTAAGTATACTAAGGACTAATTTTCTAGTGTTTTTATCAGAGACATCAAGAATGCCACTTACCTGTTTGTAATTGAATTTTTGATCCTGTTGTTTTTTAAATACTGCACGAATTGCAGAGGTTAGGCCTTTTTTATCTTTTCGTTTGTGTTTGTTTTTTGACATTCGTTGTTTTAACCAAATTGATTTGGTTTAAAGATAGTTGAATTTAATGGTCTCCAATTGATAACAAGGTTATAATTCTGTAAAGATTTCGTAAGATGGCAGAAAAACAGTTGAGATACCAGTATTAAACTAGGTTTATTTTACTCTTTCTTTAGAACAGTTCCATTCTAAAAATTAAGGTTTTAAGTCTTGCCTATATTTATTATTTTTGTTGAAAAGATATAAACTATGAATAAGCGAGTTGAGGAAGTATTGAATGATCAGATAGTTAAAGAAGCATCATCAAGTCAGTTGTATTTATCTATGGCTTCTTGGGCAGAGAACCAAGGTTATAATGGTACTGCAAAGTTCTTGTATGAGCATAGTGATGAGGAACGATTTCATATGCTTAAGCTTGTTAAGTTTATTAATGAAAGAGGGGGTACAGCAAAGATACCTGCGTTAGAGAAGCCACCTATAAGCTTTGATTCAATGATAAAAGTATTTCAATCACTTTTAGAACATGAAATAGGAGTAACGGAGAGTATAAATAATGTTGTAGACATTTGCCTTCAGGAAAAAGATTATACTACACACAACTTTATTCAATGGTACGTTTCTGAACAGTTGGAGGAAGAGGCTCTTGCTAGAACAATTATGGATAAACTTCAACTTATAGGATTAGATAGAGGAGGTATGTATCTCTTTGATAGAGATATGGAAAATGCAGCAATTACCCCTGAAAACACAGGAGGACAATGATAGTTTAATTAACACGAATGATATATAACACTATTGCCAAAAACCTATTACTCTTAGTTTTTGTTTTCTTTTTAAGCGAAGTAGTTACTTCGCAAGATCACATCCAGTTTAAAAATTACAGCATAAGTGATGGACTTTCACAAAGTGTTGTTTCCTCTATTATTCAAGATGATCTAGGAGCCCTTTGGTTGGGTACTCAAGATGGAATAAACCGATTCAATGGAAAGAACTTTGAGGTTTTTTCTGCTGAAAAAGGTCATGATATTTCAAATGAATATATTCATGTATCAACATCTGATAGGTATGGAAACCTTTGGTTTGGAACATACAATGGGCTTACTCGATATAATCCAAGATCCGTTTCTTTTAAGTCATATTTGAGAAAGTCTAAAAACCGATTAGAAATTCATGCTATTGCTGAAGATGATAATGGAAACTTATGGCTAGGAACAGCATATGGAAAAATATATCTTTTCGATACAACGAAAGAAAAATTTATTTTAAAAGATCAAAAGTCATTTGATTCCAAAATAGTTGATATTGAAGTTAATGGATCTAAACTCATTATTGTTAGTGAATTTCAAGGGGTTTTAATAACGGATTTCAATTTTACAACGACAAAAAAGATAAAACCATCTGTAAAGGGGGATTTTATAATTAATGGAGTTATAGAACACCCCGACAATATTCTTTTGTTAGCTACTAATCAAGGAGCTTATGTATACAATAAAGAAACAGAAAAACTAGATAACTATAAAATTCTCTTTGATACTGTCAACAATATAAACATTGTTGATGCTTTGTATTTGAATAAGGATAAGGTTTTAGTTGCTTCTGAAAATAAAGGTTTGTATCAAGTTTCTAGCGTGGGTGGAGACAGCATCAGTGTGTTAAACTATACGGCCGATTTTTTTCAAAAAGGATCTTTAATGTCTAATAAGATAAGTAAGCTATATAGAGATAATCAAGGAATTATATGGATTGCATCACAAAGAGGGTTAAGCAGCTTTGATCCTGTAAACCTTGGTTTTCGCGGTGTTGGATTTTCAGCAGATTTATCAAAGGGGCTTCCATCTCAGAATATTTGGGGTTTTGATGAAGACAAGACTGGAAGGTTTTTATATGTCGCTGCGGACCATGGTGTAACAATGTTTGATAAAAGCGAGCATATCTATCACCATTTCATGAGGCAATCAAACAATAATGAAGACTATACAACATTAACCGTCAAGTTTGTTAGCAATGGAAGGTTACTTGTAGGCAGTGTTGATGGACTTTTTGAGCTCACGTATGATACTAATAACCCTAATAACTATGAGTTCAAAAAGCTAAAGCACACGTCTCAAACTCAGAGAGGTTTTGATAAAACATACAACATTGTTCCATTTTTA
>CBFHJL010000168.1:3597-3874 GCA_965656195.1 Brumimicrobium sp. | reverse complement strand
GAGGGAGAAATTCCATTACCAGAGGCAGAATTAGTTGTTTCGGCAGGTAGAGGTTTGAAAGGACCAGAAAATTGGGGAATGGTAACGGATCTAGCTGAAACTCTTGGAGCAGCTACGGCTTGTTCTAGACCAGTAGCCGATACAGGATGGAGACCTCACCATGAACACGTTGGACAGACAGGTGTTGCGATTCGTCCTAACCTTTACATCGCTGCAGGTATTTCTGGAGCGATTCAGCATCTTGCTGGTGTAAATGGTTCTAAAGTGATCGTCGTGA
>CBFHJL010000168.1:0-3587 GCA_965656195.1 Brumimicrobium sp. | reverse complement strand
TCAATACAGATGAAGAAGCTCCTTTCTTTAAAGCTGCTGATTATGGTGTAGTAGGAGATGCTTTTGAAGTATTGCCTCGATTGAATGAAGCAGTAAAAAAATTCAAAGCTTCTAACTAAGGTTTTAGAATAATTACTATTTTTACATAACGAGTATATAGGGAAGCATTTTAGCTTCCCTTATTTTTTCACTATTGTTAAAGCACAGACTTTCGCCAAATATGGAAAAAGTAAAACTGGAAATCGTAGGTTTATCTTACAGTCAGACACAATCTGGAGCCTATGCTCTTGTATTGTCTGAAGTTGAGGGAGGGAGAAGATTACCGATTATAATCGGTGGTTTCGAAGCGCAGGCTATTGCCATAGAACTGGAGAATATGACTCCGTCAAGACCTCTTACACACGACCTATTCAAAAGCTTCTCAGACGAATTCAATATTGGATTGAAAGAAGTAATCATCTACAATCTTGTAGAAGGTATTTTCTATGCTAAATTGATTTGTGAACAAAACGGAGAGTCACACGAAATAGATGCAAGAACTTCAGATGCAATAGCGCTTGCTGTGCGTTTTAAGTGTCCTGTTTTTACCTACGCTTCCATCATGGATTCTGCAGGAATCAAATTGGATGAAGGTGAAGATTTAGAAAGTCCTATCGAAGTGAGTCCATCTGATAATGATGATCAAAAAGAAGATAAGGACGATATTACAAAAATGACAGTCAGTGAACTGGAAAATCAACTCGACAGTGCTGTTGAGAATGAAAACTTCGAGTTAGCCTCAAAAATTCGCGATGAAATTAATAGGCGCACTTCATAAATCATTTCTCTTATTCTTCCTTTTGCTTACGATTAACTTTTCGTTTGCTCAGGAGAATGATCAATCAGACCAAGAATGGTTTAGACGAAAGTTTTCTCTTCAACTTAAGCAAGATGGTACTTTCAAAAATACAGATACACTTCTCTGTATCTTTAAAGAAGGGAATTATATACTTACCAAAGACCGCCTTACTTTAGAAAGCGAAAGTGATAGTCTAAAATCGACGGTATCATTCGCCATCAAAACAAATACGAGTCAGAAATTCTCCTTAGAGAAAAATGGTGATCGCATAACATACCTTAAAGAGAATAAACAACTCGCTACAGGTTTTTCCTGGTCCAGCCTTTTTAGAGGACTTTTAGGAATGTTGGCACTCATTCTGATCGCATTTTTACTGAGTCGAAATAGAAGGAATATCAATTGGCCATTAGTGATCAAAGGGATTTTACTTCAGATTGTTCTAGCGCTGCTTATTCTCAAAGTCCCTTTCGTTGAAATTGGTTTTGACTTTATATCTAAAGCTTTTGTAAAAGTTGTCGATATGGCTCATGAAGGAGCGCTATTCGTTTTTGGAAGTGTTGTAGATGGAGAAATGTCTCCGATTGTTAAGAACTTCGTTACGTGGATTCTTCCGTCCGTAATTTTCTTCTCTGCATTGTCGAGCTTATTATATTATTGGGGAATTCTGCAAAAAGTAGTTCTCGCAATGGCTTGGATAATGAAAAGACTTATGGGCCTCTCGGGTTCAGAAAGTGTTGCTGCAGCAGGGAATGTATTTCTTGGGCAAACAGAAGCACCCTTGCTGGTTAAGCCTTACCTCGGGAAAATGACCAAGAGTGAAATACTTTGTCTTATGGCGGGTGGTATGGCCACTATTGCTGGTGGTGTATTGGCCTCATATATTGGTTTCTTAGGAGGTGATGACCCTGATCAAAAAGTATTCTTTGCGAAACATCTCTTGACTGCTTCATTAATGTCTGCACCTGCAGCAATTATTTTCTCCAAGATTCTTCTACCTGAAACAGAAGAAATCAATAAAGACTTAAGTATTTCGAAGAACAAATTGGGAACAAACGCATTGGAAGCAATCACAAATGGAACCGTAGATGGTGTGAAGCTAGCAGTAAATGTAGCAGCAATGCTAATTGTTTTTGTTTCATTGATCGCACTAGCCAATTACATTCTCGGTCAATTCGGATCTGTGACTGGACTTAACGAGGTCATCGCAGCAAGTTCTACAATGTACGACGGCTTGTCATTCCAGTATATTTTAGGGAATCTCCTCTCCCCTCTCGCATGGATCATGGGTGTTCCCTGGGAGGATACACAAATAATCGGTCAACTATTAGGTGAAAAAACCATAATTAATGAGTTTGTTGCTTACCCTCACCTTGGCGATCTTCAAGATGAAATCTCAGCGAAATCATTGATGATGGGTACATATGTACTCTGTGGTTTTGCGAACTTCGCTTCTATTGGAATTCAAGTTGGTGGAATTGGAGCACTTGCTCCTGAAAAGAAACCTATTCTTGCGAAATACGGAATGCTTGCACTTATTGCCGGAACACTGGCATGTATGATGACCGCTACCATGGTCGGAATGTTATTCTAAAAAAATCAAGTTATGAACTACGAAGGAGAAGTACGTAAAATGCTGACTTCATTGGAAGATGATGGTTCTGTCAATTACCAATTCAAATTAGTCAATTCTGAAACCAAAGAAGAAACAACATTCTCAATGAATGAACTGATTGGTAAAGAAATCCAACTTTCATTTTTAGGAACGATTATCTGTAAATCATGTGGGAAGAAAACCAAGAAATCATTTCATCAAGGATTTTGCTACCCTTGTTTTAGAGATGCTCCCGAGGCAGCTGAATGTATAATCAAACCCGAACTTTGTAGAGCCCACCTCGGCGAAGGAAGAGATCCTGAATGGGAAGAACGCAATCATAATCAACCACACATAGTTTATCTTGCCGCAAGCGACGTAGTTAAAGTAGGTGTAACAAGATCTACTCAGATACCCACGCGATGGATCGATCAAGGTGCAAACGAAGCAATACGACTTGCCGAAACACCAAATAGATATCTGGCTGGTATGTTAGAAGTGGCGCTAAAAGAGCAGTTTACTGATCGTACCAATTGGAGAAAAATGCTCAAGAACGAAGTAGATGAATCTATAGATCTCGAAGAAACTAAATGGGAACTCGAAGAATTGCTCCCAGATGATATGGCGCAATACATCACAGAAGATGATGAACTGATCTCGCTTAACTATCCCGTTGAAGAATATCCAACCAAAGTGAAAAGTTTAAGCTTTGACAAAGAACCAGAAGTAAAAGGTGTTTTAAATGGAATCAAAGGTCAATACTTACTTTTTGACAATAATAGGGTGATGAACATGAGGAAGCACACGAGTTATACTGTTCGCGTTTCTGTATAGACTATTCTTAATTTTTTGTTTTATTTTCACACCAGGATGAATACAATTCTACGTATCATATTGTCATTGGCGCTATTGCTTACAACAACTCTTCCAGTGTTCGATCGTCAGCTTTCTGATATAGAGTCAGCAGAAGATTTGGTTGAAGGTTACTTGAATGATCTCACTGGCGGTGCTTATGAATATGTAAAAGAGGGTGCTGTAATCCTGGAAAAATCAATTAAAAATGAACAGATCGCGAACCAAGAAAGTGAATTTGATAACGTCTTGTTAAATGGTTGGGGGCATGGTATAAGCACCATCGGAGCTGTAAAAATGGCGTAT
>CBFHJL010000167.1:0-3943 GCA_965656195.1 Brumimicrobium sp. | reverse complement strand
CTAACCCATTGGAGAAATTTGAATTAGACGGGAGTATGAAACTTTCGGGAGATGTTATTTTTTCAGATTATGCGGACCTGAATGATACAACGGATAAATTCGTCTTGGTCGATGAACAAGGTCGTACAATGACAAAGTCTTTAACCAATATTACAAGTTCGGTCTATTCAATAGATTGTTATGAAGTAACAACAGGTGATCCAAACTATAAATCAGGTACAGTTGGATTAACGCTTCCGTCCTGGGCGAATCGAATATATGATGACAAACAAATACTTTATACGGGTACCACATGTCCGACATGGGTTGGTATAGGAACAGATGAACCTGTAACAATTTTAGATGTTAGGGGAGATTTTAGAGCTACAAAAGGGATTGCTTCTGGAGATGTAGCTACACCGGAAGCGGCACTTCATATACAGAATTTTTCCCTGAATAGTCAAAGTAATTTCTTCAACCATCTGATCATTGTTCAAGACGAAACTGGAGAAAAAGTATTACAACTCAATAATGACGGGTTGTTAAGAGCCCGAGAAATCAAAGTAGATGAGCAGGTTTGGCCGGATTACGTTTTTGAACCAGATTATGACTTAATGTCCATTGAAGACTTAAAGATCTATGTTCAACAAAATGGTCACCTACCCAATGTGCCAGCTGCCGAAGAAATATCACAGGATGGAGTAAACCTTGGAGAGACAGCAAGAATTACGATGGAAAAAGTAGAGGAGTTAACACTATATACCATTGATCAGCAAGAACAATTAGACGATCAAAAAGCAGCGATAGATGCCCTAGAAAAGATGCTAGAGGAACAGCGTAAGTTAATCGAAACGCAGCAAAAGCTGTTAGAAGAGCAGCAGAACCAATTGAAAAAGCTGAAATAAATATCAAAATCTCTGACCGTGAAAAATTTATTTCTAAATTTCCTCGTCTTATCAGTTTTTTGTTCTTGGGGCCAGATTGATACGCTCCGCGAAGATAATGTTCGCGATGCAGCAGATGTGTTATTCAAGAATCTGGATCAAGGAATCTATGGTGAGAATCTTTTGAGCCGATCTTTCACTGTAAACAATGTTATAAAAGAGCAGATAAATGGTAACTATGATCAAAAACATGGTGTGACCGATTTCCTAAACATTTATTCTGATATCGCTCTAGCCTATACTGATAGTACTTACATGATGACCAACAAAGAAGCCGCAAATGCAATTGATAGTATCTTTAGTGCAAATGAACGCAGTTCAACTGAAGATGAGCTTATTCAGCCGTTCGGATTAGTCTATCATTTTACATCATTTATCGATTCAACAAAATTCACAACAAATAATTTTTCTGCCGAAAATCATAGTTATATTCCATTGATTAGTGAAGATCTGTTGTACGATCAGGTTTTGATTAAATCTTGTGCCTTACTCGAGTTTTACCCAGAAAATGGGTATACAGAAGGAAAACTTCAATATGCTCAATCGTTCATTTCGCACAGCCCAGATATTGAAGATTTAACTTTGAGAGTTGACGTTGGGAACGGTTACGTTAATTTCGATACAAACAATTCTCTGGTATCATATGATCGAACACAAGACTCTCTTATTGGGCATTTAGCTATTAGTTTCCAGAGGAACAATATTGTTTTTGAAGATACACTCAAGTTTTATCTAACAACAAAAGGTGAAAAAGGAGATCGAATAGGTGACAAAGCATTAGACACTTGGGATTGGGAGGATTGGTTTAATCGTGAAGGTGACATTGCTTTTGAATATGGCGTGCGAACAGGCTGTGGCAATACCGACGGTAAATTGCGAAGACCTATTATTATGGTTGCGCCTTACAGGCCCTCTGTTCAGCCGTTTAGCATGAAGAAGTATTATACACAATTCAATTTTAAATCATTGATAAGCTCTTTGGCGGATATGGGGTATGATGTGATCTTTATAAAACAACACGATGGTAACGCAAGTTTAGAAGAAGCGGGTGAAGTCCTCGCAAGTTTCATTAGACATATTAATTATAAAAAGCAAGACGATTACCCCGGCGAAAGTTGGGAAAACATTTTAATAGGCTTTAGCATGGGCGGACAAATTGCCAGGTATGCACTAAAATTAATGGAGTATGAACATATGTTGGCTGGTTCTTTTCGAGAACATCCACACACAAGGCTTTATATTCCTTACGATAGCCCTCATTTAGGGGCCAATATTCCGATGTTTGCTCAGTTCGTTTATAAGGACTTAAAAAATTCAAGTATTTTCGCTCATTTGGCATATAACTCACTGGTCGATGAGGCATCTAAGGATATGTCTGCGTCACATGTAATTGGCTCGGTTCCTGCTATTAGTTCCGCAGGTAATATGGATATTTACACCTATAATCCCTCTCCAACAGCCGAAAGGATACAATTTATAAGCACGTTGGAGAATGATTTGAACCATTCATTTACGCCACTGAATGATCTTCGCAGATCTTATCCCACATTCAGCAGAAACATTGCAATCTCCACTGGCAGAAACGACCAAGACTACACTGATGAGTTTCAGTTAGATCCTGGCCAATTACTCTTTTCACAGAATGCATTAGTGCTGAACGGTTTCGGAGGCATATTATATAAAAATAGAAAACTATACTCTTCAAAGTATGCAAATGACCGAAGTGTTTTTCGCACACAAGTGAAATTGCTCAATTTCTTGATCCCAATTACGTTAAAAGATAGAGACTACCGCACAAACTATGCATTAGAATGGGACATGGCACAAGGAGGGTATAAAAATGAATTTTATGATGCGCCTCCTATTTCATTATTACCCTTTATCGCCACTGGAGCAGTACCTATATTACGAATGAATGCTAATTTATGGGGACAAAAGTACTATGATAAGAATATGAACTTCTTGCCTTTGGTTTCCGCACTGGGTATTAATCCCTCAATCTGGCAGAATAATGATTTGTTTTTTGATATGCGAAATGAAGGGTTGATGTTTCAGAAATATGACATTCAAAATAACCCTCCAAGTGAATTGTTTGGTTATCCTCATTTAGCACATCCATCCAATCATTTCAATATCACTCCTTTTGAGGCGGTATATGCCGACCCTCAAACCTATGAGCACATTAAAATGCAAGAATCTGCAGAAGATAATGGGCTTAATGAGGATTTTTTAGTCTATACACGCGATTATATTTTAAATGAAGTAGAACCAGACGTTGTAGCTCTTCAAAATAAAGTCATAGGAAAAAATCACAACCAAGGGTTGTCCAATTACAAATACAATGCTTGGTACAAAGCACATGATCGAATTGAAATAGGTCATCAGGTTACCCCTAAAACAAATCCCGGCGACTATATTATTGAATCAACAGGTGATATTACAGTACATGCGCAGAATGCAGTTCATATTAAACCGGGTTTTCATGCACAATCTGGTAGTGATTTCCATGCCTTTATTGCTTATGATGGTTGTTCCCGACCGCGTGTAGAAGGTAAATCCGCAAACACTAATAGTGCAACTAATGACGAAGACTCTCCATTTACGAAACAAAATGAAAATATTAATTCTATAAAACGCGCGAAATCTGACATTCTCATTTATCCCAACCCGAACAACGGTTCATGCGTTGTAAAGATACCAAGAGCTCAATTAGGAGGAAGCTATGCCATTGTAAATACCAGTGGAGTCGTTCTTCGATCTGGTGTTTATAGAGAGCAAACCGAACAACGGTTTGATTTACCCAGTGGAGTGTATTACTTTCAATGGAGGTACAGTCAGCAATATATCGTTAAAAAAATAATAGTGTTATGATTAAGAATATAATAGGTTGTTTAATTCTTTGCATACTCTTGATCTCATGTGGCAAGGAGCGAAGTATTCATGTTAAAGCAATAAATCCAGTAACAGGTGATCCTTACGGTAATTTACGAGTAGTTGTCTCTTCATCTAAGACTGGATTT
>CBFHJL010000166.1:0-3944 GCA_965656195.1 Brumimicrobium sp. | reverse complement strand
TGATCACCATCTATAAAAACAAAGTCATATTGTTTTGATTTATCGACTTTAGTCAGATAAGTGTCAAAAGTTGACCTATTGAAATTAATATTCACATTGTGATTTGAAGGGAATTCTTGCTTCGTAACTTTTAATGTTTGCGCACAACCCTCTACTGTATCTATTCTGGCTTCCTGATTTCCCAGTCGCATCATTAAAGTACTTAATCCAAGAGACGTTCCTAGTTCTAATATATGTTGAGGTTGATAATAATTAACGATTCTATAGATAAGTTCTGCATACTTAGATGAGCTCCCAGATACCTTAGCGACCGAACTCACCTTCCTTTCATTGCCTAATTTTTTACTTCCAGCTCCGAAATCCTCAATAGTGATTACTTGGCTTGATTTTCTCAAGTGGCGGTAATAATTGGAGTATATAGATTTCACCTTTTTGGGTACATTTATTCTCAGGCATTTATCATTGAAATCATACACAAAAGGAGAGTGGACGCCATGCCTGTTCTTCCCTTTTATCCAATAATTTATATATTCACGAACTAATCGTATCATAAACGTGACGAATTTACGTTAAATCTAAAAGAATACTTAAAACTACACATGGAATCGACGATAACAAACGAAGAAGTGGATCGCCAACGCAAGCTAGTGTTCGGTGAACAGCCAGGAGTGAATATAGTAGCGCCATGCAAATTGAATGACGGAGTTGTGCGGCATTCAAGTTTTGAAAGGAAGAAGTATGAGCTTACGTTTCTCCGATCAACCTCTTCTGTGGGTTATTTTATTCCTGCCTCTGGTTCAGGTTCTAGAATGTTTCAATTTTTGTACGATTTTTTATCTAATCCTGCAGAGGAAACAAGAAGTAAAACAGAACGTTTTCTTAATGCCATTCAAGACTTTGCGTTTTTCGAATTGCTACCGTTTGAGTTAAAACAAAAAGTACGTAACTATGATATTGATTTGGATCAATTTGTTTCTTACTTGTTGAAAGAAGATGGATTAGGTCTAGGGATCATGCCTAAAGGACTTTTGCCATTTCATCGTTCTCGAAGCTTTATATTAAATGCCTTTCAAGAACAACTTTTGCAAGGTTTGAGACTTAGGGAGCAGGACCTGACTTTTCACTTTACTATTAATCCTTTGTTTGAGGATCAGATCAAGCGGACTTTGACTTCTATTCAGGAACTTACGGGTAGACAGGTTGATATTAGCTGGTCTAGTCAAGATTCGAAAACCAATGCTGTAGCTTTTGACTCAGAGAAATTAACTGTAAATGATGCAGAAGGTAATTTACTTACTCGACCATCTGGGCATGGTGCGCTGTTGAATAACCTGAACCAACAGCAATCGGATATTTTATTTATAAAAAATATAGACAATGTCCAGCACGAATCTCAATCAGAAGATACTGTAGAGATGATGCGTTACCTAGGGGGGTTGCTGGAGACATTCAAAATGCAATTAAAAGAGGTAATTTCCTCACAAGAAAAAATCAGTTCATTAGAAAGATTGAATGAAGAGTACCAGTTTTTTGCCAGCGATTTTGATTTTAAAAGTATTCATAGTTCTGAATTGGAAGAAATGATGAATCGACCAATTCGTATTTGTGGAATGGTTAGAAACGAAGGTCAGCCCGGTGGGGGACCATTCTGGGTAGAAGAGAATGGTGTGAAAACAAAACAGATTGTAGAGAAGTCACAGATTGATATGAAAGGAGATCAGTATCGATTAATGGTGCAAAGTCAATACTTTAACCCGGTGTTGATGGCGGTTTCCACTAAAAATATTAATGGTGAGAAGTTAAATCTTCATGCTTTTTCTGACGATTCGAAGTATTTTGTGGTTGACAAAAAGTTTGAAGGTAAGCCTATTAAATTTATGGAACGCCCAGGTTTGTGGAATGGTAGTATGGCAGAATGGTTAACTATTTTTGTTGAAGTACCTTCATCAACATTTACTCCTGTTAAAACTGTTTTGGATTTATTATCTTCAGAGCATAAGGATTCTGAAAACTAGGTGAATACCCAAATGAGTATTGCTCCAAAGAATAAACCAAAAAATATATAGATCAGCATCCATTGCGCATTTGACTGGCGTCTATATTTTCTTTTGATTTTTCTGATTCGAGTGGGATCTCCTTTAGGGAACTTAAGCCGCGTTTTTCCAGACCTTAGATTATTGGTTTCATTATTTTTTCTTCGTTTTGATGATAGCAAAGCGCGATTCTCTCGCATTACATTAACCATTTGCTGTATGAATCCGCCTCCATTCATGTAACAAAGGTAGTCCAAATCTCGTTTTGAGAAAGAGAGTTAGTTTTTATAAATTAGTCTTGTGCTAGGAGCATTAAAATATCGAATTGTTATAATCGCGCTATTTACTGTCGTCAGTAGCCTGAGTCCTGTTGATGCAACTAAATTATTAGTTACTACTAAGGTTACTCTTGGTGTTAAAGTAGGGATGTTGCCTTCTGGAGATTTGCACCAATTTGCCCTCATATATTATAGAAATGGGGTGTTGGCATCAATACAACCAGTATCAGAAGATAGAATGGTGAAAGTTGGAGCTGGTAAATGGCCTATTCCTGGAACTCATAAGTTTCACGACTTTTTTGCTGAGGAGGAAATGTACATATTCCCTTCTGATACACATGAAGTATTTAATATAAACGCTTCAGTAGATTCTCTTTGGAAGGTTCGTTTCGCCGCACACCCTTATTCGCAATCTGCAAGAAATGGTTGGAGTCAGGGAGATTATAGACCCTCATTGAAGCAGAGGCAATACATTTATGATCGATACGGGGTAAGGGGCTATGATCAAGATTATTTTATTGATTCTAGTTTCTTTAAACTGCTCAAAGATGTCCAAGATCCGGATTGGATCAAGGAATACAAGTCTATGTACTAAAACGTTTAGTCATTCTTTTCAGTAGACGATGAATATTTTTTCCTTGAAGAAGACAGATGAAAAGTAGCATGTATTCAGTTGCATTTAATACTTCGCTGACCCATTTGCTTTCCCAGTGATAAAATCCATAACTTAACATGATGAGAAATGACCATGCCATGACTCCTTTATTAGTAGAAAACAGTGAAAACACCAGTGGTAAAATTATGTACCAAGGATGAACAGTTGTGGCAAAGATTAAGTAAACCACGTAAATCCACATAAATCTAGAAAGCAATTCTTTTGCATTTTTGATTGGCTTCCACCAGGATATCAAGAATATTGATAAAGTTCCCAGTATAACAGTAATTGGACCAGCAATAGGAGTGGGGCTAAATTCTGTAAATGGATCAACGCACCACTTTACGATCTCTAAAACGGATGCATTAAACTCGAAATTATTGAAATATAATCGAATACTTCTGAAAACATTACTCGCATACTCTGGCCATAGCATGATCAATGTTAGTATTGATGTGAAGAAAAGAATCAAAGCATATAATAAGATGGATATTCTTAATTTAAAGTAACGTAAGAATGCTGGTAAGAGAATTAGAGGGGTGAGCTTTACCGCCACGGCAACACCCCAGAAGAAGCTCCCTATGACCCATTGTTTCACAATAAGATAATAAACACCAACGACTAACCAGGCCATCATGACTCCTTCAAAGTGAAGGTTGTCCATAACCTCGATAATGAAGAACGGATTGAATAGCAATAGCGTAGAGTTAATAATTGGAACATTTGTTAGTTGAAGAATTCTCTTTAAGAATTTATACCCTATTACAAGTGTCCCCAGAATCATTAAACGCATGAGAATAAGCGCTGGTAGTATACTGTTTGTCAGCCAAGCCGGAACTATAAAATAGATTTGATTGATAGTTGGATAGGGCGAATAGTGTTTTTTAGACAGGTCGGTAATATTGCCATATAATTCTTTCATGTATGAATTACCTTCGATAAGCCCTTGTTCTATTATTTCGTTCGGTGTGAAAGTAT
>CBFHJL010000165.1:0-4000 GCA_965656195.1 Brumimicrobium sp. | reverse complement strand
TTATCAATTGATGGACTCTGACGCAATAAGCCTGGTCTTCCACCATTAACGGATAGATTTTGATCGTTGTTCAATTCTATCACCGCACATCGTGTCCAAAGTGACTTATCCGAAGTTACGACAATATCCACACCTGGTTGGAATACAGAACCCATTCTACTCACTGCAAATGACTCATAGAAACTTACTGTTGTTAATGGAGTCGGAACACCAATTGGATTATATCCACAACCGTCATAACGAGCCAATTGACCTAATGTTGCAGTTCCATTCAACAATGAAGAAAATAACTCATCTGGATCAACCTCCGTCAAATCAGGGTAACAACATGGATCATTCAAACCTTGATCTGGAACACAATCGTCAGGATCAGTTGGGGAATAATCTCCAGACGTAATCCAGTTCTGAGGAGAATAAGAATCAACATCAGGAACACCGATTAACCATCGCTTCGAACTATCCGCAAATTCAATTGTACTTTCAATTGGTTCTGCAATTCGATTACGGAAAGGACAGTTTGCGTTATCCGGATCAGGACAGAAGTAATTATTCTGGAAAATACTCACAGAAATACCCCAATCTGGAATTAATTGCTCATTGTCCGCAGAGATTGTTCTATC
Organism: Brumimicrobium sp.; assembly: GCA_965656195.1. Classification (GTDB taxonomy): domain Bacteria; phylum Bacteroidota; class Bacteroidia; order Flavobacteriales_D; family Crocinitomicaceae; genus Brumimicrobium. The sequence goes on along the minus strand of CBFHJL010000165.1, from coordinate 3,380 downwards.
TGACGTTGTACTATCGAGTAGATTACCTCCCTTATTATCGTAACGGAAAAGAGTCCAGCTCGCTGTATCAATAGAAGAGTAATTATTAAACTCTAATCTGAAATAACCGTCAACCAAATTCAAAGGATCAATAACTTTTATATCGATTGGTCCAGCACCTTCTCTATAAGTAGGAGCATCAATTGAACCATTCGCTATAATGAAATTCTCTGAAGCAGACGTAAGATCAACAGACCTGTTACCGTTTCCAGTTCCATCCAATGTGGTAATTTCTGGGCTACTTCCATAAGGTAATCCAGCATAAGTACCATCAAATCTAGGAATTGGAGTATGAGGAATACCTGCTACTGCCTTGATCGCAGTTCCATCAGCTGCCAAACGTGAACTAATGTATGGTATTTTCTGACCATCTAGTAATTGTGGGTCAGTTGGATCATAGTCCTTATAATTATTGTATGCATATGCAATAGCAATATAATAATAGGTTTTGTGATTTACTAGACCCGGAGTTCCTGTCGCAAAAGCATCTTCAGTTATTTGGAAAGAGTGACGAATACCTCGATCTTCCCCATTTACTTTTTCCACTGGAACTGCAAAACCAAGTTGCTCATCAAATTCAAAGTTTATGATTCTTCCGACATCATTTTTAACATCACATTGAGCCACCAACCTAGCTTTGTCTATATCTCCAATATCACCAACTCCAGCTTCAGCATCACTCATTTGATAAATCTGGTAACCTTCGAAGTCATAAACCTTATCTATTGTAGAACCATCTAATGGATCAACTATGTTAATATTATCTTCCTCAGCATAAGACTCATCGATGTTATTACCAATTGGGTTATCAATCAAAAGAACCAATTCGTTTTCTAACTCAACGATTTCCAATGTAGGAGCGTTCGGAGGGTCAAGAATTTCGAAACAGTTATCGAAAAGTGCCTGAGCTTTTGTATCATTTTGTCTCAATACTTCAACAGATGCGAACGAGTTACCCTCGAAAGCACGACCGTAAACAACACCAACAGTTAAGTTATTAATTGCACCTGGCGTTAATGTAAACGGACCTGCTGATTGAAGGAAACGTCTATCACCAATATCATTAGAGTTACCATTACCGTCAGTATCTTGTTCTGTCCAATTCCAGCCCATATCTTGTCCGTTTGTACCAAAATGAAGCGGATCCGTATCACCTGGATAAGTGTAGGCTGCTTCAACATTAGTTAAACCAGCACTTCCTGTATAACCATTACCTCCGTAATAAATTGGTGAGTTATCTCTCCAAAATCCTGTCATATAATTATAGAAACCTGTTGGAGCACTTGGATCATGTGTTGCCGGCGCACCAACATCTGGACGGTTGAAGTAATTGAATCGTCTCATACCAAAACGTTCATTATCAACTATACCATCTGAATAACCGATACCAATTCCATCATATACAATACCTCCATTTGAAAGAGCGTCACTTACAGTTGGTACAACTAGTTCAAAACTTCCGTCTGTTTGCTCTTCTAAACGTGGACCTACATTATCAATATTGTCTGCATCCTGATAAGGACCCTCGAAATAATCTACACCCACAGCTGGAGGATTATCTCCGTAACCAGGTGCACCATTTCCACCTGGATCATTGTTAGTACCATTATATGCGTAACCTAAACCTCTAGAAACGTCACACCCAACATAATCATCATCTGCGAACCCAACATCAGCATCTACATATTGAGTAAAGTAAGTATCAAACAATGTTTGAGTACTTCTATTTATCATTTCATAGTTATAGAATGTCATTCTATTTACTTCATCATTCGTTGCAAAAGAGAAAGCTTGGGCACGAATCTCCATTCCTATTGGATCTGCACCTGTTTCTGTGTGAATATTTCCTTTATCATTAAACACCCACCAGTTTGTTTTATCTCCAAATAAAGTTACACGACGATCAGTACCGCATTCCACGTCATCACGACCTAGAATATCATCGAACCAAGGAGTATCACCTTGAGAAGGGTCATAGACACCATCTCCGGAACTATTTTCACCTGGGTTATCGTAGAAAGGCGCTAAATAAAAATCTTGCCCTCTCGAAACATCACCATGTGCAGGCCAGTTATTAATTCTATTCAATGCATCATTCGATATATCGAAAACATCAGAACATAATGGGTCAAGATTACATTCGTATTGCAAAGTATATGCAATAACTTCAGATTTAGAGATCGTATAAAACTCATCGTAATCAGAACAAACATCTGGGTCAATCGTTGCTGCACCAAAATCTCGAGTTGCATTGAAACCAACTGTTTGTGTTGGATCATACGAACCAGAACCCACGGTTTGAGACAAAGGCCCAGCCCAGAAATCATTACCTTGACGGAATAATATCGCAGCCAATTTCAACTGTCCATTAACATCTAAACCAGCCATCCAAATCGAACCTGAATAGATCACATGATTTCCACCTCCGGTTGGAACTTCGTAAGAAGCTGCTCCAGTTTGACGGTTCTGCCAAAGTGAACCACCAACCTCAACAAGAGCTCTCACGTCGTTAAACTCCATGAATAATCGAGCATTTGACGGAGGACAATTTGCCTTCAAGTACTGGTCATTATTGTTCTCGTTCATGCCCGACTCACCTTCACCAGGGAGTCTTCTAGCATTCACCTCAAAGATTGAAGTGACAACGATTAGTACAACTAAAAATATTCTCATAATAACACTAATTTATACTATTAAAAATCAAATTTAACACCTAAACGAATTGTTCGAGGCTGGCTAACATTGAATGGGTTTGCCATAAACATACTGTAAAGATCACGGTAAGACTGCTCGTCTAACTGGTTCTGAATAGTAGTTTGCCACTGTGCCGCTGCCAAGAAACCATCATCATCTGGAACTCCTGTTGCACGGTACACATTAATTACGTTTAACTGATTGAATACGTTGGTAACACGCACGTAAACATTCAAGAATGCACGCTTTTTCTTTTCATTCTCTTTACCAAACTCTAAGTTGAAAGTTCTGTCAATCTGCAAATCTGAACGGTATGTCCAAGGCAATCTTGATCCGTTAAGACCACCAATCAACTGTGGGGTACCAGAACCTACAGCCGCAGCAGTAATATTCTTTTGTCTTGAGTAAGGAGAACCAGAATTAACCAAAGTAATCAAGTTTAATCCTGTATTCTCAAGGATGTTGATATCCTTTATAACTGGACCGTTGTAATCTTTTCCTGACCCATAACGGTAGTCAAATGTAACAGAGAACGCATGACGCTGATCATAAGAGAACGGATAAACAGTTCTTAAATCAGGTTGATTCGAGTTCACAAAACTTAATGCCGAGTTAGGATCTGAACCAGTACCATTCGCAAACTGAAG
>CBFHJL010000164.1:0-4037 GCA_965656195.1 Brumimicrobium sp. | reverse complement strand
GTTACAAGAACATTTTCCAAATTATCCTTACGCTGATTGATTATATAAACGTTGTAAACTAGCGTTTCTTCATCACCAATCTCTTGAACTATTGCAACCGAAACGGCTCCAACTTTCGGAATTTCAATATCTTTTTTCATTCCTAACGTTAATTTTATTTTGATACTCTTTTCGCAATGGAAATGTAGGTAAAGAGATCCTTAGGGTGAAGCGATTTATAGTCGTTTTTTTGATTCGGAAACTTGCCTTGCCTTTCATGACCCGTCCTAACAACTATAATGTCTAAGGAGGGAATAGCTATAATATACTGACCAAGAATACCTCGGGCGTATATAGCTGGGTGTTCGGGATCGTCTAACAACCAAAGGTGAAGACCATATTGTGGAGTTGATTTGTTATAAGGTTCACACAACTCATCAAGCATAGTATCGGAAATAATCACCTCATCTTTCCACCGTCCCTTATTTAAAATCAATTGTCCAAAGCGAGCATAATCTCGAGTTGTAGCATAGATACAACAAAATGCTTTTTCCATGCCTTCTTCTTGGTCTAAACTCCACTTTAAGTCATTTGTAGTATTTATCCTTGACCAAATATACTTTTCTATAAAATCCGTTGGAGAAAGCCCTGAAGCTTCTTCTAATATAAAACCGAGAAGCTGAGAGTTACCGCTCGCATACTCAAATTTGCTGCCGGGATTATCACCGAAAGAAACGCTTTTCAAAACTTCAGATAGATCGCTACCGTAGTAAGCCCATGCATTATCAGAAAGTGGGTTTGCCCCGCTTTCTGACCAGTTAAGAGAACTAGACATTGCAAGTAAATGACGAATAGTTACATTTTCACTTCCTTGCACCTCAAAAGGAAGGTAGCCCGTTATGGTATCATCTAAGCTTTTTATAAAGCCTTTGTCAATGGCAATACCTATAGATAACCCTATAAAGCTCTTTGCAGCAGAAAAAGAATTACTTTTTGTTGATATCGAGTGATCATCAAAATATTGTTCAAGAACAATTTGATTGTTTTTAATAATTAGAAAAGAGGTTGTTTTAATATCTATAAGGCTTTGAAACTCTTCCTGTGTTAATTCTTTTTTTTTCTGTTGAGGCCAAGGTAAAGGGTTGGTTGAGGCATTAGCGTTTCGAATTGGAAATGTTAGTGAATCATAGATGCCTGGTCCGCTTTTTCCTGAGAGGTATGTCTCCTTTATGCCTTTGTATAGATAGGTCCTTCCGGAAATTAAAATGAAAAGGTTACCAACAATGAAAACAAGAATGAGCAGCCATAATAACCGCTTCAGAATTCGTTGTAACTTACCTTTTTTCGATTTTGACATTGAATTGATTAGATATTTGAGCAATGAGAATAGACTTTAATTCATCCATATCCACTTCATGGCCAAGTTCTTTCTCTAATGAAGTTACACTTTTATCTTCAATTCCACAAGGGATAATATGGTTAAAGTAGCTTAAGTCCGTATTGATATTAAAACCTATTCCGTGCATTGTAACCCATCGAGAAGACTTAACACCCATTGCACAAATTTTTCGAGCACTTGGCTTGTCTCCATCAATCCACACCCCTGTCATACCATCAACCCTTCCGGAAGAGACACCATAATGCTGAAGAGTTTTAATTACTGACTCCTCAAGAGTTCTCATATACTTATGAATATCCGTAAAAAAATAAGACTCTAAATCAAAAATGGGATATACAACTAATTGACCAGGCCCGTGATAAGTTATATCACCACCCCTATTAATTTTATAATAAGTGGCTTGGATATCCTTGAGTCGCTCTTCAGAGAGTAATAAGTTCTCTGGTTTTCCACTTTTTCCTAACGTATATACATGCGGGTGTTCACAAACTAGTAGGTGATTTACTGTTTGTTCTTCAGTGATATTTTTCCGTTGTTTAATTTTGAGATCAATATTCTTTTTGAAAAGCTTTTCTTGATAGTCCCAAGCTTCTTTATAGTCTATTATACCAAAATCTTCAAGGATCGCTTTAGACATGACACCTATGATTTATCTAGTGAGTCTTTTAAGTATTCTATCACTCTAATCTCAATAGGGTCTACTCCATTAAGTTCTGCTAGATATACAGATCCCCAGTCAATAATATGAATAAAGTAAAAGTACTCTTCTACTAAGGTTTTCCCCTTTCCTTCTATGGACATTAGAGAATTAGTTTTTTTACTAATGATTTCTTCGCTAAGTTCAAAACGAAGTTTGTTTCGCTCCCCAATAAATTGAGAAACAAAAAAGATTACAGCAATGTCATTGTTTCCGCCTCCCCAACCAACAAGCTCATTGTGGTTCATTTCTGGAATCACGTGATGCCAACACAATTGCTTGGCATTCTCATTAATCTGTTGCCTAGCTCGAATTAAGACAGACTCAAGCTCTGTAGGTCCATAAAGAACACATTGTTTTTCATAAATATGCGAAGCCATTTTCTTGGCCTCTTGTTTAATTGTTAGTAGTTCAGCATTCAAAAGGTGCCTGCAGTTATCTATCTGATGTAAGGCCCCTTTGCTAATAACTCCGGCCGCTGATAATATCTTAACAAGCTGAATTACAGAAAATGCAAGCATACTCCTTGGAGGGTTTCCACCTGGAACACGAATGTAGTCACTCTTGATTTCCTTGCAAAACCGAATCATTTCACCACCTGAAGAAATACTAATTATTGTAGCTCCTTTTTTTTGAGCTGCTTTAACAGCAGTTAATGTTTCTTCAGTATTTCCTGAATAGGTAGAACCAATAACTAAAGTATCTTTATCTACAAATCTGGGAATATTATAACCCTGTACCACTGTTATGGGAACATTAGATTGAGAGTAAAACCATTGAGAAACTATTTTTCCTCCAATACCTGAGCCACCCATTCCACAAATTACAACATTTTTAAACGAGCAATTGCTAAGAGAATCTAGCTGTGCATCTTTTGCTATTTCTAGAGCGTCAGCAATTTGTTTTGGAAACTGGGCAATGAGTTTGTCCATAGAGTTCTTTTGTACGTTATACCTCGACGAAATATAAATGTTTCAATAATTACCGTAAATAAAGTAAAAAAAAAGAAAAGCTATTTAAATTGAACCTCCTTTTCTTGTCAAGAGCACAATATACATCTACAGTTTGACAAAAGAGAAGTGTTTTATTATTCTAACAAATAAGAAAGTTCAAACGGTAGGGCGTAACAGTAAACAATATGGATTGTCTAGGCTCAATTCGAGCTAAACAATAGACAAAATAAATGCAAGACATTGGTAGAACTAGTTTTTTCATAGTTATTGTTTTAATTTTACAATTCAGGTGATTGACGAATTATAGTTATTCCAAAAAAGTAAAAGCTTTTAACCTATTAAATGACTGATAGAAAACATAGTATCTTGTTAATTGAAGACGAGGAAAGTCTAAGTCGTGTTGTTGCTTTAAATTTGGAGCTTGAAGGTTTTGACGTGAAAACAGTTACCAATGGACGAGAGGCTTTGAACGCAGCAAATGATGTAAACAACTTTGACCTTGTTGTTCTTGATGTTATGCTACCAGAGGTCAGTGGTTGGGATATTTGTACTGCTTTTAAAAAGGTATCAAATACTCCGATCCTTTTTATTTCTGCTAAAGGATCATCTTCCGATCGGATAAAGGGATTAAAGCTAGGTGCTGATGATTATTTGGCAAAACCGTTTGACTTAGAGGAGTTGCTCCTTCGTGTAAAAGTCTTGATTATTAGAACGAATAAAGAAGGTAAGTCTTTTCAAGAAAAGCTTGAAATAGGTTCTTTTAATGTTAATACAAGAACGTACGAGGTTTTTGAAAGGGAAGAGTTGATTACTGAACTTACAAAAAGAGAAATCGAGCTTTTAATTCTTTTTAGTCAGCATGAAGGGGAAGTTGTTTCTAGAGACTTTATCCTAGATCAACTTTGGGGAACAGATAGCTTCCCGACTAGTAGAACAATTGATAATTATATTTTATCTTTTAGAAAGTTATTTGAGGAAAATGCAAAAGAGCCTAAACATTTTCATAGTG
>CBFHJL010000163.1:0-4068 GCA_965656195.1 Brumimicrobium sp. | reverse complement strand
ATATTTTCTAATTTTAGATTTGAATACAAATTTGAGTTTTTATAAAACTATAAACTATGACTAAGCGTTGTTAATATGCTGATATTCGTCAGTTTATTTGTAATTTAACACCTGTGAACGTTAAAATTACAGATAAGTCTATTTCAATATCTGCAGCAGATATTTGCATTTACGATAGCGGTATCATGCATATTCATATAAAGGTTAAAAATGCTTTTACTTTGAAGGACGCAATATCAATTGTTGAAGCCAGAACTAAATTAACTAAAGGTCGAAAGCATCCTGTAATGTTTACCGCTGAATACTCTTTTGTTACTCCATCAAAAGAAGTAAACGAATACTTATCTACACCTGAACGAATCAGGTTAATTCTTGCAGATGCATTTGTAGTTAAGAGTTTTTCACAACGTTTAGCAGCAAAAACCTACCTTTTACTGAGAAATCCTAAAAAACCAACAGCTATATTTTCTTCAGAAGAAAAAGCAATCGTTTGGTTAACCAAGTTTCTTTAAGCTTTATGTATGTATCGCATAACTTCAAAAGTTATGTTTGTGAAAAGCATTTTAGCGTGTGCATTTCTCTCAACATTATAATGAGAGTCATTAAAAAGAGATGTAAAGTCTAAAACATTATTACCTGTTATGAAGCGGGAAAATTTACTCAAAAAGTCGGCCTCTTCGGGTGAAGCCCTCAAAAGTTTATCTTCAGTATAGTTCTTCATCAAACTCTGTCTCACCATATATAGTGCGTACTTTAAAAAGTGTTTTTGATCCTCTCTACCCAGCTTGGCCATTTCTTCAGCCCAGGACATCATAGGCAAAACTTGCTTTTTATAGCATACTCGCATTAGCTCAATAAACCTTTCCCTATTCAAAGACTCAGAGCCCTGAGAAGAAATCATTTGAAAAGCATTAGAGAGACTGCCCTCAGACCTGGAAACTATGCTTTTGGCGGTTTCACCCGTTACTCCTTTCTTATCTTTCAGTGTTTGAAGGATTACCTGGTCATCCAGCTGCTTTACCTTCACAAGTTGTGTTCTACTAAGTATTGTAGGTAGTATTTTTTCTTGCGACTCCGCTATCAAAATAAATACCGTGTCTTTTGGTGGCTCTTCAATTATCTTTAATAATTTATTGGCACAGACTGTATTCATTTCGTCAGCCATCCATATTACACTTACCTTATGCCTACCTTCAAAAGACTTTAGTGAAAGTTTTTTCACAATTTGCTCACTCTGGTGCTTAGATATAATAGGCTTTCTTCCTTTTGGGTCACTAATGCTTATCCATCGATTTAGGCTTGCGTAAGGATTGTCTAAAATCATATCCCTCCATGCCGAGAACTGTTCGTCAGATGTTTTAGCTTCAGCTTGAACAGTAGGAAAGGAAAAGTGAACATCTGGATGTTGCATTTTAGCAACTTTATTGCATTTAGAACATTCCCCACAACTATCATGTTGTGCTCTGTTTTCACACAAAAGATACTGAACAAAAGCCATCGCTAACGGAAGGCTACCAAAGCCTGTTTTTCCTAGAAATAATTGAGCATGTGAAACACGATCATCCTGAACTTCATGAATGAAGTTTTTCTTCAGTGATTCATGTCCAATAACATCCTTAAAAAGCATAGCATAAAGATAAATATTTAGAACTGAATATGGGTAATTGGTTTAAATATTAGGTTTGTTTTTATAGCTAATGGTTAGAATGGTTTGTTTTTTGTACCTTGGTAGTAAATAAAAGTAAACAAAAATGGATTTTAAAATTACTAGAAAATCAATAATTGCGACACTAACTGTGGCATTCATATCTTTTTCTTTTCACTCATTCAGTGAAGTACTAAATAATAAAGATGTTATTACTACATCACAAAAGGGCTCTGTTTCAATTAAGGTTAAAGTAAACTATCTTGGAAAAGCAAGTCAGGGAGTAATGGTGTCTCTAATGAACAGTGGAAAAACTGTTACTCAAAGCACAACTGGACCTAAAGGTGAAGCTGTACTTAAATTAAATGACTACAACAATACACCACTAACTCTTCGGTTAAAAAAAGATGGTTACCAAACACAGATAATGACAGGTCTTATTATAAAAAATGGCAGTTCTTATGAATTTTCTATGGTTAAAGGTTCTGGTACTATTACCACAGAGGTAAAGTCTGGAATTCATAAAATTTCAGAAAAGTCAGAAGAGGAGATAAAACAAATCAATGAAGATAGAGAAAGCCATATTGAAAGCACTAAAAAAGCAATAGAGAAAAAAGAAGAGTACATCGATGAAAAAAAGGAGGAGAATCAAGAGCTTAAGAAAGTAAATGAAGAAACTCAAGAACTTGAAAAGAAAAACGAGAAACTTGAAGAAAAAATATCTGATTTAGACCCTGAAGCTGAAAAGAAAAAGAGAGAGCAAGAAGCTAAGGTGCGACAAGAGAAGATTGATGCCTTAGAAAAGCAAAAAGCAGAAGAACAAGCTCAAGAGGCGGCTGAAGAAGCAAAAAAGCAAGCCGAAAAAGACGCAAAGAAAGCTGAAAAAGAAGCTAAACAAGAGGCAAAGAAGGAAGAGGAAAAAGCTCAAGAAAAAGCGGAAAAAGAAAAGGAAAAACTGAAAGAAGCTGAAGAAAAGGCTAAAGCAGAAAAAGAAGCGGCTAAGGCAGCTGAAAAAGAAAGAAGAGCGGCTGAAAAAGCTCAAAAAGAGGAAGAAAAGTATCAGAATAAGCTCAACAAGTTGATTGATGATCAAGCAGATGTTGAAGATGATCGTAGAAAACTTGAAAAAGACCAGGCGAAGCTTGATAAAAAGATTAGGAAAGGGAAAATAGACCCTGAAAAAGCCAAAGAAGAACAGGCTAAAATTGATGAAGAGCATGTTGAACTTGATGAAGAACTAAAAGACATTAAAAAAGATGTTGAAAAACTGAAGAAAAAGTACGATAAGTAAACTATCAAAACAAAGTGCAAAGCCTCGTGAATTATCACGAGGCTTTTTTATTTTCAAAACTATTTTAGTTCATCTTTGTAATGCTTAATATTATTTAACTATCATACTCAATGACTAAACGCATCAAATACCAGTTGACTCTGCATATAATTATTTTTATTTGGGGGTTCACAGCAATTCTCGGTAAACTAATTGAAGCAGATGCGTTCGTGTTAGTCTGGTACAGGGTGCTTATTGCTGCAGTCTCTCTTTGGCTACTCCTTTTCTTCTTAAGAAGAGATAAAAAAATCATCAATACTAAAGATAAATGGCGAACACTTGGTGTAGGCGCTATAGTTGCGTTGCACTGGTTAACCTTTTTCTTAAGCATCAAATATTCAACTGCTTCTTTAACAATAATCTGTCTTGCCACAACCACTGTTCATGTGGCCTGGTTAGAACCTTTAGTTATGAAAAGGCGCTTTTTATGGTCAGAACTCATTATTGGAGTATTAATTATTGGAGGAATTTACCTCATCGCATACGAAGGAACTCAAGAAGGTTTGAATATAGGACTTACTCTTGGTTTAGTATCTGCAGTTCTTGCAGCACTCTTCTCTGTTTTTAATCAAAGAATGGTTCAAACTGTATCAGCAACTAAAATAACGCTTTATGAGATGTTTAGTGCAACAGCGGTTATGTCTGTATTTTTAATATTAACTGGTAGGTTGAATACAGCATCTCTTAGTTTATCAATAAACGATATCTTTTTATTGATTTTTTTAGGTGTTGTTTGCACTTCTGTAGCTTTTCTCATAACAGTAGAGATACAAAAGTTATTGGGAGCTTTTACAGTTACCCTTAGTATAAATATGGAGCCAATCTACACACTTGGCCTAGCGGCGTGGATACTCAATGAGCATCAAAAAATAAGCCCATCATTTTACTATGGAGCATCAATAATCGTGTTGGGTGTTTTTGGTAATGCTTTTCTAAAACGTTATCAAAAGAGCCGACTTAAAAAAGCCTCCCAGTCCGAGGCCTGATATTCATTCAATACACGAGGAAACTTATGCTGACCACCTGATTTTCCAGCTACCTCCATATACTCGTAAAACTTTTGAAGTGGTAAAAAAGTAACTTGAGGAATACC
>CBFHJL010000162.1:0-4210 GCA_965656195.1 Brumimicrobium sp. | reverse complement strand
CAGTAATGACCTCTGGAGGAAGGGTTTTAGCGGTAACATCCTTCGGGAAAGACATCCCTTCAGCACTCGAAATAAGCTATGAAAATGCTGCTAAAATCGAATTTGAAGGAGCCCAATACCGAAAAGATATCGGACATGACCTCGTTTAGTCAGGTAGATTTCCTATTTTAGTTAGCATATATGGATGCATCAAGTTTGATCATTATTTTAGCAGCCCTTGCTGGTTCTGCTTTCTTTTCTGGAATGGAAATAGCATTTGTGACTGCGAATCGACTAAAGATCGAGTTGGACAATCAAAAAGGGTCTATTGCAGGCAGAATATTATCCAATTTCGTCAAAAACGATAGTCGTTTTATTGCTACAATGCTCTTGGGCAATAACATAGCACTTGTTGTTTATGGTATTTGGATGGCAAACCTTATGGAACCATGGGTAAGCAATCTCGTTGGTGGTAACGAGGCACTTGTATTGACCATACAAACTATATTGTCTACACTGCTCATTTTGGTAACTGCTGAATTCTTGCCGAAAGCTACTTTTCAAATCAATCCGAACAGAGTACTACACTTTTTGTCTTTTCCTTTAGTGGTTATATACGTATTACTGTATCCACTCACGCTTTTTACCATGATTCTAAGCAATGCCGTTCTCAAATTGTTCAAGATGGACGTCGAAACGGGTAAGACTGCTTTTTCAAAGATAGATTTGGATGATTATGTAAGAGATCTCAATGAAAGAATGGAAGAAGAGGGTGAGCTCGATAACGAAATGCAAATCCTACAGAATGCGCTAGGCTTTTCAAATATCAAGGCTAGAGATTGTATGATTCCAAGAACGGATATTGTAGCATATGATATAGAAACTACAGTAGAGGATATCAAAACGAAATTCATAGAAACCGGACTATCTAAAATTCTGATCTACCGAGACACTATAGACAATATTATAGGATATGTTCACAGCTTCGAACTTTTCAAAAAGCCAAACAGAATTAAAGAGGTTTTAATTCCAATCGCTTATGTTCCAGAAGCAATTCCCGCTAAAGACCTTCTAGAGCTTTTTGCAAAACAGCATGGAAACATTGCAATTGTTGTGGATGAGTTTGGAGGAACCTCAGGTCTAATAACTATTGAAGATGTTGTTGAAGAAATCTTTGGAGAGATTGAAGATGAGCATGACAGTGATGAGCTCCTTGAACAACAACTGGACTTAAATACATACCTTTTTTCAGCCAGACAGGATATTGACTACCTGAATGAAGAATATGAGCTAGAACTTGAAGAATCCACTGAATATGACACTCTTGGAGGGTTAGTGTTACACCATTTAGAGTCTATTCCCGAAGAGGGAACCGTCCTCGAGCTGGAAGATTATACGATGAAGATTGAACAAGTTTCAGATCGGAGGATTGAAATAATCCGTGTTAAAGACAACCGATAATAGTCAGCATAGTTATTATAGTTGTTTATCCTTTCTTTTTTTGTTACTTAATATTATATTCGCAACCTTAAATTAATTCGAATAAAATGGCATTAATTGGAAAAATACGTGAGAAGTCTTGGCTATTGGTAGCCGTAATCGGGATTGCAATGCTCGCATTCATTCTTGGAGATTTTGACTTTTTTCAGGATGGACCTCGAGAAGATACTTACGGGATAGGTACTGTTGAAGGTGAGAAAGTTAGCGAACAGGAGTACGAACAGTTACTTAACAATGCTCGTCAAAATATCTTTCAGTCTAAGCAACAACAGAACCCTGGACAGCAAGCAGAATTCACTGAGCAAGATGAAAAAAGTGCTCGTCGTCAGGCATGGCAAGCAGTAGTTGCAGGTATGCTCGTTGATGAAGAATTAGAAAAAATCGGTCTAATCGTTGATGAATTTGAACTTGAGAATGTTCTCTACGGTCAAAATGGGTACGATCCTTCTCAGTTTTCTACTCAGTTTAAAGATTCTGTAACAGGAGAGTTTGCTCCAGATCAGTTGCGTCAAGCAATGAATCAGTTAGAAGAGTCTAGTGAACGCGAGCAGATTGAAAGATACAAAAGCATCATGGACTATGTTCGTGAGCTAAGAATTTCGGAAAAGTATTCTGCTTTGTTAGCTGCAGGGGTTCACTCTACAACTTTAGAAGGTAAAAATGAATACGAGTCTAAGAAAACAGTAAAAAACGTAGCTTACGTATATCAAAATTTCACTAAAGTTCCTCAAGATGCTATTGGAGAAATAACAGACGAAGAAATGAAAGCTTACTTTGAAGAGCATAAAAGTGATGAGGAGTATAAGCAAAAGGCGTCTCGTAAAGTTTCTTACTTCGCAATTCCTGTGTCTCCAGGTAAAGCTGATTCTGCAAGAGTAATGGATCTTCTGCAAGGAGCTAAGACTAAATTCAAGGATGTTAAAAATGATTCGCTTTTTGTTCTTCGTTATAGCGATGTTAAAGAGTTTAGTAGTGATTCAACAGCTATGGCGAGACCTGCAGGACCAGGGGTTCAAGGTCAGACCTATCCTATGTCCGTTGCCGATGAAATAGAAACTGCTAAACCAGGAGATGTAGTCGGGCCATATATTTCTAGGAATGGAATGAAGATTTCTAAGATTTTACGTTTCGCACAAGAAAACACAGCAACTGTGCGTCACATTCTTTTGAAGGCCTCAGGAGATGAGGAAATGGAAAAAGCAAAGAAACAGGCGGATAGCATAATTCGAGTTATTCGATCAAAAAACAACTTTGAAGAAATGGTCACTGAGTTTAGTGAAGACCCTGGATCAGTTAACAACGGCGGAAAATATGAGAACTTCACTGAAGGGAAAATGGTTCCTGCATTTAATGATTTCTCTTTTAAAAAGCCAATTGGCACCCTTGGAAAGGTTGAAACAAACTTTGGAGTTCACATTATTGAGGTACTTGGTAGAGAAGCAACTAAGCGTCCAGTTTTAGCGAATATCGTTAAGAACGTTGAGCCTTCAAAATCAACTATCGATGATGTTAAGTCGATTGCTTCAGATTACATCTATCAATTAGACGACAAGATATCAGACAAGTCAATCGAAGAAAAAAGAACTATTTTTGATACGTTCGCTGTTGAAAATGGGTATACAATTCGATCACTATCACTTCAAGATGATAATCCACAGGTTAATGGTTTTGGAGATCTTGCAGAGGGAGACTTACTTCGATTGGCATATCAAGAAAACAGTAAAGAGGGTGAGTTAAGTTCAGCTCCTATAAGAGATGATAACAGAATCATTATTGCAATGTTATCTGATATTATAGAGGAAGGGGTTCCTGAATTCGAAGCTGTAGAAGCAAAAATCAAATCGGCTGTTCGTAAAGAGAAGCAAGCGCAATATCTCATGGAGCAAATGGCTGGTAGAGATGATCTAGAGGTTTTAGCTAAAGAAATGAATGCCCAATATGAAACTGAAGGATTAACTTTTTCTGCAAGTAATGTCGCTGTTGGAAGAGAGCCTCAAATAATAGGTACGGCATTCTCTGGTTTGATTGACGGTCAAAAATCTGTTCCCGTTAAAGGAAGTAGTGGAGTATTTGTGTTGCGCGTTGAGAGCACTCAGCCTGCAGAGGAAACTACAGACTTTTCAACTGAAATTACTCAGATCGAATCACAACGCGAAACGACTGTGCAACAGCGTTACCGAACAGCGCTATTAAATGCTGCTGATGTGATTGACAACCGAAAATTAAGAAGCTTCGGGGTTAGATAGAAGAAAATAAAACTATTTAAACACCCACGGTAATTCGCTTGTGGGTGTTTTTTTTGTCAATAAAACGTCCCTTGCTTTGCAATATTTACTGATTAACATTACATTTGCTCCCGCTTTAAGCGTTTTATTCGCTTAGGTAACCGGTCCTATAACTCAGTTGGTTAGAGTATCTGACTCATAATCAGAAAGTCCCTGGTTCGAGCCCAGGTGGGACCACAGAAGGAAAATCCGGCAATCTTAATTGGTTGCTGGATTTTTTGTTTTAGGATTCTGGTGGGCGAGAAGCCTGTACCTACAGTAGCGTCAGCGGATCGTCGGTAAGCCCAGGTGGGACCACCAAGAAAAAGTCAGCACTCATAAATGAATGCTGGATTTTTTTATTACGGCTCAAATGGAGTTTTTGCAGCTTTGATGAGCTACACTGCGTGTCTCATTAACTATATTATACTAGTTAGCAGCCCCAAAATAGCATAAGAAGATGCGCT
>CBFHJL010000161.1:0-4229 GCA_965656195.1 Brumimicrobium sp. | reverse complement strand
CATGAAGAAATTACTAATAGGAATGGTTGCATTATCAGTCATCATAACATCTTGTACACAATCTTTAAAAGGAGATCATGAAGAAACGGCTAATGTCGAAATTGATGCACATCACGAACATCATGAACATCACGACAAAATCGATATGAATTCAACATATACTTTTATGTCAATATCCACGGCCAAACCAGGAAAGTTGGATGATTTGGTTAGGATAGCATCAAAGCCAAGTGAAATGATGGATAAACACGAAGAGGGCTTATTAGCTCGTCAGGTAAGTGTTGATACTGCTCGGAACTCAGTAGTCGTATGGGTAGCATTTGACAAAAAAGAATCAATGATGGACTATCTTGAAACTGAAGAAGGTCAAAATGAACATGGCGAACAAGCAGAAATGGATTCGATCATAGAAACCTTTACCATGTATGACTTATCTCCACAGTCGCAAAGGCTGATACCTAAACATTAGTTTGTAGATTCATGTTCGGCAAGTGTCGAATTAAAATAGCCTTATAACTTTAAAGTATAGGGCTATTTTTATAGCTACAGCATCTTTTAAAAAGCTAAAATTTTCAAGTATTCAATTAGATGAAAACTGATCAGACCTTATATTTGTAAAATGGAATATATCAAATTGGAATCGGAAAAAGCTGAAGAAGTCATAGCTCTTTTCTACAACACTTTTAAAGCCTCTGAAAACGAAGAAGAGGCAATTGCAATTAGTGCTCTAGTGAAAAAGTATCTTCAGAATTATCCTAGAGCAGATTTGAAGGGGTTTGTAGCCCTTGAAAGTGGTCAAATCGTTGGATGTGTTTTCTTTTCTCAATTGAAATATATTCAAAGTGATAAGAAGGTATTTATACTTTCTCCGATGGCGGTAAAGACTCAGCTTCAAGGAAAGGGTATTGGTCAGGAGCTTATAAATTATGCGCATGAAGCGCTAAGAAAAGAGGGGGTGAACTTAACAACAACCTATGGAGATATTAATTTCTATGCCAAAACAGGATATGAGTTGGTTTCAGATGATTTAATCGCAGCACCGCTCAAGTTGAGTTATCCCGAGGGTTGGTTAGCCTATTCTTTGGATGGAAATACTCCATTAAAGATAGAAGGTCCATCAAACTGTATACCTGAATTGGATGACCAAAATCTTTGGTAGGGGTTGATATAGAGCTTCATTTTCATTCTGCTTCTCATTCTGTTTTTGCACACGCAATGATTGCATTGTCCAACCAGTTAGATGTTAAAATCAATTCAGCTTATAAAGCTAAAACCTCACTTACTTTGACATGATTTTCTGGCAGATAAGAACATTATCTTCTGTTGTTTGAACATGCTTGGAATTGATAAGTAGTTCTGAGTGGGCTAACGAAGGAAATATTTTTGATGCCCTCCTTAACATTTTCCGTCCAGGAAATAGTATATCGTTATCGGCAGCAAAAAGTGTAATAGGAGTTTTGATACCTTTTGCTTTGCTTGAATTAATTGTTGGAACTGGAGTAAAGTCCATGTCAAATTCAAGAAATACTTTTGAAAGATATTTAATGGCAAACTCATCTTTTTGAGAAAAAATAGCTGATAAGAACTTCTCAACGTATTGACTTTTCTCAGTCTTCATGTAGCGTTTCATTGGGATAAAAACTTTAAATAACGCTGACAATGGATTGCCATTAACGATATAAGCTGGAGCTGTGAGGAATACTTCTTTTATTTTACTTTCATCATGCTCTAAAGTTTTCAAAATGACCAATCCTCCCAGCGAAAAACCTGCCATGCTTACTGAATCAAGTTTAAGTTTTGAAATAACCTCATTCATCCATACTCCATAAGATTCATCCTTCATACTCAATCGTGTTTCAGCACTTTTGTTGGGCTGTGCTAAAACATCAATTGCATAGACCCTAAACTGACCTATCAGACTATTATAGGTCTCCAGTGCAATGGGTGCACAACCATTCGAACCATGCACTAAAATCATAGGTGGTTTTGATGATTCGCCTGAAGTGATAATGTGAATCTTTCCATAACTTGTTGAAACATCTATTTCCTCAAATTCGATATCAAGACTGTTCAATTTTTCTTGATAGAGATTTAATATTGCAGATTTCCCTTCCTTATTTTTATACAAGCTGTTCATAGAGTCTATTGTTTGTTCTTGGGAAGAACTGAGGAAACTAATACAGATAAATCCCAATAATATTATAAAATCCTTCATATATTTAGGACAAGTTTACTAATAATATCTAATTAGGACAAGTTTACTAATGAAAAATACCAGGTCGAAAATATTAGAGAAAGCCAAGCAGTTGTTCAATCAGCATGGTTTCAGTGATGTGACTATTAGAATGATAGCCATGCAACTCGGAATCAGTTCAGGTAATTTAAACTACCACTTTAAAACACGTGAAGAAATACTCGAGGCTTTATATTTTGAAATGGTTGAAGAGTTTGACAAACGGATTCAAGATGTAGGTTCCAATGAAATAAACTTTCATACCATAGAAGAGGACATATTCCTCAGTCTAAGCCGAATGATTGAGTATAGATTCATATGGACGGATTTGTACAATTTACTAAGGTTAAATGACAATATTAAGTTGCACTTTGAAGCTGCCTTGCAAAAGCGCATAGATGGTTATGATTATTTGTTGAACTATCTAACAAAGAAAAAATGGTTAAGAAAAAGTGAGTTTCAAAATGAGCACAAATTCCTCATTGAAAGAATGATTTCTCATAGTAATACATGGCTATACAATTCGTTTATTTACGAGAAAAGAATAGACGAGAAACTCGTGAAAGAGCAAACTCACATTCTTTTGGGAATGCTCTATCCTTATTTAACTGACGTGGGGAAGAAAAAACTTATGGAAGTGTTGTCCCTATGAGGTTATTAATCAACAAAAAAAAGCCCTGCAACTAAACGTTACAGGGCTTTTGTACCCGGAGCGGGACTTGAACCCGCACGCCCCAAAGAGCACAGGATTTTAAGTCCGGCGTGTCTACCAATTCCACCATCCGGGCATGGACAGTAATGACTAATCAAATTAATCATCGAGCGGGAGACGGGATTCGAACCCGCGACCCCAACCTTGGCAAGGTTGTGCTCTACCAGCTGAGCTACTCTCGCTTATTTCAAAAACACAAAAGGCGTTTCTTTTGCGGGGACAAATATAATAGGAATTTATTTTTTATCACGTTCTTCTAACGAATTAATTTCATTATAAATTTAGAGAACTGTAAATCATGATCTTATCGTCTACTTTTTTCTTTTGAATTACCAGTCAATTTTTTAATCTCATTTAATTTAAACAGTGCTTCTACAGGAGTAAGCGTATCGATATCCATATTTTGTACTTCATCCCTAATTTGTTCTAGTACAGGATCATCTAATTGGAAGAAACTTAACTGCATATCTGCAGCATTTCCTGCGTCTTTTACTTTTTCTCTTTCATTTCCTCTATTCGAAGCTTCCAGTTCTTTAAGCATTTTTGACGCACGTTCAACCACTGGATTGGGCATCCCAGCTAATTTAGCCACGTGAATACCAAAACTATGCTCACTGCCTCCTTCGACTAATTTTCGCAAAAACAAGATTTTAGTTCCTACTTCCTTAACTGAAACCGTATAGTTCCTGATTCTTGGGAATTTATTAGTCATTTCATTTAACTCGTGGTAATGCGTCGCAAATAATGTTTTACAATGAGCTTTAGGATGTTGATGGATATATTCTGCTATTGCCCAAGCTATGGATATTCCATCATATGTACTTGTCCCTCTTCCTATTTCGTCGAGTAAAACCAAGCTGCGAGGGGATAAGTTGTTCAGAATACTCGCAGTTTCATTCATTTCTACCATGAAAGTCGATTCTCCAGAGGATATGTTATCAGAAGCACCAACACGAGTAAATACTTTGTCAACAATACCTAGTTTTGCCGATTTAGCCGGAACAAATGACCCCATTTGTGCCATAAGACTTATCAATGCTGTTTGACGAAGAATAGCACTTTTACCTGACATGTTTGGCCCGGTAATCATAATGATTTGCTGACTGTCATTGTCTAGATATACATCATTTGGAATGTATTCCTCTCCTAGCGGCATTTGTTTTTCAATAACGGGATGTCGACCCTCTTTAATGTCTATTGAAAGATCATCCTTCATTTCGGGATAACTGTAGTTATTCTTTTCGGCAATGTTCGCAAATGCATTCAGGCAGTCGAGTTGTCCTA
>CBFHJL010000160.1:0-4333 GCA_965656195.1 Brumimicrobium sp. | reverse complement strand
TAAGTCCCCTTTGATTATGAAAGATGGAGGAGCTCAATCAACAATGATTTCAAGAAATGATATTGTGAATCTTCCCGTTAGATCAGCTAATGGAATGGCTTCAACTGTTGGAGGTGTGAATCAGGATGGGGCTGGTAAAATGTCTTTTCGTGGTGCAAGAACGAATGCGAACTCCTATTTTATTGATGGGGTGAAAGTAAGAGGTTCAGAGCATCTTCCGAAGTCATTTATTGATAATGTTACGGTATACTCGAATGGTATTCCTGCGAATTACGGAGATGTAACGGGAGGCGTTATTAGTGTTGAATCTAAAGCTATTGATATGAGAGCTTGGGCAAATCCAAGTGTTTACAATCAGTCAGCTAATAGCGCGAGTAATAGCGAAGAGGCAGATCAGAAATACAGTTTTAAGAGAATGAATTATGACCACTTTTTGCCTATTTATGAGAATGACTTCCTTTCACCAATGGATCACCCACACGCTACTTTCGGACTTGATGTAGACCAAGCGGCATGGTCATATATTAAAAAACGCATGAGCATAGGAGCTTCAATCCAAAGGGATGCCGTTAAACTTGAGGAAATGGTTAATGCTTTTAGATATGATAATTTAGTTGTTTCTGAAAATGAATGGGTGGATGTTAAGACGACTCGTACAGACTGCATGTGGAATAAGGAACATGAGTTAGTTTCAGTAAATCTAAGAGTTAGAGACTACCCAATTGATCAAAAGCGAAAGCCGCACAATTTTGTATTCTTAATTGATGTATCGGGGTCGATGAGTTCAAATAATAAGCTTCCTTTAGTAATTAACGGTTTGAAAGACCTGGTGAAAGAAATGAACCCGGAAGATAGGATATCTATTGTTACATATGCTGGTAATACAGGGGTTCCGCTTCCTTCGACAAGTTGCGAGGATAAGAGTAAGATTTTGGCCGCTCTGGATAATTTGTACTCAGGAGGAGGAACAAATGGAATAGGTGGTGTGCAAGAGGCATATCGTCAAGCTGAGTTAAATTATGACTCGACTTATAATAATCGAATTATTTTGGCTACAGATGGAGACTTTAATATAGGGATCAATAATACTGGGGGGCTCGAAAATTATATCAGTACAAAAAGAGGTCAAGGGATTTATTTAACAGCTTTAGGCTTTGGTATGGGGAACTATAAGAATAGTACGCTCGAAACACTAGCTAAAAGAGGAGATGGAAATCACTTTTATATTCATTCACGCGAAGAAATGAAATCTGTTTTTGCGGATCCAGGTAATTTGACAAATGCAATCAGAGATGTTAAGTTAGATGTTGAATTTAATCCGAGATTGATTTCATCCTACCGATTAATAGGTTATGAGAGTAGATTGCTAAAACCTCAAGATTTTGATGATGACACTAAAGATGGAGGTGAACTTGGATACGGTCATCACGTAACTGCGGTTTTTGAAGTAGAGAAAGGGAAGTCAGAAGCAGTGGAAAGTCATTTTCAAAAGTCAAAAGCGAAATTTGGTAAAAAAGAACTTGCCTTTGTTAAGCTAAGGTATAAGCCTCTTGAAGAGAAAGAAAGTGTAGAAAGAAGATATAGCATACCAGAGGATCAAGTGATAGATTCGAATCCCTTACTAAACTTAATCATAGGGTTGGGACTTGAACTTCGAGATTCAGTATTTAAAGGAAGTTTGACAAAGGCCTCACTATTGGAAGTAGCTAATGATCTTAAACCTTCATCGAAAGAGGAGAAGGAATTAATTCGAATTGTTCAAGCACTTTAAATATAGTTATAGTCCTGAGGCTTTTTCGTACATGAAAGTTATATCCCTTCAGCCCATTTAAACAATTAAGAATTCAGATGTGTTGAAGTTTTGTAACTTGGCGCCATGATCAGCATATGTAAAGAAGATAATTAAATGAAGTCAACTGCAATACTTTTAGGAGCCACTGGATTGATCGGAGGACATATTCTTGATGATTTGAAATCAGACCCTTCATTTGATGTGATTAAGATTATAGTAAGAAGACCGTTTGAGGACAACCACCCTAAAGTAAAAGTCGAAGTGATTGACTTTGATGACCAGAATCAGTTCGAATCAGTAATGCAAGGTGGGGATGTAATCTTTTCAGCCATCGGAACAACACAGAAAAAAGTCAAGGGAAACAAAGAGAAGTATCGAAAGATAGACTTTGATATCACCCTAAACGCAGCAAAATATGGCAATAGTTCAGGAGCTAAACAATTCTCAGTTGTATCTTCGGTTGGAGCAGATAGTAAAAAAAGCGGCTTTTACTTAAAGCTAAAAGGTGAAGTAGAAGATGCTTTGATAGATTTGTCTAAGGAAGAAGGTGGTCTTCAGTCATTGTCAATTTTTAGGCCTTCTCTATTATTAGGAGAACGATCTGAAAGTAGAATAGGAGAAAGCATTGGGCAGTTCTTTTCTAAAGCACTATCATTTCTGTTTCCTATAAATATGAAGCCCATCAAGGCTAAGACTGTTGCAAAATCTATGGTGGAAGCTGCAAAGTTGAATGAAAAAGGCGTCCAGGTTTATTATTATCAAGAAATGAAGGATCTATGCTTATAATGGCAGTATAGGATATTGTATTTCATTAAAACAAAACATCAATCAATGTCAAAGCGAGAGAACAATCAAAATAAATTAAAAGATTTGTATCTGAAAAAATTTGGAATTACTTCGCTTAACCCCATGCAGGAGGAAGCAGGTATAGTTATTCGGAATAAATCTGATGTAGTTTTATTATCGCCGACCGGAACTGGGAAGACGCTAGCATTTTTATTGCCATTAATAGAAACACTAGATTCGAATAGTCAAGAGATTCAAGTTCTTATTTTGGTTCCTTCACGTGAATTAGCTCAACAGATTGAGAAGGTAGTACGCAAGATGGGATCTGGGTTTAAGGTGAATTCTGTTTACGGTGGTCGTGCTGGTTCATTAGATAAAGCTGACCTAAAACATCTTCCCGCTATTCTTATTGGTACACCCGGACGTGTGGCTGATCGATTCAGACGAGACCCGTTTTCGTTAGCAGAGATTAAAACATTAGTCCTTGATGAATTTGACAAGTCATTAGAGATTGGTTTCGAACAAGAGATGACTGAGATCATTGAGACACTGCCTAATGTTCAGCAAAGAATTTTGACCTCGGCTACTAGTGATTCGAAAATACCTGATTTCGTTGGGTTGAAAAATCCAGTTGCTATTAATTATTTAGATGAGTCAAGGTCTCAATTAACAGTAAAAACACTTTTTTCTGCTGACAAGGATAAATTGAATGCTCTGGAAAGATCTATTGCTTTCATTGGTCATCAACCAGGAATAATATTTTGTAATTATAAGGACGCATTAGAACGAATAAGTGATTTTTTATATGGTAATCGTATCGAACATGAATGTTTTCACGGTGATATGGACCAACTTGAGAGAGAAAGAGCATTGATTAAATTTAGAAATGGGACCAGTCGACTTTTACTAGCAACAGATTTGGCGGCAAGAGGACTTGATATACCTGAGATAAAATTTATCATTCATTATCATTTGCCTCCTCATAGTAAAGAATTCACTCATAGAAATGGTCGAACGGCAAGGATGAATAGAGACGGGACTGCCTATGTCTTACATTGGAAAGATGAAGAGTTACCAGACTATATTAAAGAGATCAAATGTGAGAAGTTAAATGTTGAAGAGCTATCAAGAGCCGAAAAGGATGAACATATAGAATGGAAAACGTTACACATCTCGGGTGGACGTAGGGATAAAATATCAAAAGGTGATATCGTAGGTTTGTTTCTAAAAGAAGGTAAACTTCACAAAGATCAACTCGGGGTAATCGAATTGCAACAGAATAGTTCTTATGTAGGGGTACATTCAGACGTGGTTAAAAAGATTATTGCCAAAATAAACAATACCAGGCTTAAGAAAAAGAAGGTTAGAATTACCGAAGTTTAATAAAGTCAAAAGGATCATTGATCACAATATTGGACTTTGAGGGGCTCCGGGACTATAGGTATTAAATTTATTGAATTTTTTTATTGGTCGTAACCGATACATTTATAGCAGATTAGTAAAATATTGATACGAGTATTAAAAAAAACTTTAGAAAAATGCTTGCAGGAATAAAAAAGCACTCTATCTTTGCAGCCCGCTAACGAGCAGGGGTTAATTTGAAAAGAAGGTAAGATTAAGAAATTTTAAAATATTTTTAATTTTTTGCTTGCGGAAATAAAAAAGCTGTGTACATTTGCAGCCCCGCAAACGAGCGACGGAAGTTAAAGAAAAAAAAAGTTTTAAATTTTTTCAAAATAAATGTTGCGGGTTAAA
>CBFHJL010000159.1:0-4367 GCA_965656195.1 Brumimicrobium sp. | reverse complement strand
ACATTGTTCGTAAGACCCTTGTTGCCACATACTCGCGCTTTCTAGCTGGGTGATTTAGAGCCTTTAGTCTTTCATGTTCGTGTCCCATCAAATTATGATAGTGCTCTTCCATTTCAAAGTTCTCGAAATAGAGCAAATAAACTTCAACAGGTCCGTATTTTCTGGTCTCGGTATGGAACATACGGACGAAAATACCAAAATCATTTAACAGTATATTCTAAATTAGTTGTCTATTGTAATATGTTCAGTTCATGAAAAACACTATCTTTGTCGATTCATTTATTTACAACTGGTGTGTTGTAAATGAATTTTTTTACATTTGCACTCCCAATTTTTACGGGTAAATGAGTGTGAAAAAAGAATATGTAATACCGTTTGAAGGATTGAAGGTCGGAAAACACGACTTTTCATTTCAGATTTCGGATGCGTTCTTTGAAGAGTTAGAGTACTCCTTGATAGAGAAAGGAGAGGTGAAAGCAACCATGGTTCTTGAAAAAAAAGAAACAATGATGATTGCTGACATTCAACTTGCTGGATTCGTAACCTCTGCATGTGATTTATGTACAGAGCCTTTACAAATAGAAGTTGATATTGATCACCATCTCGTCTTTAAATTTGGAGAGGGTGAAAGCGAAGATGAAAATTTAATAATGGTAAATCCTAGTGATTTTAAAATCAATATGGGGCCAATATTTTATGAGTTATTAACGGTTTCACTACCCAATAAAAACGTTCACGAAGAAGGTGAATGTAACGAAGACATGCTTGATCTTCTCGATAAGTACTCTGGTTCTGATGATGACGACGATGACGACGATAGTGATATCGACCCACGTTGGAAAGCATTGAAAAATTTGAATTAATTGTTTATATAAATAAAAGTAGAAATGGCACATCCTAAAAGAAGAATCTCGACAAAAAGAAGAGACAAAAGACGTACGCACAAGAAGGCAACGTCAGGAAATATTGCAACATGTTCTGAAACAGGACAGTCTCACTTGTACCACCGTGCACATTGGCATGAAGGTAAACTTTACTACAAAGGTCAAGTAATCGCTGAAAAAGAGGTTGCGGTTTAATTCATTAAACGCACTTCAACCCTATGAATATTGGGCTAGACATTAGTGGTGGTGATTTCGCTCCTGAAGCAAACGTTTTAGGGGCTCTTTCTGCTATAAAAGAACTTCCTGAAAACGTACATATTTCTTTGATTGGTAAAAGAGAAGAAATCGAAGCCGTTCTCAAACGAGAAGATCATGACTCTTCAAGAGTTACTATAGTAGATGCTACAGAAGTAATCACTATGCATGACCATCCGACTCGTGCAATTCCTCAAAAGCCTAATAGTTCGATATCTATTGGTTTTGAATTATTATCCAGCGGAAAATTAGACTCTTTCGCAAGTACCGGAAATACTGGCGCTATGCTGGTAGGTGCTATGTATAAAGTAAATGCCATACCTGGTGTTATAAGGCCTTGCATAACCTCGATTCTACCTATTGAATCAGGAGGAAACTCCGTTATTCTCGATGTTGGAACGAATGCCGACTGCAAACCAGATGTTTTATATCAATTTGCAAAGCTAGGCTCTCTGTATGCTCGAAACGTTTTGGGTGTAGAGAACCCGAAAGTTGCTTTGTTAAACATCGGTGAAGAAGAGTCAAAAGGGAATCTCCTTACTCAGTCTGCACATAAATTAATGAACGGAACTAGTGATTTTAATTTTGTGGGAAATGTTGAGGGTAGAGACCTATTTACTGGCAAAGCAGATGTAATTGTTTGTGACGGATTTACAGGAAATGTTGTCTTAAAGCAGGCTGAGGGTATATACAGTATTCTCAAAAAGCGTGGGATAAAAGACGACTATTTCGATCGCTTTAACTATGAAAATTACGGCGGAACGCCTATATTAGGAGTCAACTCTGACGTGATCATCGGTCACGGAATATCAAATGATATTGCAGTCAAAAACATGTTGATTCATGCTTTTGACGTAGCGAGCTCTAAGTTGACAATGAAAATAAAAGAAGCTTTTAAATAATGGGTAAAATAACAGCAGCAATTACCGGGGTTCAAGGTTATGTTCCAGAAAAGGTAATGACCAACCACGATCTAGAAAAGATCATTGACACTTCAGATGAATGGATCACTACTCGTACTGGAATTAAACAGCGTCACGTATTAGAAGACGGTGAAGCTACTTCAGATATAGGTGTTAGAGCTATCAATAAGCTTTTAGAAAAGAAAAATATTGATCCTCACGAAATAGATCTTGTTATCTGCGCTACTGTGACCCCAGACTACCCTTTCCCTTCTACTGCCAATGTCATAAGTGACAAGGTTGGTATGAAAAACGCTTGGAGTTACGATATTAATGCGGCATGTTCTGGTTTTATATATGCTCTAACTACAGGTGCTCAGTTTATAGAAACTGGAAAGTATAAAAAAGTTATTGTTGTCGGCGCTGATAAAATGACCTCTATTCTTGACTATGAAGACCGCACTACGTGCGTTATCTTTGGAGATGGCGGAGGAGCTGTACTACTTGAACCAAATGAAGATGGCTTGGGTGTTGTAGACAGCGTTCTTAAAAGTGATGGTCAAGGAAGAAAATACTTGGTGCAACCTGGTGGAGGATCTCTTAATCCGGCGAGCCATGAGACTGTAGATAAAAGAATGCACTACGTTCACCAAGAGGGTAAGGCAGTATTCAAGTTTGCTGTTACCAATATGGCTGATGTTTCTGCTGAAATAATGAAACGTAATGACCTTACTTCAGAAGATATAGACTGGTTAGTTCCACATCAGGCCAACCTGCGAATAATAGATGCTACAGCAAATCGTATGGGATTACCCTCAGAAAAGGTAATGGTGAATATTCAAAAATACGGAAATACAACCGCTGGAACACTTCCACTATGCTTGTGGGACTGGGAAAGCAAGCTCAAAAAAGGAGATAACCTCGTGCTCTCTGCTTTTGGCGGAGGATTCACATGGGGGGCAGTTTACCTCAAATGGGCCTACAATTCATAAATATTTTATTTACATTTATTCCACAAAAATTTACGGATAATGAATCAGAAAGAAATTCAAGACCTCATTAAATTCGTATCTAAGTCTGGTGTTACAGAAGTAGAGATCGAAGAGAAGGATTTTAAGATTACAATTAAATCAGAATCTAAGCAAAAAACAGAAGAAAAGACAGTTTATGTTCAGCAGCCAATGGCTCAGCATATGCCTCAGCAACAAATTGCTGCACCGGCACCAGCTCCTGCACCTGCGCCCGCTGCAACACCAGCTGCTCCTGCAAGTCAAGACAACGGTGGCGCTGCCCCTGCTTCTGATGAGGATAAATACCTGACGATTAAGTCGCCAATGATTGGTACTTTCTATCGTGCTTCAGCACCAGACAAGCCTTTATTCGTTGAGGTAGGTGACGCTGTTAAACCAGGTGAGCCTGTTTGTATCATTGAAGCAATGAAGTTATTCAATGAAATCGAATCAGAGGTGTCAGGTAAAATCGTTAAAGTACTAGTTGACGATGCTACACCAGTAGAGTATGACCAACCATTATTTTTGGTTGATCCGTCATAATTTCAATTAATTCATAAATACCCAAAAGGCACAACATGTTCAAAAAAATATTGATTGCCAATAGGGGCGAAATCGCTTTACGTGTTATACGTACATGTAAAGAAATGGGGATCAAAACAGTTGCTGTTTACAGTACTGCAGATAAAGATAGTCTCCATGTAAGATTTGCCGACGAAGCTGTTTGTATAGGTCCTGCGCCAAGTGCACAATCCTATTTACAGATTCCTAATATTATTGCTGCTGCAGAAATAACTAATGCAGACGCTATTCACCCTGGATACGGGTTCCTTTCGGAAAACTCAAAGTTTTCTAGAGTATGTGAGGAGCACGATATAAAATTTATAGGCGCTACACCAGAGCAAATAGATGGGATGGGTGATAAGGCAACAGCAAAAGCAACAATGATCAAAGCTGGAGTACCATGTATTCCAGGATCAAAAGGATTGCTTAAAGATGTTGAAGACGCTTACAAAAATGCTGAAAAAATAAAGTATCCAGTAATCCTAAAAGCTACTGCCGGTGGTGGTGGTAAGGGAATGCGTATTGTTTGGAAAAAAGAGGAAATGGAGAAAAACTGGGACTCCGCCAGACAAGAAGCAAAGGCCTCGTTTTCAAACGATGGACTTTATATGGAAAAATACATTGAAGAGCCTCGACACATTGAAATCCAAATTGCTGGAGACCAGCACGGAAACGCATGTCACATGTCAGAACGTGACTGTTCAATACAACGACGTCATCAAAAGTTAGTAGAGGAAACTCCTTCTCCTTTT
>CBFHJL010000158.1:0-4468 GCA_965656195.1 Brumimicrobium sp. | reverse complement strand
GAATAACAAATGCCTGGATATTTCTCAACGAGCGCCTCCATTCCTACTATACTTGACTCATCGATATTCGGTAAGAACAACCTTTTTACACCCGCCTCCAAAGCACGTTGAATCATTTCATCGCGATCTTCATCGAATTTTTCAGAATATAAATGAGCATGTGTATCAATATAAGTCATTACTTAGCTTGTTTTGAGCGAATACGTTTGTAAATTTTGATACCTATCATAAGACCGATAGCTACGGCGAAGAAACCCACTGTTCCTTTAATCCAGTTTAGTTGATCTTGCATCACTACAAGAAAAACGATAGAAACTAAGGCTAATGTAGCGACTTCGTTCCATAGTCGTAGTCCATTACTTTTCCAATTGAATTTCCCTCTCTTCAGGTTAAACATGATTTTTTGACAAACAAAATGATAGATCAGCAAAAGTCCCACAAAGGAAAGTTTGAGATGCATCCAGGGCATTTGAAGATAAAAAGGTGCTTTCACTAACATCCATATGCCAAAGAGTAATGTTAAAATCATTGCTGGGGTCGTGATGATCCACCAAAGTTTTTTCTCCATGATTTCAAATTGATCGGAGAGGATATTTTTTGCTTCTTCGGATTTTTTTTGTGCCTCTGTATGATAGATGAACAAACGGACAATATAGAATAGTCCGGCAAACCAACTGACCATAAAGATCAAATGCAAAGATTTTGCTACTGCGAAACTCATAGGACAAATGTAAGGAGTTATTCAAACTTATTGTAGCGTCGTATAAAAGTTCTGTTAGAATTGTAACAAGATTGATTAAAAGCGGGTTTTAATTTCCATTTTCAACCGTTATTAATGTGTTACCTTTGCAAAAAAAAATGTAGTGGTATGAATGCAAAAACACCTTCAGAATCTAAAACGATCTCAACTCAAGTAGTTCTGCCTAATGACACGAACCCGCATGGAAACCTATTCGGTGGTCAGTTATTGGCTTGGATGGATGTTACTGCTGCTGTTTCGGCTCAGCGTCATTGTCGACGAGTTGTTGTAACTGCTTCTGTAAATAACGTTTCATTTGGTAAACCAATCAAGGAGTCTTCAGTAGTTACTTTGGAGGCAACTGTTTCAAGAGCTTTCCGCAGTTCTATGGAAGTGTTTATTGATGTATACGTTGAAAATCAAGTTTCAGGGAAACGTGTAAAGCGCAATGAAGCGATTTATACTTTTGTTGCTGTTGATCAAAATGGAGGACCTATCAGTGTTCCAAAAATTGAACCTGAGACAGCTGAAGAAATCAAAAGATTTGACGGTGCACTTCGTCGAAAGCAGTTGAGTTTAATTTTGGCGGGTAAGATGAATCCTTCTGATGCTACGGAGCTTAAGAAGTTATTCATGGAGAATTAATTCGAAAAGAATAAAAAAAAGGGCGATTTCCATAAGAAATCGCCCTTTTTTTGTCACATGAATGCATATTATCGTTTGATGAATTTCATCATTTGCTGTTTGCCATGATAGCTTATTGTAATAAAGTAAACACCAGTTTTAAAGTTATTTACATCAATGTTCGGAGTTAAGGCTGAAGAATATATCTCCTTACCCATAACATCGCTAATGATAACCTTGCCATCTTCTATTCCTTCAATGTTTAATACACTGGAAACAGGATTTGGAAAAATACTAATTTCAATAGCTTTGTCCTCATCTAATCCGACATTACATCCAGAATTACAATCAGTAACAGTAGCGTCAACATTCCCTGTGTTAATGTCAAAAATCCCCATTCCTGAATTGTCACAAATATCTAAACTGCCTAAAACATCTCCTGTGTTTGAGCTAGCATTGGTAATACAGAAAACACCAGTTCCGCGAATAGTATCTAATGTAGAAAAGTCGTTTCCTATTTCAATTAAACCATTGTTAATAATGACTGCTGTATCACCATCACTCGCGTTTAGAAGATCACTACCAATGCGAAGATCCCTGCCGGTTGCAATATTCAAAGCCCCCCCATTTAATACGTCATTGTTGATGATCATATAAGACGAACCTGTGATGTTAACTGTCCCTATCGTTCCGAAATCATTTGCCGTTATATTTCCCGCAGATGAATTGATTACACCTTGTTGACTATTGTATAGGGAGTCGACAGTCATATACCCTGTATTGTTAACCATCCCACCTTCATTTAAAAAGTCACCATTGCTGTATGTCCCCTCATTCATAAACATTCCTTGGATAAGTGTGCTATCAACATTTTGTGTCAAACCATGGTTCATAAACATCGAACCATTGCCCACGAAGAGTGCAGTGTCAAGACTAAGGTTACTATAATTATGACCCTCCGCTCCATTTGTAAATGAAAAGTTAGTCAATTCTGAAACCCCGTAATTTGTGAACATTGAACCACCACCATCGAAAAGGATCGAGCGATAGTTATTGTCTTGAATGAATGATGCGCCATCGTTAACCGTGATTGATCCTCCAGCCGTTACAGCCCAGTCTGAGTTCATGATAACATCGTTGTTAATCGTAACATTGTCATCGGGTGTTGGGATACATGTACAGTCCCAGGTAAATGGATTTGTGGCGTTTCCATCACTTACAGAAGTAATATTCTGTTGAGCAATTGCACCCATACCGATTGTAAAACCGGCAAATAATAAGTAGATTTTTTTCATAGTGTAAGTTTTAATACGTCGTTCAAGTTACAATAAATATACCAATTTTACAGTCGTATTAACCAATGAAAACGTTGAGTATCTCACTCCATTTAATTCTTCCTGAGACCTGAGGTATTATTTGGATTCGAAATTTCAAATGATTATTCTCAGAATTTGCATTTGCTTTAATATTCAATTGCGAGCTTTTGAACGTGAATTGAATTATGTCATCCGCAGGTATTCGTCTGGAACTCTTAGGACTGACACCTAGCACTAATTCATCTTTCAAAAATGATGGGTTCATCGCTGGTAGAAGAGCTATATATGTACTGCCATTCTTAGAGTTAATATTTTTCTGTTTCAACAATTCTTCATGTAATTCTTCTGGGTTACTTGAAGAAAATATTAAACCTACATCTCTAAGCGTATCTTCTTGAATAACTGTTTTTTCAACTTGATTAAAGTTTTCATCAAACTCCGTAACCATGGTTTTTGTTTTCATCGTTTTGATGCCTCCAAAGTTAAAGGTAAACTGACCAGACCATAACTCGCTCAATCGGGGATAATTAATCATACCTCTGCTATAAGCATTTTCAAGCCGTCCTTTTAAATAGTCATTTTCATATTGTTTCCATCGTTCTCTATTTACATTTAAATAAGCAAGAATTACATCTTCGCTTGTAGTGTAAACACTTATTTCATTTTTGTTGAGCTGAACGGGATGGTCTTTACCTCTTTTACAAAACCAACTTCCTTCAATTGTCAATATCGAGTCGTAGTGGTAATTACCAACAATATATTCAAGACTATCAAATTCTTTATTGGCAGTTGGGTTTAAAATGAAAAAATGTTTTTCTTTTAGCAACTTTCGAGCAGTTTGTGAAAGTGACGGAGAATGTCCAAGATCATCGAGGTCACCTTGGATGAGTTCCATCCAATGGTCATTTATGCGTATTGCTATGTTGTACTCTTTTGAGAAATAGATTGAAGTATCCATGGAGTCCCTTTCGAGCTCATAAAAAGCTGAAAATTCATCAAACGTACTTTTTAGTTTCTCTCTATTTGTGACTTGAAAGTATAGCGATCTTTTGAATTTGTCTCTAGTTTCTAGGCTGTAATAGACTTTGTCAAGTCGTATACCAGCATTTTTTAAGGTACTTGAAACCTCCTTAAAATAACTTTCTGCTAGACCAAAAGTCCTAAAACGATCGCTTATCGAGCGTCCATCATTTAAAAGTTGGTTTAAGTTGAATACACCTAGAACCTGACGTTCCTCAATTTGATCCAAAATTGAGAAGGAATTACTCCTATCACCAGATTGTCTAGCTACAAAAAAAAGAGCGACAGTTAGCAGAGTAACAAAAACAATAATCAGCTTTTTATACATGATTCGATCAATTCTTTTTGGAGTTAGTCCATCATAGTGTCAATAACGTCTAAAAGATAAAACATACCGTTTTTATAGTTTTTGCTGTAACGAAAAGAAGCAGTCATTTTTTGATATTCATCAGTTACTTCAGCCATTTTCAGTTCCATTTCTCCTGTTTTATCCTTCAAGGCCTCGATGAATTCGCGGTCACTTTTATTTGCTGAAAATGTCATCAAGTCATTTGGCATTTGCTCCATATTCATATTCGCATAGACAAGTTTAGTTTCTTTGATAGATCTTATTAACTCCTTATCAATGCTTTTGTCATAACCATTGAGGTGATCTTGAACTAAACTTTTATCATTTGTGACAATGATCATAGACTCTTTGACAGCGACGTAAAATGGAGTTCCTCCCATCGGGCCTTTTTTGATTTCGTAATATCCTTTGTGCTTGGCA
>CBFHJL010000157.1:0-4522 GCA_965656195.1 Brumimicrobium sp. | reverse complement strand
TATTTCAATTGTACCGTTACCTCCACCTATTACTGTACCCCAGAGACGACTAGAAAGGTCCGTTGTGAATTTTTGGATAAACTGTCCAGAGCCAGGATTATTATAAACCCCTGTTGATATAGGCATTGGACCATTTGATTGTCCAAATACGTAAACCTCATCCGATTGGTCAAGCTGCACAAAGTAAGTTTGATCATAGCTCGGAGTTCCGATAAAAGTTCCTCCGATGTTCGACCCGTTAGCTCCATTAAGTCTTAGAAGATAACCATCAGAAATACCTCCTACATATGAAGGCGTTTGACCACTAGAAATAGGGAAGTTACTCGATGCAGTTCCTCCAGCAATGTATACATCCCCAGTAGAAGATGTTTGTAAAGCATATGAAGCATCATCCCCTGAGCCACCAACGTAAGTTGACCAAATCAAATTTGTGAGATCATTAGACATTTTAACAGCAATTCCATCTTGGATTCCGTTCAGCGTATTGTCAAAACCATTTACAATATTCAAGTTAGTCGATTGTGAAGAACTAGCAAACAAGACATCGCCATTTTGGTCTACAATAATTTCTCCTCTAAATTGATCTCCATAGTTATAATGAAGATTGCTAATGTTAAGCCCATCTGTTCCTGACCCGCCATAATAGGTGCTGGAAAGCAATGCTGTACCATCAGCATTAAGTCTGGAGATAAAAAGATCTGCGCCCGTAAACTGAAGAGCATTTTGCGTTGTTGTAGGACCTCCATTAAATGCAGACTGTATAGCACCAGCTGAAATGGGGAAGTCTGAAGAGCTCGTTACGCCTAAAATGTAAAGTTCTTGCTGGTCATTAGAAACAATAGAGTTTGGCGCCTCATTGCCAGAACCTCCAAGGTAAGTAGAATAAAGAAGACTTGTACCTGTAGCATTGAATTTTGTAATACCGACATCAATATTAAATCCTCCTTCTCCTCCATTAAATTGAGCATCATAAGCACCTGACGTAATTGGGTACCCTGCACCGAAAACTATACCTCCAGCAAAAAGATTACCCGCATCATCCGGAGCAGCTGTGAATCCCCAGTTATCAACAGAAGATCCAGTGAAAGTGGAAAACGTTAAGCTTGGATCAATAACCAATGTTTTCGAAGCATCATAATCAGCTGAGATGCCGAAGTGAACAGCTTTACCAGATGAAACAAAATTGGCGTCTACCATTTTCTCGTTTCCCGCTTCATCTAAAGACCAAACATTTAAGTCTGATTCGTTTATCGCGCCAAAACGCGTAAATATTTCACCGGATTGATCGTTGTAATTAATACTATCTGCCCCTACGTGATTGATTTGTATCTGCGAATAATCACTTCCTGGATGAACAACGAAAGAATATTTAATCTCACTCTCTTTACCTTCAATAACTAGGTCAATTCCATCGTAGAAATTCTTGAGTTTAATTTGTCGAACCGCATGAACTTTAGAGGCCCATTTAGCAGAGTCCTTTCCAAGGTAATAATTACGATAAAAGCTGGATTGATTAGATTCAGTAATCTCACCAGACCAATTACTGTTTAAAAAAACGGAGTGCACTGTATGCCTTTTAACCTCATGTTCAGCGTGACTCTCCCCAGAATGTTGATGATCATAAATTTCAGAGAGATTGTGAAAGTCATAGGTAAATCGATCTCTCTCAATAAAGAAAGAACCTTGTTGTAGTTCAACTTTATACAAGATTTTGCTGTCCCACTGACCTTCATTCGGATGCAACCACACGCCACCTTGGTCCTGTGCAAATACAGCACAGCCAAACAAGAATAGTGTTATGCTCAAAACCAGTCTGTTCAACATCGATCAAAGTTATAATAAACTTCTCAAACACAAGAATATACTTATATCATTGAAGATACCATATACTAAACTCCAAATAAGTCAAAAAGTTGCCTTTTTTAGTGGTTCTTTTATGAACGGTAGCTATCCTTGATTGTATTGTAATGATCTTTAAGCTACCCTTTCTATTTGACTGAAAAGTTATGTAGAAACGGATAGAAAAACTATTTTTGCAAAGAAAAACACAACTTCATGAGTGATGCGATACAGCACGAGTGCGGCATAGCACTATTAAGACTTAAAAAGCCTCTTGACTATTACGTTGATAAGTACGGAACAGCCTTCTATGGCCTGAACAAAATGTACCTTTTGATGGAAAAACAACACAATCGTGGTCAAGATGGTGCTGGACTCGCAAACATAAAGTTAGACATGAAGCCTGGTGAACGCTACATCTCAAGGTCACGATCAATCGATCAGAAACCATTACAAGAGATTTTTTCGCACATCAACAAGCGCTTTGAAGATATTGAAGAGAAACATCCTGAGAAACTTAAAGACATAGAATTCCTCAAGAAGAACGCTGGGTTCACTGGGGAGCTATTTTTAGGTCACCTTAGATATGGTACATTCGGGAAAAACAGCATTGAAAGCTGTCACCCTTTTCTGAGACAAAACAACTGGATGACAAGAAACCTTGTTGTCGCAGGAAATTTCAATTTAACAAATGTCGACGAATTATTCGACGTACTATTAGATATTGGACAGCATCCTAAAGAAAAGTCTGATACTGTAACTGTTTTAGAGAAAATAGGACATTTTTTAGATGTTGAAAACGAAGCCTTATTTGAAAATTACAAATCACAAGGGTATAGCAATAAAGAGATTACTTCTAAGATCATTGAGAACATAGATATAGAAGGAATATTAAAAAAATCCTCTGAAGATTGGGATGGTGGATATGCAATGTCAGGTTTATTAGGTCATGGTGATGCTTTTGTTCTGCGCGATCCTTCTGGTATTCGGCCGGCATTCTGGTATGAAGACGATGAAGTATGTGTTGTAACATCGGAAAGACCTGTGATTCAAACTGCTTTTGATCTTAGAAAGGAAGATGTGAAAGAATTGACTCCAGGACATGCTTTGATTATCAAGAAGTCTGGAGATGTTAGTGAAGTAATGATCAATAAGCCGCTTGTAAGATCAGCTTGTTCATTTGAAAGAATATATTTCTCACGAGGTAACGATCATGATATTTATAATGAACGTAAACGTTTAGGTCAATTGTTAGTTCCGCAGATCATAGAGGGAATTGATAATGAATTAGATAATTCTGTTTTCTCATTTATTCCTAACACGGCTGAAATGTCGTTCTATGGAATGATGAAAGGTTTAGAAGACTATCTGAATATAGAAAAGCTTGAAGCCATCAAGGAATTAGGAAATGATGCTTCAGAAGACGATTTGAAGCGTATTTTATCGCGTAAAACACGTTTTGAGAAAATCGCCATCAAGGATGCAAAGTTGAGAACATTCATTACGCAAGACGAATCACGCGATGATATGGTCGCTCATGTTTACGACATTACCTATGGAACAGTTGAAAGAGATAAAGACAACCTCGTAGTTATCGATGATTCAATTGTGAGAGGAACAACATTAAAGCAAAGTATACTGCGAATTTTAGATAGGTTAGAACCGAAAAAAATCGTAGTTGTTTCATCAGCTCCTCAAATTCGTTACCCAGATTGTTATGGTATAGACATGGCGAAAATGGGAGATTTTATTGCATTCGAAGCTGCAATCGAACTTCTTAAAGAGAAAGGCAAAAGCTATATCATTGATGACGTTTATAAAAAATGTAAGGAACAAGAAGTGATGCCGAAAGAGCAAATCAAGAATTATGTTCGAGAAATTTATGAACCGTTCAATGCTGAGGAAATATCGGCTAAAATCTCTGAGCTTTTGACTCCTGTGAACATGAACGCTGAAGTTCAAATCATTTATCAAACAATCGAAAATCTACACGAAGCTTGTCCAAACAACAATGGAGACTGGTATTTCACTGGTAACTACCCTACTCCCGGCGGAAACAAGGTGGTGAACAAGGCCTTCATGAATTATATTGAAGGAAGTGATGATCGTGCTTACTAAGTAATACTTAATATGAAAAGGCAAACGGCAATTTTCTTCTACGTTCTCAGTGCGTATGTCGTATTGCAATTTGTTTGGTGGGGATATCATTTGATTGAACTATCTACAGAGTTGGCTAAAAGAGAAAATCAACCTGACCGAATTATAATGGTCATTGGAGAAGGAAGCGTTTTCCTACTTATTCTTCTTTTGGGCTTATGGAAAATAAGAAGTTCAATACAGAAAGACATAAGACTTTCACAAAGACAGAGTAACTTCTTACTATCAGTAACCCATGAGTTAAAAACCCCGCTTGCATCAAACAAGCTTTATTTGCAAACACTTTTAAAAAGGTCTACCCTTGATAGAGTAAAGCAAGAAGAATTAATCAACCATGCGATTGTCGAGAATAATAGACTCGAAAATATGATTGAAAATATTCTTACAGCAACTCGAATAGAAAATCATGTTTTCAGTCTTCAATTAGAATCTATTGACCTGAGCGAATTAATCAAGTCTACGGCAGAAAAGTGGTCTAATCAAAGAAGAGAATTAGCCTATGATATTCAAAAAAGCATAACAGCGC
>CBFHJL010000156.1:0-4552 GCA_965656195.1 Brumimicrobium sp. | reverse complement strand
GCCATTGGAGGCACCTATAAAGTTGGAGGAGCAAGTGCTGCCTGCTCGCCCAGAGCGAAAAGGATTTACTGCTGTAGAATGGGGTGGATCACAAGGAGAGTTTTTTGTGAAGGAGTTTGTGGAGTGGTAAAATGAAGCGTTTAAAAAATATTTCTTTTTAATCCATTTTCTTTTATGTCGCAATCTATCCTGTCTTGAAGATAAGTATTATTAAATTTGGCTTGATAAATTGGAGTCACTTATGATTAAAAAATTACTGCTTTCTGTTTTACTTACAGCAACTTTTGCAATTACACAAGAACCAATAGTTGAATGGCAAAAGTCATTCGGTGGTTCTTTGGAAGACTGGTCACGTTCAATAGAGCAAACCAATGATGGAGGATATATTGCTGCAGGAACTTCACAGTCAATTGATGGAGATGTTACGGCAAATAACGGATATTTCGATTTCTGGGTAGTTAAAGTTGATGCGAGTGGTAATTTAGAATGGCAAAAAGCATTGGGAGGTTCTGATTCAGATTGGGCTTGGTCAGTTCAGCAGACGAATGATAATAATTATATTGTAGCAGGATTCTCTGAATCAAGTGATGGCGATGTATCTATAAGTTACGGTGGAAAAGATTGTTGGATAGTGAAATTAGATCAATCCGGAAATATCTTATGGGAGAAGTCTTATGGTGGCTCCGATGATGATGTAGCTCGATCAATCAAACAAACATCGGATGGAGGATTTATTGTTGCTGGCCACACTTTTTCGAACGATTTAGATGTGACCAATAACTATGGTTATTCAGATATCTGGATACTAAAAATTGATATTTCGGGAAATATTATTTGGGAAAAATCAATCGGTGGTTCTAGCCATGAAGAAGCATATTCTATTCAGACAACTCTAGATAATGGTTTTGTGATTGCTGGTTGGACACGCTCAATTGATGGAGACATAGCTGTTAATAATGGATATTATGACTGTTGGGTGATTAAACTAAATGATCTTGGGGATATTATTTGGGAGAAGAACTTGGGAGGTTCAGGTGACGATAGAGCAAATTCCATTTTACAAAATACAGATGGAAGTTATTTAGTTACTGGTAGATCTAAATCTGATGATAATGATGTTTCAATTAACCAAGGTCAAAATGATTATTGGGTAGTTAAATTAAATATTTTAGGGGAAATCATTTGGGAGAAATCATTAGGTGGTTTTTACAACGACTATGGATATTCAGCTACACAAACTGTCGATGATGGCTATATTATTTGTGGTTTCACAAGTTCCAGTGACGGGGATGTAACTGCTAATTTACCTGGAGATGATGTATGGATAGTTAAGTTGAATGAATTTGGGGATATTGAATGGCAAAAATCTTTAGGAGGATCTAATCACGATTACGCAGAATCAATAATTAGTGTTTCGGATGGAGGGTTTGTTATTACAGGGTTTTCTGAATCAATGGATGGAGATCTTTCTCAAAACTCAGGAGAAAAAGATTACTGGATAATAAAGATCGGTCAGGAAACATCAAGTCTACCGAAAAAATCCATGGATGTGGTTGACGTTTACCCTAACCCTGCTTCAGACGTATTTAATATTCGCTTTGAAAAGCAAAGAAATAGTGATTTTAAAATTTTAGATATACTTGGCAGACCAGTAATGAAAGGTAGAGTTGAATCCGAAGAAATAAATATTAATATTTCTTCATTATCAAAAGGGTTGTACCACATTCAATTTGATGATTTGGAATTGCCCACTATTACAGTGATGAAGAAATAAAAGAACCTACTTCACGCGATTCCTTTCCGTTATAATCATGGTTTCTCGTCTAGGTCGACGCAAAATAGCCTCACGTGCGATTAATAAGACTTCCTTGATCTTTTTATCAAGAGGAACTTCAATGGAAGATTCATTACTTACTTTTTTACCGTTAATTTTCCATTTGGTCTTATATCCTTCTGGAACGTTCGCTTTAATCGTGATTTTACCCTTGTAGATATTGTAATCCATCATTTCAAACTCTTTATCCATCCAGTATGATTTTCTCCAGTTACTGTTTGGATTTAGTACAGTGTTTGACGCCATAGTGGCTATATTTCGGGCTGCTTTCTCTTCAACTTTATAAGGAATACTTGAGAAGTTATTAATTGCAGACTCAAATATCATACTGTAAAAAGTCGAAGCGATGAGGAATGACCCATAGTGACTTTGGTGGTAGTTGTCTTTGTAATAAAGATTTACCTCAGGATACTCTTCTCGAATTCGACTCCAGATATATCCTACTGGAGCAACAGCAACTTCAAAGTTGTCTGCAAATTCTAAATATCTTTTATACAAACGTTCTTGCATTTCTTTATAATCGATTTCTTTTTCTTCGTAATCTAGCAACATTCCGTTTTTATAACCCCAAGTCATGAAAAGCATGATCTTAGCATCTGGAGCATGGTGTCGAATACTATCAATCATTTGTTGACCATAAGGAATCGTTTTTCTTTCTACCGTACTATCTGGGTACAAAGGCTCATAACTTTTACCCTGAAGCACAACATAGTCCCATGGTTCAGCAGAAATTTTCTGGTATGTTTTCGGATTTGTTGCATGATAATGCCAGTCCTTACCTCCTTCAGTAACTTGTTCAGTAACCAAAGAAACACCTTGAGAATTGGCAATCTTTTCCAATTTCTTAGGCATATCATAGTTTAACGTAAAACTATTACCAATAAATAATACGCTTTTAGTTTGTGCAATGCTGAGCTGCACAAAAACCAAGAATAATATGGATATTAATAATTTCATCATTAGTAAAGCAGCTAAAATCGAGCCAACTATTCATATGTATAACGTATGAATGCCAATTTTGGTTAAAAGGATTAAATGTTCGTCTACTTAAATACGAAATGTATTTAGTTAAGAGCAGCCATTAGCGATTTAATAGTAAGAATGAATTCTTTGTTAGGATTAAGGATTATAAATCCTCAAGGTTTGTCCACCGTTATATGCAGTCAGATATTGTCTCAAACCCCATTCAGTATCTCCGTCTATAACTGATCCATCGTATAAAGAGAATCGCGCATTTGAACACGGATCATTTAGGATTAAAAAATTATCTTCATCGACAGTCAAGCCTGTTCCGCAGTCAAAACCTTCTGGGGCAGGAGAGTGGCGATCAAAAGCCACAAATTCATTTACACTTCGTCTATAGACAACTAATCCTTTAGACCCGGCGCCTGTGACATATGCCCAGCCGCCAACACCTTGAAGATCGCTGTAGGAAGGTAATGTTAAATTGATGTTGGCATCAAACGTAAAGTAAGGAACTGGGTGTTGATTGTTTTTGGTACAACCAACAAACATTATTAATATTGTGAATATGAATAGTTTCCTCAATTTCATGTCGAACAACTCTGATGCGAAGTTATGATAAAGAAAACGTATTTCATAATCAGATTATTGTTGTTCGTGCTCATATTAAATAACGCAGGGTGTGCATCGACAGCTCCTGGTTATCAACCTACAGTTGAAGAGGCCAATGAAGCAAGGGCCAAGGACAAGAAAAAGAAGCTGAAGGCGGCCAAGAAAGCCAAAAAGAAAGCAGAGAAAGAATACTGGAAGATGCAATCTAAGTCGGCTAAAAAGCGCATTCGAAAGAGTAAAAGAGAACGAAGAAAGAGAGAGCGAATACGAAAGCGAAATTGGGGTAAATAGTTATCCCAGTTCAAAATTTAAAAAAGCATCTTCTTCCAGAAACTTCCATTTTTGGTTGTTTTGATGAAATTTAGCCAGGTACATTTGCTCGTGTTGTCCCTTTGTAGGAATAAGAATTGCTTCATTATCTGTTGAAGCAAGATCCATCAAAGTTGAATAGCCAGCTCTGGAAATCACAATTTCTGATTTTAATAAAAGATTTAAAAAATCATCATGATTTGGTGATCGCACTATTTTAATGTGCTCAGGTGTTTTGTCAGGAACTCGAATATCATTAGCTACCACGATTACAGAATATCGATTTGAATTTTTCAGTTTTACATAAGTTGTCTCAAAAAAATCTTGATTATAGGGTTGTGGACCACTAATTATTACCAGATAGCGTATTGTCTTAGTTCTTGGAATGTATCGATCAACTGCATCGTAATCAAATCGTGAACAAGTACCAATGTAACGCGCCTTTTTAGATTTAGATCGACTTAATTTGCCTGCGAATTTCTGCGTTTCTGTATCTGGAATCCAAATCTCATCAAATTTCATTATTAATGACCGGTTCCATTGCTGAATTGGAAAGAGAAGAGGCGAAACAGGGAGGTTGACCTGATGAGAGATGATGATATTCTTAGTATTGTGGGATCGAAAACCAAAACGTTGATCAGAAATCACAACATCAATCTGAAATTTTCGCACCAATTCGCCTACTTTTTTCTCTTCAATGCGTTGAAATTCTATCAGTTTTCCAATTCGTTTCATAAAGTCCATGATCCACAATCCTTTTCCATTAAACTTAAAAGGGTATCCAGAATGAGGAATGTACCATTGAGAAGGGAAGTAATGCCTATAGATTTTTTC
>CBFHJL010000155.1:0-4593 GCA_965656195.1 Brumimicrobium sp. | reverse complement strand
CTGGACCAGCTAAAAGAGGAGATATTGAGGTTATCGAAAAGCACCTTTCTTCCTTATCAGGCAGAACAAAAGAAATATACAGTTTGTTAAGCGACTCAATCCTCGAAAAGTATAAATAAA
This sequence comes from Brumimicrobium sp., assembly GCA_965656195.1. Lineage (GTDB taxonomy): Bacteria > Bacteroidota > Bacteroidia > Flavobacteriales_D > Crocinitomicaceae > Brumimicrobium. The sequence continues at coordinate 4,473 of CBFHJL010000155.1, read as the reverse complement.
ATGAGCTATAAAGAAAAACTTGCACATGTAACGACCTTCATCTTTGATGTTGATGGAGTATTAACTGATGGAAATGTAATCCTTTACAGAGATGAAGTGGTGAGAATCTTAAATTCGAGAGATGCATATGCTTTGCAATATGCTGCTAAGATCGATTATCAAATTTATATCATTACAGGCGGAAATTCTGTTGCAGTTAAGGACAGACTATTAAGTTTAGGTGTAAACGAAGTTTTTCTTCAGTCAAAAAACAAAAAAGAGGTATATCAAAAAATTGTAGAGCAGAAAAATTTACAAAACTCAGAAATACTTTACATGGGTGACGACATACCAGATTATGAAGTTATGCAGCTCGCAGGAGTATCTGCTTGTCCTCAAGATGCTGCTGTAGAGATCAAAGATATTTCTGATTACCAATCACCTTTTGTAGGTGGTGGACACTGCGTCAGAGATGTTATCGAGCAAACATTGCGCGTTCAAGGAAAATGGTTTGGCGAAAAATCTTTGGAGTGGTAAATTAATCACTTAGATTGCGCTACGAAATAGTAATCACTACCTGTAGAATATGCTGATTCAAATTCCCGTTTTGAAAGTTCATTTTTTGCACCAATAAATCTATCCAGTGTATAGATTTGGTAGTTGTTTTTAGAAAGAAAATCAAAGAAATCAGATGGTTCGGCTTTATAAAATTCGCTAGCCCCATTACCAAATTCAAAAATCAAAAGCGGGTGATGATCTGATAAAATGCGCTGCGCTCCTTTTAATACATCAAACTCTCCACCTTCAACATCGATCTTTATAAAGTCAACAACAATATCTTCTGGAATCACTCCGTCCAATGTTCTTTTATCTACTTTTATCTTTTCAATTTCTGGAGATTTTGTCTTATAAGAACGTTCCTTAATCCCACTGTATGCTGGAGCATTCTTCACAAAGTTAAAATACGTCTCGCCTTCTTCATCTGAAAGAGCATAAGGAAAAATCTGAGCTCTATCTTTATACGATTCTTGTAAATTCTTGAAAAATGAAGGTATCGGCTCAAAGCCAAAATGCTTTCCTTGAGGAGAAGCTTGAAGTAAAGTATCTAGGATTTCTCCTTTATGACAGCCAACATCTATACAATTCGCGTTTGAACCTAACTCTTCTAAAATGATTCTTTGCGTCAACCTATCATATTTTAGGTTTCTTGTTATATCCAGATGTAGAAAATTAAATAGCCTTCTTACTTTGTCTTTCGCTCCCATAAATTATCTCACTCCCTTACCTTTTTACTATTCTTCGAATGGTTCTGTGCTGACCATCGATAAGATGCAACAAATATACTCCATTCTGGAAATTAGAAATATTAAGCACATTTTGCTCCTCCCATCTACCTATTCGTTGACCTGAAACAGAATAAATTTCAATATCCAACTTCTTATCTCCTCCGATAATAAAAAGTTTTTGACTTGTTGGGTTTGGATAAATCTCTATCCCTTGAAGCATCGCTTCTTCAGTAAGATCTACTAAGTCTTCATTTAAATCTGCATCTATAGTTACCTCATCGTTTGGACCAATCTTAGCAATCATAGCTGCAGTACCAACAGATTGATTTATTCTGTCGTCTCCACATGTTCCAGCAAAAGCAGCACCTTCGTCGTTTGTGACAATCAAGTCATTAATAATATCTGGATTCTCACCAGAATACCCTTGTGAAAAACCATTAAAATATAAAGCAGTATGATATTTGAATACAAACGCGTCATAACCTCCAGAGTAAACATTCAAATCACTTGAGTTGGAATATAAAGCTAAGTACAAATCATCATCATTTACAATGCAGATATCAGTCAATACATCATCTCCATTGTAGTCATTCGTAGCTGTTGCAATCTCATTACCCTCATCGTCTGTTTTCAACACCCACCAGTCACTTTGGTTTTGTCCATCTTGAATAATTTCTCCTCCACAGTAAATTTCATTATTATAAACCTGAATGTCGTTTATTTTTGTTGATGCTAAACCTCCATAAAAAGTCCTCCAATTTTCCGTACCGTCAATATGGAAAGACATTAGTAGACTATTAGATTTTGTTCCGTCCCAAGAGTAACCGCCAATAATGACAGTTGTATCATTCAGAATATCTACAGCAAAAGCAACATCGTCCTCTCCTGACTCAATAACATTTGTCCATAGCGTGTCTCCAGAAGCATCTACTCTGGCTATATACATATCTTTTAGATTCGAAGATTCACCTTCTGTTTCCCCCACCATTATGAGACCTCCATCATCTAATAAGCAAGCATCCCATAACTGTTCCCAGTTTACTGTTCCAAAATTTTTCTCTTCCTGCAAATTACCATCTTCATCTGTGGCCAAAAAGTAAAAATTGTATCTTCCGTCCAATGTAGAATTTGTTGTACCCACAATCGTATAACCTATTCCTGGTCGATGAAAAACTCTTCTTCCCCAATCACTGCCATCTCCACCGTAAGATTTAGTCCATAAATGATTTCCGATACTATCTGTTAGCATTAAATATGCCTGACCGGAATTCACTGAAAAAGCTCCTGAACCTCCCGTTATCGCAAAGCTCGAGTCGGGTAATTGTGTGATTCCTTCTGCTTTGTCAAAAGCAGAGCCAGAATACGTTTTGTAGAAACTCACTTGCGCTTGAATATGCAAACCTACAGTTAACAAAACAATAAGAAGAAGTTGTCTATTTAAATATTCCATGACATTCTTATTAATGCACTTTTTCCAAATTGAGAGCCCGACAAAACACCTACTATGTCCTCTGTACCCAAACTAATAGAAAGTTTATCTCCGGCATACCCTGCATAGATACCCCCGCGAAAATTACCATAACCACCAAAAGAAACTTGGGCTCCCAGTGCCAATTTGAGTGTTGGACTCCAATGAATACCTGCATAAGCTAAAGGTCGATAAATGCTATTCGTATACAAACGAACACCATAGAATGCCTGTATCTGCTTATCAGTATATTTCTCTACTAGTTTCCCAGCTTGAATAAAACCAGGTAACATTCTCCACCCAGAGACTGAGTTCCGAACCACATTCAAAGAGTCTTCCAGAACTGAGCCATCATTCTCTTGAATACTTACAATGTCAGCTATCGAATACCCATCGAATTGCATAACTGATTCAAAGCTCAATTCAGAAACCGAATTCAAGTAGTATGCTCCTAAATTCTGACCTGTTATACTAAAGAAACCAGTAGCCCCAGAGTTCGTAGTATAAGGAATTTTAAAGTCAAAGTTCAAAGCTGCACCTATCCCCTGAAAAAAAGCTGGAGAATTTGCTTGCCGTGCTCCTCCTTTAACCGCCAAATTCACTGTATCACCATCCACTGAAGTGTAAAGAGTCCCTCTATCTGCAGAAAAAGAAACATCATTTGTTGGAAGGATAGCACTAAGAACAACTCGTGATTTTGTTTTATTCTCATACAGTCCAAAGCCAATAGTATAAAAGGATTGGAGACGACCAAATGAATTAGAGAAATTCGCTGTTTCTCCTCTGTAATAGTCATTCCCAAAAAAAGCTAAACCATATAAACTAGTAGCATATTGTGCCGAAAAATGCGTCTCAAAACCTGCATCAATCATCCAGCTCAAATGATCCCATTTTTTTAGTAAAGCTTGATTAGAAAAATACTGAGCGCGAATCCCAACATCACCACCTAAACGATTGATTTCATCGTGTTCTTCTAGAGAAGATAGTTTCTCTTGATCCGAAATATTACCACCAAAAAGCAATTTACTAGAAACATCATTTTGAAGTCCCGATGCAAGATAAAAGGCACTACCTTGCAAAGAAATTCGTCTTGACTGATCAGTAGTATCAAGTCCAATTGGAAGAAGTTCTTGTCCAAAAGTCAGCTGAGAGCAGAAGAAAACTATTATTACAAAAAACGATTTCATCATAAATTCGTTTTCATTTGAAAGTTAGCCCTCAATAAAAAATCTATAGCAGCATTGGCATAAACTACATTATTACTGTTCATTGTACTATTGAGCACTACCTCAATCTCAATATAAGCAGCATTTTTAAAAGTAGATACGTCTTCAGGAGTTACTTCAAATTTTGATTCTTGAGCTTGATTAACATGATTATTCGTTAAAGTATTCAAGGTAGCAGGCTCTATTCCTGAGCTTTGATTAATAGTTGCAAGTTCATTATACTGTTCATCTAGTATTTTAATATTAACAACACCCCCATATGGGAAGGTATTATTGGATGTAAGAATGAATTCACCCTTCTCAATATCTAAGAGTCTATCTCTGTCCTCTAGACTAAAGGCAATCGTATCCCTAAGCGTTAAGTCGTTAGCACCCAAAACCAAAGGAAAACCGGCTACAATTTTAGCACCAATCCTACTTTCTGGAAACAACTCATCATTACCGCCGGAAGTATTCCCAAGAGGATTTAACTCGATTGAATATCCAAGCTCATATTCATCTCCTAAATTTTCTA
>CBFHJL010000154.1:0-4596 GCA_965656195.1 Brumimicrobium sp. | reverse complement strand
AGAAAGACTCTAAATCTTCGAAGAAATGCAATTAATTTACGCATGAATGATTACGTGTTTCTAGTCTCTAATTAAGAATTGGAATCGATCGATATTCTTGAGAGCAATACTTGTTCCTCTTGCTACAGCTCTTAATGGATCCTCTGCAATATGAACTGGTAATTTTGTTTTCAAAGAAATACGTTTATCCAGCCCTCTCAGCATTGATCCTCCACCAGCTAGGTAAATTCCCGTTTTGTAAATATCTGCGGATAGCTCTGGAGGTGTCATCTCTAAAGCACTAAGAATAGCCTCCTCTATTTTCGATATAGTTTTATCTAAAGCATGAGCTACTTCGCTATACGTTACTACAATTTCCTTAGGTATCCCCGTCATTAAGTCTCTTCCTCTTACGGCAAAATCCTCAGGTGGAGTATCTAATTCTGGCAACGCCGCACCAACTTCAATTTTTATTTGCTCTGCAGTACGCTCTCCTACAAGAATATTGTGTTGACGACGCATATACTCTTCGATATCATTTGTAAAATCATCTCCAGCAACACGGATTGATTTATCACATACGATTCCTCCAAGTGCGATTACCGCAATTTCAGAAGTTCCTCCTCCAATATCAATAATCATGTTACCCATAGGCTCTTCAACATCGATACCAATTCCGATTGCTGCGGCCATAGGTTCATGGATCAAATATACTTCTTTCGCACCGGCATGTTCTGCTGAATCTCTTACTGCTCTTTTCTCTACCTCAGTAATACCAGACGGTATACAAATAACCATTCTCAATGAAGGATTCACCATGGACTTCCCTTTCTTGATCATCTTGATCATTCCTCGGATCATCTGCTCGGCGCTTTGAAAATCTGCGATTACTCCATCTTTTAAAGGACGTACTGTCTCAATCAACTTATGCGTCTTCCCATGCATTTGTTGTGCTTTCCTTCCTATTGCAACAACCTTACCTGTTTGGATGTCTTTTGCTACAATAGAAGGCTCATCCACTACTACTTTGTCGTTCTGAATGATCAAAGTATTCGCAGTCCCTAAATCAATTGCAATCTCCTGCGATAAAAAATTAAATAATCCCATAATTAGTTTGAGCGCTTAGCTGAATAATAGTTTAAGTATAATTATAAATATTAAAATTAACTAACAGATTGTGAATAATTGTGAATTTAATGTTTGAAATGCCTGTTACCAGTAAACACCATTGCCATTGAGTGCTCATCACAATATTCAATAGACAACTTATCTTTAATTGATCCACCTGGTTGAATTACACATTTGATTCCTTCTTTATCTGCGATTTCTACACAGTCTGGGAAAGGAAAAAATGCATCCGATGCCATAACCGCTCCTTTCAAATCAAAATCGAATGACTTTGCCTTGTGAATAGCCTGGTTTAACGCATCAACTCTTGATGTTTGTCCAGTTCCACTAGCCAGAAGCTGTCCATCCTTTGCCAGTACAATTGTATTGGATTTCGTGTGTTTCACCAACTTATTGGCGAATTCCAAGTCTTTTTTCTGTGAATCTGTTGGAGCTTCAGTAGTAACGGTCTTAAAATCTACAGAACGATCAGTGATCATATCTCTATCTTGCTCCAGAACTCCGTTCAGAATAGTTCTGAATTGCTTTTTCGGAAGTTCAACCGGTTTTTGAACTAAGATAATTCTGTTTTTCTTTGACTTTAAAGTTACCAAAGCATCATCATCATAAGCAGGCGCAATAACAACTTCACAAAACAGTTCATTTATCTTGTCAGCTGTCCCTCCGTCAATTGTTCGATTCGAAATCAATATACCTCCAAATGCGGAAACAGGATCTCCTGCAAGGGCATCAGTATATGCTTTTTCAAGCGTTTCTCTCGTTGCTAAACCACAGGCATTATTGTGTTTTAAAATTGCAAATGTTGGATCATTATTTTTGAATTCCTCCATCAAGGTAACCGCGGCGTCTAAATCCAATAAATTATTGTAAGAAAGCTCCTTACCATGAAGCTTATCAAAAATCTTGTCTAATCCTCCATAGAATACTCCTTCTTGATGTGGATTTTCACCATACCTCAAGACTTGAGAAGAACTTATACTTTGTTTAAAGACCTTCTCTTGCCCTTGATTGAAATAAGTAAAAATCTGGGTATCATAGTGAGAGGAAACATCGAATGCATCTCTCGCAAAGTCTCTTCTCTGCTCGATAGTTGACTCACATCCTTGCTCATTAAACAAGTCAAGAACTTGAGCGTATTGACTTCGATTCGATACGAGAAGAACATCGTTATAATTTTTTGCTGCAGCTCTTATGAGAGCAATACCTCCGATATCAATCTTTTCAATGATTTCGTCATGTGTTCCACCAGCTGCAACGGTCTCTTCAAACGGGTAAAGGTCAACCATTACAAGGTCTAATGATGGGATTTCATACTCCTCGATTTGTTTTTGATCTTCCGCATTGTCTCTACGATTCAATATACCTCCAAAAACTTTAGGGTGAAGTGTTTTAACACGACCTCCCAAAATAGAAGGGTAAGAAGTCAAATCCTCTACTCTTTCGACTGGAATTTCAAGATCTTCAATAAATTTTTGAGTTCCGCCAGTACTGTAAATTGTGACACCCTCTTTGTTTAATTTTTGAACGATTGGCGCGAGTCCTTCTTTGTTAAAAACAGAGATTAAAGCGCTTTTGATTTCTTTACCCATAACTTTCTTTAATTGAGGGTGCAAAAGTAATTAGAATCACTTAAAAAAGGATAATATTTCGATGTTGATTTAGAAATATATTTTACACCATACAAGTACTTTAGGCTAATGAGAATTAACCATATGATTAGCAAGCTTAGGAAAGCAATTATAAAGGGCTTCGGACAATCTACTATCAAGGTAGAGTGAATCGATAGCTTCCTTCATACATTGTAACCAAGCATCCTTTGCTTCGTTATCTATCTTGTGAGGAATATGACGCATTCGCATTCTTGGAGGGCCATACTTTTCATTGTATCGCTGTGGACCTCCTAAAAATTGACTTAGAAAGCAAAATTGTTTATCTTTCACCTCTTTTATATCGTTGTTAAACAAAGGAATAAGGGTAGGGTGACTGTAAACATTAGTGTAGAAAGCATCTACAAGCAAATGAATTTTTTCATCACCCAACATCTCATATAACGTTTTGATATCTGAATTTCCTGACATTTTACAAAGATAATTGAATGCCCGGTATGAAAATTGTTTAGATTATTAATAATGCTTTATAAATTGTCCTTATTCATTATTCTATTTTCCAGCTTCTGCTACGGCCAGAGGAAGACGGATGCGTTGGACATGTCTGATTGTTACGGAGGGGCCTTTATAGATCATCCTGGTGATTTCACACTTCAATTTACTGGACGTATTGGCGATAAAGAAGATATCAAAGGATTTCCTAGTTTGACTACCAAAATGACTGAAACGAATTCGCTGTGGTCCTCTTTTGTTGCGCCATACGATGGTGTTTTCTTTATGGAAGCATTTGCTCAAAAGGGTAGTATGGATTTCGTAGTGTTTAAATCAGATAAAAGTGATTTTTGTGGAGCTATTGAAGCTGGTGGTGCAGAGATTGAAAGATTACTACAAGTTAATTCAAAAGATTCATTTGGGCTAAATAAAAACCCAACTCCAGAAAATCAGTACCTCTATGGTATTTCATTAAAGGCTGGCGAGGAAATTCATTTATTTTTCAACAACTCAGTTCAAGAGAGAATCAAACTTTTCTTAAATATAACCTATGAAGGGAAAGGAATATCTGAAACAGACATTCGCAAACAAGTTAAAATTAAGGATCATCGTTCCGACGAAACAAAAACAGATTTGATAATTAGGTTAAGGGATCGATCCACTGGTTTACCTGTTAATGCACAATTGATTATTGAAGATTCAAGAGAGAAAAATGGGCTCTACATGGGCACAGATTTCATATTTACTTTGGGTAAGCGAACAAATATCAATATGAAGATTGATGCTCCTGGCTACTTCTTTCGTGACGAAGAGTTGAGCCTGGAAGGTGATCGGTCTGAAGAAATGATTATTTGGCTGGAGCCCGCTTCCCCAGGTAAAAAAATCGAACTCGAAGGAATTCAATTCAATATGGGCAGCAGTGACTTTGCAAGTGGCGCAGATCAAAAACTAAGAAGATTGAGAGATTTTATGTCACTAAACTCTGAAATCCATATACAGATTCAAGGTCATGTGCACTCTACTGGAGAAAATTCGTTTGCGGGAAAACGACTATCTGCAGCACGAGCAAAACAGGTTATGGACTATTTAGAAGAAAATGGAATTGATAAAAAAAGAATGGAAGCAATTGGCTTCGGTAATGAATTTATGCTTTATCCGGAACCAAAATTCACTTGGCAAGAACAAGCAAATAGACGTGTTGAAGTTAAAATCATCAAACCTTAATGAAGTTTTTATTATTCATTCCGTTTTTCCTTTCGCTTTTTCTTTCTCGGGCCCAAGAGTTCATAGAATCTGAAAATATAGGCGACTGCTTCGGAGCTGTTAACCTTGAAGAGCAAAGCTCATTAGAATCCTCATTCACTGGTAAAGCCGGATTCAACAATGATAT
>CBFHJL010000153.1:0-4844 GCA_965656195.1 Brumimicrobium sp. | reverse complement strand
AACCGTAGCTAACAGTAGTAAAAACTTGCTAAATCGATTCATATATCAATCTTATCTGATTAGTGATGTGTCTCCTGATAATTCATGTTCTGTTCCATCTGAGGTAGTCGCTCGAACAGTCCAAACATAAACCCCGATTGGTTGATCTATTCCTTTGTAGGTCCCATCCCATCCAATTGAAGCGTCATTTGAAGTAAATATTACTTCACCCCAGTTGTTAAATACTTTGAATTCTAGTGTCTCATAAGGACCTCCATATACGAATAAAAAGTCATTTGAATTATCACCATTTGGAGAGAATCCAGAAGGAACGTTAGGAGGGAGATAAATATTTACTACTGTAGAAGTGGTGTCTAAACATCCGTTTTGATCTTCAACTACGAGTATCACATCATAATCATCACCTTCATCGTAGTCATGTGCTGGGTTTTGATCATTTGAGAATTCCCCATCGTCAAAATCCCATTCCCAATTGGTGATAGGGAAATCACTAGTCGTTTCGTCTGTGAAATTTATATTTTGAAAAACATAAGCAAATGGAGGGTTTGCAGAAAATGCTGCAACTGGACCAGGGAATATTGTTACTAAATTCGTGAGGGAATCCACACATCCTTCCGATGAAGTAACGATCAATTGAACGTTGTAATCAGCTGCGTTATCATATTGATGTAAAGGATTTTCCTCATTGCTCGAATTACCGTCACCAAAATTCCATTCCCATGAAGCAACTGAACCACCTGTTACCACGCTTGAATCAAAATATTGTGTACCTCCATTTAAACAAGGAGCGGGTGTTGAGAAAGAAACATCTGGCAAGTAGAATGTTGATACCTCTTGCGTCAATGTATCTGAACATCCATTTTGAGAGAAGACTATAACTGTAATGTCATTCGTGTCAACATCGGGTATAGTATACGATGGGTTTGCATCTGTAGAGAATTCATTCCCCCCATAACTCCACGAATAGTTAGTCACTGGATCCGTAGAAACAACTGTGCTCGTAAAGTTCGTTGCTACTCCGTAACACTCTTCAGTAAAGGTGAAGTCAATATCTGGTGATGGAAGAACAGTTACGTTTATTGTGTCTCTTTGTATTTGACAACCTCCATTGTCTGTAGACTCAAAGTAAATGTCAACAGAACCGAAAGCAAGATCACCTGCTCCATGATTGTAAATAGTAGCGTTTGAAGTGTCTTGAGCAAATTCACCGTCACCAGGTGTAGACCAAATACCTCCACCAGTAGTTGAATTAGCATCAAGTGAAACAGGGTTGCCTGCACAAATCGTATCAGGGTATACAAGTGAAATTGATGGTGGGTCAAAGAATTCTACCCACAAAGAATCTAAGTCACCGATACAGTTTCCATTAATGATTGTTTGAATGTAAATCAAAACAGAATCTGCTGCGACATCTGCTGCACTAGGTATATATGTCGTACTTGCAGATAAAGAATTAGTAAATGTTCCTGATCCAGAAGGTAAACTTCCCGTTACAAACCATTCTACACCTCCTGAGAAGTCGAATGTTGCATTTAAAGGTACAGAACTCGTATCTGCACATACCTCTATGTCGTCTCCTGCATCAACCGTCGGACCATCAATAAAGTCAATCCTCAGTGTATCTTGATTTGAAGGACAGAATCCGTTACCCGTAGATGATAGAATTAATTCAGTAAATCCATTATCAATCTCTGCTTGCGTAGGATCATAGTTTGCATTTAAATCTGTAGTGTTTGGGTTAAATGTTCCACCATCTCCTACCCAGATACCACCCGAGGCATTAGTGATAACGCCATTTAGGTTTATATTTGGATTGTTGAAACATGCTGTAGTATCAGGTCCTACATCTGCATTTGGTAAACCTTGTACAAATATGGTGTCCGTTATGGTATCAAAACAACCAGCGTCAGTTCCGACAATTAATTCAACAATTAAATCACCCGCATTATTAAAGACGTGGCCTGGGTTAGGAACAGTACTTATTGGAGATCCATCATCAAAGTCCCATTGCCATGAATCAACTACCATAGAACCTGTAGTCGTTGAGCTTTCGGAGTAGTTCACAGTATTGCTTATACATGTGGAATCTTCAGGGTCAATTACGGCAGTTACACCTCCCATAACTAATTCATAATAAGCTGTATCCGCACAAACAGTATTGTATTGGGCAATAAGCATAATTGTATAATCGCCAATAGCTGAATAAGTATGCGATGGTTCAAAAGCTTGAACTCCTGGAGAGCCATCACCAAAATCCCAATAAAAATCCGTCGCGCCTGCTGAGGAAGCATTGATCATGTCAACTGTTGTTCCAGCACATCCAGTTACTGGACCTATACCTGCATCATCCGCAGGAGGACAATCAACAACATTGAACTGAAAGTCACGTATGATTACACCTATTTTTTGACCATTTCGGTATTCCTCACATTTAATACCTACAACGAATTGACCGATGTCCTCAGGGATACCAGAGAGTAGTCCTGTTTGAGGATCGATAGTTAACAATGTACCTGAATTATTAAGCGGATTGTTAACTCCGTAATTTACTTCCCAGGGAACTGGGGTAAATTGAATGTTATCAGGAATAGGATTTGCGTTAAATGCAGGTGCGTTATCTTGATAAGGTGTGTAAAGTGAGTATACTAATGAATCACCATTTGCATCTGTAGCCGAATGGTCAAAATCCACATCTTCACCCTGACAAACAAATACAGGCGGGAAATTTACCCAAGTAGGTGATGAATTGGTTAGCCAAACTGAATTATTTGGTATATAGGTATGAAACATTTCAGTTACATTAAGTGGGTTGACCAAGTTCTGAATGGATCCGTTTCTACAGCAAATCCCCCAATATAAATGATAACCTGTATTTGAGGGTGGTAAGTTTACAGTGGCAGAATAAACAGCCTCCTCAACGCAGATTCCCGGATCTACAGCACAAGAGTCTATTGCAGGATCTAATTCAATAATACCTAAACGAGGCATGCCAAAACTCCCTAGCGATGAAGGGTTTCCATTACCTAGCCGAGCCGTAATATTTACTGATGTTGGAAACAGGGCATTTCCTGGGCCACAATCTCGATATAATTTTAGTTTTACATTGTAAGAAGAACCTCCCAAATGCTCATAAGTTAAACTGCCCCCAACAATGTGAGTAGCGTTTCCTTGGAATAAAATAAACATCAGTGATGCGAGAAGCAGTAGATATTTCATAATACAAGTAGTATTTCGTTTGATTAAGCAAAATTAATGTTTTTTTTGATTAACTGCCAAATAAGAGGGATAAATAGGTAAAATCTTGGGATTAAGATTTAAAGTGTGATATTTTTACTTAATTTTGTCTCAACGGTCGAGTTAATTTTTCCGTTATAATCAATATTAGAAATAAAAACTGCTATGAGACACTTACTACTATCAACATTTTGTTTTTTGGTGATAGCCACTTCCTCTGTTGGTCAAGTCAATATTCTTTGGGAAAGTCGTTTTGATAACAATGGAAATGATGATTACAGCGAAGATATCGTAATCGATAATTCTGGTAACTCTTACGTTGTAGGTACATCCTTCAATGGAACTCAGTTCAATATCATCACCGTAAAGTATGATTTAGATGGCGTGGAGCTATGGAGTGTTACACATGATGGTCCTGCAAGTGGCCTAGATCAAGCAGTTGGGCTTGTTGTCGATAGTAATGGTGATGTCATCATTGCCGGTCATCATCAAGTATCTGGTGCAGACTTTGATGTTTTTCTTAAAAAGCTAGATGGAAATACGGGTGCAGACGTTTGGACATATTCATTTCCTGGAACATCTAACTTTGATCAATGCGCTGATATAGCAATCGATGCAAATGACAATGTGATAGCTGTTGGAGGTCTTGATTTCGGTTCGGGAAATCTTGATTATTTAGTCATGTCTGTTAGTAATCTTGGAGCTTTAAACTGGTCTCAACAATATTCAGCTGGTGGTTCACGTGATTTTGCAAACGCAGTAACTGTTGATGGTGTAAATAATATTTATGTGACAGGCGAAAGTAGAGCGGGAGGTAACGAACTTGATTATTACACAATTAAATATAATTCTACAGGAGGTGTTCTTTGGAATTATCGCCATGATGGCAATGGTCAGGATGATAGTCCAAAGGACATTATTGTAGCGCCAGATGGCAATACCTATGTAGTAGGGGAAAGTTACAGAGGTTTGATAGATGATGATGACATGATGTTAATTAAAATTAGCACTGGAGGTACTTTCGTTTGGCAGCAAGTGTTTGGAGGTACAGATGGTGCTGAGGATAAGCCAAAAAGTCTCTCAGTGGATCCATTGAATAATATTTATGTTACAGGCAGTATCAAAAATACAGGAAACGGGGAGGATTATTATGTTGCTCGTTTTCGTCCAAACGGAAATTTGCATTGGGATTATACTTACCAATCAGCCACAAATGGATTTGATGAAGCCAGAGGTTTAAGAATTAATTCAAACTATGAATTGTATGTTTCTGGTTATTCTAATTTATCTGGATCTTCTGATGATTATTTTACAGTGCGTTTAGATACGGTTGGAAATGAAATTTGGACGAAAAGATTTGATGGACCAGCATCAAATAGTGATCAAATGACATCGTTTGAAATCGATGATTTTGGAAATATATTTGTGACCGGTTCTTCTTCTGGGAGTGGGACGCTAAGAGATTATAGCACCATTAAATATTGCCAGTTGGAAACAATTGCCTCTCTAGACGATACCATTTGTATTGGAGAGTCCTCTCAATTAAATGCATCCGGAGGTACAAACTACCAATGGCAACTTGTTTCGGGAGACCCAATAAATGCAAGTAA
>CBFHJL010000152.1:0-4948 GCA_965656195.1 Brumimicrobium sp. | reverse complement strand
TTCAGAAAGTGAAATTGAAAACATCAAAAAACAAAGTTTCAATGTGGCTGCTGACCCTATAATAAACAATAGCTTCGGTGTTTATTTTGAAACCAATAGTGATATGATTCCTAAATTCGGTACAGATGTATTTGTGCAATCGATCAACAACAAATTCATTAAAATTGATGCTGAAAAATGGAACTGGAAAGAAGGTGATGAGTTTGTTCCCATTGTATTACCTCGAGATTTCCTTACGATGCTCAACACATTTGCAAGTGCTAAAGGCATCCCTCAGGTATCCGATGAAGTCGCTAAATCCGTAGATTTTAGATTTCGACTGTACAATGAAGAAGGTAAAGAATTTCAAAATGTGCGTATCGTTGGATTTACAAGTGAGGTATCATCTATACTCGTACCTCATTCCTTTATGGAGTATGGTAACACAAACTTCAAAACGAAAGAACCTTCTAAAGTCACTCAGTTGATGCTTACAGTGAAGGAAAATGAATTTGGAAAACTGGAAGAGTTCATGAACAATAGAGCTCTTGAAACAAAAGAGGCCTCTAAAATTGTAGGTAAGCTAAAAAGTGTAGCTGGAACATTATTTTCCGTCTTGATAGCAATCAGTATAATAACGGTATTTTTAGCAGGGCTCGTATTAATTCAATATGCTCAGTTGTTGATTTCTAAAAATGAATACGAAATTCGAACCCTACTTAGAATAGGGCATGCACCCAAAGTCATCACTATGAAAATTCTAAGATACTTTGTGATTGTATTCGCGATTATTACAGGAATAAGCATTCTTGCTTTTATTCTAGCAAAAATTTTCATTGATAAAATGCTAATTGAAGGAGGCATTCAAATTGATACTTCTCTGACAGCACTAAGTTTACTTGCTGTATTACTGGCATTTGTCATTTACACTATAGTTAATTACTTAAACGCAAAGAAAGGAGTGCTAAAAACTTTATAGTCGATTTCACTTATTTCGTTAAAAATCTGTTAAAAGAAAAAACCATTTCATTCGACAAACGTCTGTTTTATTAAATAGCACTTATATTCGCACAAAACAAGCATATTATGACACGTATAATTTTCACACTTACTCTATCATTTTTGATTTTTTCAAATATTGCAAAGAGTCAAGAAATCAAACTAAAAGTTAAAGGAATAAAAGATACTACTGTTCACCTTGTCAAGTATGTAGGGAGCAAAATGTATTATGCTGACACTTCTGCTTTGAAGGATGGCGTTGTAACTTTTGACGGAAGTATTCAGAAACCTGGAGTTATGGGACTACTTATGCCGGGACAACGATTCTTTGAGTTTGTTTATGCAGGTAAACCTATTCATCTAGAAACAAAATCTCCGAATTATCGTGAACACATGGTTGTTAAAGATTCAGACGAAAACAAGCTTTTCTTCAAATACATCGACTTCATGCAAGAAAATACGGGAAAGGCAAGAGCGTTAAATGAAGAGAAATCAACGCTGAGAAAAGATCAAGAAGCCCGAAAAAAAGAAATTGATGAAGAATTAGCACAAATGAATGATGCCGTTGTATCATTCCAAAAATCAATTGTAGAAGAAAATCCTGATGCTTTCGTTTCTAAGATTGTTAAGATGTCTACAGATATTGAAGTGCCAGAAGCTCCTAAAAATGAGGATGGCTCCTTAATAGATAGCACTTTCAAGTACAAATATTTCAGAGACCATTATTTTGACAACATAGACCTTACTGATTCTCGTATTGTAAATGTTCCAGTATTTCAAAAGAAGTTAGAATACTTTTATTCGCGTAACATGCTGATTCAGCATCCGGATACATTGATAAAATACATTACACCTGTTGTTGAACAACTTCCTGAGGGAACTGAGATTTATAGATTTGTAGTAGCGAACATCACATCAAACTTTGAGAAATCTAAGATCATGGGGATGGATAAAGTAGTGAATTACATGGTTGCGCGTTACTACTGTAGTCCTGATAAAGAAGGAAACCCTAAAGGTTTTTGGATGGACCAGGAAAAAATGGAGGAGCTTTGTAAGGATACTGAAAAGAGACTGCGATTGGTTCAGGGTGTTGTACCACCAAACTTGATACTTCCGGATTCAACAAATCAGAAATGGTATAACATGTATGAACTCGAAAGCGAATATGTAGTACTATACTTTTGGGATCCGAATTGTGGACACTGTAAAAAAGTAACTCCAAAACTTCAAACACTATACGAAAAGAAGTTTAAAGAAAGAGATATTGAAATCTTTGCTGTAGGTAAAGCAACTGGAGACGATTTTGAAGATTGGAAAGCATTCATTAAGAAACATAACTTAGAGTTTATCAATGTTGGATTGACTCAAAAAATATACGATCAAGCAAAAGAGGATGCACGAAGTTTGATTCCTTCAAAAACAACGCTAGAATCGATTAACTATCAAGACACTTATGATATTTATTCAACTCCACGTGTATGGATTCTTGATAAAGACAAAAAGATTATTGCTAAATCATTAAGCATCGCTCAAATGGAACGTTTAATGGATCGCCTGCAAGGACATGAAGATGAAGAAAAGCTATTCGAACTAGAAGAGGAAGGCGAAGAAGAAGGAGAAGACAGTCATTAGTAAAGGAAATACAAATAAGTAAAAAGGCGGTTGAAATCAACCGCCTTTTTTCATTTAAAACGTACTTCAATTTTATCGCCGAGTATCAACCAAATAGATAATCTTCCAAGTCTCCTCGTCTTTTAACAAAGTAAAAGCATTTGCACCTTCGTGGGAAATCTCCTCATTAACATAAAAGATATACTCAGTCCATACATGCGCAATCAGACCGTCAGTCAGAACTTCTATATTTGCTAATTCCTCTCGGAACTCTATCGCCTGTGGAATCGAAGCTAGTGATGTATAAAACGATTGTACATCCTCAACCACAAGTAATGTATCTTGAGGGCCAGACTTAATCGTAGCTAATACCATTTCATCATGAATAAAAGATTTCATCGCAACAGTATCTTGAGCATGAAAGGCTTCAAAAAATGATGTAATACAATTTTCTGGACCATTCATTTCCTGACCTGTTTGGGTTAAACCAAACACGGGAAGCATTAAACATAAAACAATATAATTTTTCATGAGCTTTAATTCATTGTTCTAAATTCAGAAGGGGTCATTCCCGTTCGTTTTTTAAACATATTCGAAAAATGTTGAGAATACTCAAATCCGAGGTCAAATGCAATTGACTTCAAAGGATCATTTGACCCGAGCAGCTTATTTTTCGCTTTGTTAATGACAAAATCTTGAATATGATACTGCGCTGACTTTCCTGTTTCCTTTTTCAATAAATCACTCAAATAATTGGAAGACATATTTAATTCTTCAGCACAAAAGGCAACAGTAGGCAACCCTATCTCAAGTGGTTTACCCTCCTTATAGTATAATGAGAGCGTTTTTTCAAATGAGGAGATCATATCTTGATTCAAATTTGAACGAACGATGAACTGACGGTCATAATAACGTCGACAATACCCTAAAAACAACTCCAAAGCAGATACGATCAAGTTCTGACTATGTTTATCGATACTCTTTTCTACTTCTTCACTCATCTGATCAATTAACAGCTTAAGTGTTTTTCGTTCTTCTTCAGAAACATGTAAAGCCTCACTCACTTCGTAATCAAAGAAAGTATAATCGCTTATTGTTTTCCCAAGATTTGATCTTCTGAGTAGGTCGGGGTGAAATAAAATCAAGTACCCTGAAGCATCATTCTTTCCAATGGTTTCGTTTGATGTCATTACCTGACCTGGTTTAGAGAAAGCCAGAGTCCCTTCCTGAAAATCGTACGTATTTCTGCCATAGCCAAACTTACAATCAACTCCTTCTTTCACCCAAACCTGGTAGAGCTCAGAACGAACTTTTGTTCCTTCAGGAAATGCGCTAAAATCTAAATCTCTTTGAGGCGTAATAGAAATCAGTGGGTGTTGAGGTTTTGGCAGACCCAGTCCTTCATGAATTTCTGATATTGTATTTAGTTCGATCATAATATCCTATTAAAATTAAGATAATTCATCCAAAAAACTAACGTTTTGCTACCATATCATTTTTGATCAACACCTCAAATGAATCCCTTAAAGACTCCTTTAATGGACGATATTCAACACCGAGTTGCTTCTTACTTTTTGAGTTATCTGCTTTCCATTCAATATTCACGTTGTTTTTGACAAACTTTCGCGTGATTGCTTTATTTACCATAGGCCCTATTAAGGACAACAACCATTTAGGTAATGCTTTATTGGGAACCTTATATTCTTTGCCGAACATACTATGCAGTTCTTGAGCCATTTCAAGAAAATTCGAATTATGACCTGATAAGATATTGCGACCATTAGCATCTTCTTTGAATCCAGCATTTAAATGAGCTTGAGCTAAATCCCGAACATCTACAACTCCGATTCCCATATTAGGTACTCCCGACTTCATCGTCCCGTCTCCCATTTGTTTCAAAAGCTTAAAGCTTTCTGAAGTTGCTGTACTTGGATTGGTAGCAGGACCAATTACCATACTTGGGTTCAACACTACGAGGTCCCATCTCGATTGTGCTTTGTTCATTTCCCAGGCTCTTTGTTCAGCTAACATTTTTGAGTACGAATAAGGTTGATGATCTAATGAAGCTGTCGTATTCCAAATATCTTCCTTCAAGGTGTTATTTGGAGCCGACTGACAATCTATAGCATCTGTATAAATAGCAGCACAACTACTAGTAAGTACTACTCGCTTTACAGAATCAACTTCATTAACTGAATTGATAACATTCTCAGTCCCTTTTAATGCAGGATCTATGAGTTCCTTTTGTGGATCTTTAATATCTGTAACAAATGGAGAAGCGGTGTGATAAACTAACTCACAACCCTCCATACCCGCTTTGTAACTTCCTGGCTCTAATAAGTCAGATTTGAAATATTTA
>CBFHJL010000151.1:0-5017 GCA_965656195.1 Brumimicrobium sp. | reverse complement strand
CTTTTCTTAAGTTCATCGAAATATTGTTTAATCAGCCCTGAATCACTCGTTCCTTTTTTGGAAGTCAAGCGCAATTTAACGATACCTGGTGAAGGTAAATATGCAAGTGACAAACCATCTTCATATAGTCTACTCTCCCAATCTTCAATTTGTTCTGCGAGAAAAGACTCTCCTACTCCTTGCGTCATTAATGTCTGATAATAGCTCCCTTGAATACCAAATTGAGAACTCAAACGAGGAAATACCTCGTCAGACATTATGGACTTCATTTCATAGGGCACTCCAGGCATACTTACCAATACACTTCCGCCTTTCTCAAACCACATTCCTGAGGCAGTTCCAAGTTTATTCTCGAGGGTAATAGAATCCTTTGGGAGCTCGGCCTGCTTAATATTACTTTCCAGCATTTCTTTCCCTCTATCCCTAAAAAATGTTTCAATTCTGGCAAGAACTATTTGGTCTAACTCTAGTGTTGTATCGAAAAAATCACAAAGCGTTTCTTTTGTAATATCATCGTTTGTTGGTCCAAGACCACCTGTGACTATAACCAGCTGAAAATTTGTAAAATATTCCTTAACGACGTCAAGGATATCTTGTCTTTCATCCTTGATCGTTACTGATTTGCAAATCTCAACACCGAGACTACTCAATTCTTGACCGATCCATGCCGCATTCGAATTAATCGTTTGACCAATTAATAATTCATCTCCTATTGTGATAATTCCAGCCTTCATAATCTTGGTACAACTTTTGAGTTACAACAGTAAAATTATTTGTATGTTTGGAAAAAAACGAATCAAAATGAAAAAACTTATTACTCCCCTACTACTTGCATCACTAACTCTCACATTACCAGCATGTGACGTTTTAGGAGATGCTGCTGGATCATTGATTGAAAACCCGATGAATGGAAGTAGTGAAGAGGGCGCAAATAAACTTACCAATCAAGAAGTAATTTCTGGATTGAAAGAAGCTTTAACTGTTGGAATAAGAAATGCTGTAGACGTAACTTCTGTAACGGATGGTTTTTATGGTAATCCGAAAATTAAATTACCCTTTCCAGAAAGCGCTCAGAAAATGAAAGAAAAGGCTTTGGAGTGGGGACTTGACGGTCAGGTTGAAAAAATAACAACTACTTTAAATAGAGCGGCTGAAGATGCAGCAAAGGAAGCGACACCAATTTTCATCAATGCGATTAAAAACATGAGTGTTCAAGATGGTTTCAAGATTCTAAATGGTGGTGAAGGTGCAGCAACTGATTTCTTGAGAAAAAATACAGAACAAGAACTTGAAGCTGCTTTTGCTCCTAAGGTTGATGAATCCATCAAAGAAGTAAAACTTACTGAATATTGGAATCCAGTGATGACCAAATACAATCAAGCCATGAAATTTACTGGTGGAGATGAGGTAAATACTGATTTAAATAAATACGTAACTGAAAAAGCTATGGATGGATTATTCCACATGGTAAAAAAAGAGGAAAATAAGATTCGTAAAGATCCTGCTGCCCGAGTAACTGACCTTTTAAATAAAGTATTTGGTAGTATAGGACAATAGTCTAAATACATCAAGATTTATAGTGAAATAGCCATGAGTTTAAATACTTGTGGCTATTTTTGTTGATATGGCAGATTTTTTACCTTCAGAACTTGTAATAACCGAAGATGGTGGTGTATATCATTTAGATGTAAGACCAGACCAAATTGCGGATAAAATAATTATTGTTGGGGATCAATATCGTGTGGAAGTCGTATCAGGATTTTTCGATACTATTTCACATAAAAGTCAACATAGAGAATTTGCCTGTCACACAGGGACATATCAAGGGAAGGAAATCTCTGTTATTTCAACCGGAATAGGAACAGATAATATAGACATCGTTCTCAACGAACTTGATGCATTAGTGAATATTGACCTAAATTCTCGTAATGAAAAAGAACAGAAAAAATCACTCGATATAATTAGAGTAGGTACTTGCGGAATATTGCAAGACGATATACCTGTTGACTCATTTATTCTTTCCACACATGCCTTAGGTATAGACAATGTTGGACATTTTTATGAAAGAAAGGTTGACACCCATACGGAACAACTTTTAAGTGATATCAAAAAATCAATAAAGCTACCTCCTACTGTCGTTCCTTATATGACCGCTGCTTCACAAGGACTTAATAAGAGGTTGAAAAGCGATAAAGTGAAAGAAGGGATAACTGTAACGAGTTCAGGATTCTATGGACCACAAGGTAGAAAATTGAGAATTGGTCTCACTGCGCCTGATATGCTGGATAGTTTTCATGATTTCACCCATCCCGATTGCAGATTTTCTAATTTAGAAATGGAATGCTCTGCACTATTTGCATTATCAAAAGCTTTAGGACATGAAGCCACAGCAATTTGTCTAGGTTTAGCAAATAGAAGAAAAAAAGAATTCACTAAAAATTACGAATCAAAAATTCTAGAATTGATATCTTATGTATTGGATCGAATCTAAATTAGTATCAGCGATAATCTTTTCCTTTTTACTATTAATTTCTGCTCAATGCAGCAATGATATCAAAAAAGATCAGGGTGCAACTCAAAAGTCTGAAAAACGATCCGAACTAAACACAGAAGAAAAAATAGCTAGACAGGTTGAGCTAGAACTTGATATTAATGCATCAGAAAAATACGAACTAATAATTCGAAAAGAATACATCAATGAAGATACGCTGCAGGACGCATTGATACTAGTGAACAGAAAACAATGGGCTCACGATAGAGCGAATAAAGCAAAGAATAAATCCTTTATTGAGAAAACCGGATTTGTCGGACCCTACAACTATATTTTTGTTAAGCTAGGTGGTCAAGACCAGTTATTAAAAACCCCACACATCGGCTCAGCTGCGGACTACTCGCTCAAAAGTCAATTTTTAAGTATGACCTCACTTGCTCATAAAGATTTCTACGTTAATTACAGAATTCGAAATAGCATGCACCGGAATTATTATACCGTTCGTAATGATCGTATTTATCAAACTTTTAGTTGTCCTGTTTTCGATAGTATTGGATACGAAGAGCCGCGTGTTTTTGCCATCAGGCATGAGGAGAGTAGCGTTCGAATTGCAAAAGACATCGCCATCTACAAAGGTAAAATCGTTGGTTACGACACTTCAAAAATAGAAAACCCAAATAACTATTCACCAAGACAAATCGTTCCTCTAGACGAGTTAATCGTGTACTTTATATTTGATGAAAAGTCTATGAAGTACAAAACACCAATGGTTCCTCCTGAATAACAAGGTTACTCTTTTTGATGTCGTGGTAAAATAAGCGTAAACTTCACTCCTTTGCCAGGTTCTCCTTCAGCAAATATCTCACCCCTATGAGACGATGCAACTTTCTTACATATCGCAAGGCCAATTCCTGTCCCTTCAAATTTTTTCTGAGCGTGAAGTCTTTGAAAGACCTCAAATATTTGGTCATTGTACTCTTTTTCAAAACCAATTCCATTATCAGAGTATGTGATCTTAAAATAATCTAACTTCTTATTTAAATGGTACTTTTCAACTTCTCTTGCTCCTAATTGTTCCTTTCTAATTGAAATTTTAAGAAGCTGATCTTTTTTCCTGAACTTAATTGAATTGCTCATCAAATTGGCAAACAATTGCTTGATTTGAAAACGAACGATTTGAGCATCAGGCAATGTATCTAACTTAATTTCAAAAGGTACATCTTCACTTTGATAGTGATCATTTAATTCTTCAATAATCTCAGTGATACTTTCAAGTTTAAAGGCCTCTTCCTTAGAGAGCTTTGAATAGTCCAGAAGATCTGCAATCAACTTTTGCATTCGCATTGCAGAGCGATCTAACCGTTCAAAGTAATTCTTTTGATCATCAGATAATCGCTCCTCTTCAAATCTGATCTGATCTATGAACATCCTGATCTTACGGAGCGGCTCTTTCATATCGTGGCTGCTGATCCAGTTGAATTGACTCAACTCTTCATTTTTAGATTGAAGTTGATCTGTTGCCCTCTCTAATTGCTGTTTTTGTTCTTTCAGACTTGTAATAAATACTTCTTTCTCCAAAAAAGAACCAAGTCTCAGACCAGCTTGAATTTGATGACTATGCCATTCAGCACTCCTGCCACTAACTTCCTCCTCCCATGCATCAAAGGAATTACGTGGAGTTAAATGATCGACGCTATCCTCTTGTCTTCCTCCCCAAAGAACGCCCTCGGAGAGTTGCTTTCTAAACCATATCATAGCGCTTTCACTTGAAGAGTCGAAAGAATAATACAGTACACCGCTCGCCACATCTTTAATATCAAAAGCTAAGTCAGTATGTTTAGAGAATTCATCTGACAGAAAAACACGTTCATTTTTTTCTTGCATCCATTTCTGAATTTCAAGAATCTTCGAATCATTAGGTGTATCACCAAAGCTATAAATATTTCCATTACGTATTACAGCTCCTCCATTTGACTCAGTCAAACCAATAAAATACGCAGTTGAAGTTGCTGCTTCGAATTTATCATTCCCCTTCATCACCTCTTCAAGGATAGATTGATAAATATGTTCTTTTTCTTGCACCTTTTGATATTCCTCGTATGCTTCCCAGCGCTGTATCTGCGATGAAAATAATTGAGTTTGCAATAGCACCTCTTTTCTCTTTTCATAAGACAATACCTTCGGCGAATGGTGATGACAAGCTATTAGCCCCCAAAGTTGCTTATCCAACATAATGGAGATCGTTAACGTTGCAGTTACCCCCATATTCTTGAGATATTGAACATGAACAGGAGATACACTTCGTAAAGTCATCATGCTAAGGTCAATGTCACTAGCTTTAAGACTATCAATATTTGTAATAATATTTTGATCTTCTGCATTGACGTCAGCCAGTAATCGTAATTGTTTTCGTTTGTATAACTCGCGAGCTTGTGAGGGAATATCTGTATGTGGGTAATGCAGTCCATAAAAGGACTCAAGATCTGTATTTTTCGATTCTGCAAAGACTTCACCATTGAAATCTTT
>CBFHJL010000150.1:0-5027 GCA_965656195.1 Brumimicrobium sp. | reverse complement strand
CACAAAAAAGAGCCGTCTTATGAAAGACAGCTCTTGAATGATTGGACTACTTTTTTTGACTTAACTGCACGTATTAGGCCACGTAAGCCATTAATATTTTTTTAATCTCTTCCTCAGAGGCATCATTCTCTAATGAAAACAGTGCTTTAAAAATCGGTTTACCATCAACCTTCTCTTTCAGTTTCAAGTCCTTATTTTGAGCATAGATTTCGTTCCAGACCGCTCTTACACGAGCCCATAATTCATCATTTTCTTTCCACCAATCCTGAGCTGCTTTACATTTGGAATCATCTACTTTTTTGTAAACATTAAATCCTTTCTCTTCTGCAAGAATTTTATCTTCTGCGCCTTCTTCACGCATAACTTTCATGTTATCCTGATCGTGGATCCAGCCATCCTCGGTAATTTCATGTCGATTCGAACGAATAGTTACATTATAGTCACTTCGCTGAGTATATTCTCTCCTCGGTAGTGGAGCGTCGGTAGTATTCTCCCAATAGCTTCTTCCGTCAATATGCACCCAGCTTGCAGTTCCTTCATAGCGAGGACTATCATCTACCTGAAATACTTTTTGGGTCCACTGACCATCAACCTCATCTGCCGGCTTTTCTACATAAGTCCATTGATTGTCATGGTCGTATACATATAGTTTCTGGTTTTCGTACGCCCAGTCCTGTCGCCAGTGTTTAATAATCATCTGATTCGTATCAGGACCAACGATTAAAAGATGTTGCAATGAGAGAAAATCATCATCCTCTTCAACAAGTTGAACCCATTCTAAACCTGAAGCATGTTTTACTTTTGAAGGGAGGTAAGTACTATCATCAGCGTAATTAAATGTTTCTGCAAAATTAAAACCTACTTCATAGCATCCGCACATGCTTTTTATGGCATTAATATCTTTTTCTTGAGAGAATAAAGGTCCTATTACCAATAAGGATAACAGTGACATGTAAATCAATTTCCGTTTCATATTTCAATTATTTAGTCAAATTATGCGACAAAGAAAATGCGGGATTTTTAATTCTGCAACGTTTATTTAGATTAAATATAGATAAGAGTGCAAAATACCCTGTTTACGGTATTTTACTCAAAACTAGTCGAATACCTTGTTCATGGTATTGACTTCGAAATCGGTCAAAAATAAATTTGTAGCGTTATTTAAAACAAGTCTAAATAAACATAAGAAAATGAAAACAAAAATTACATCTATTATTTGTGCAGCATTCATCTCAGGAATAAGCTCTGCTCAAATGGTTTCAGAAACTGTATCTATAGGTGCCGGACAGATAAACCAAAACTGGTATAGTCTTGAAAATGGTTCTCAGGGAACTGCATTAGCCGATGAATGGGACATTTCTTTTGGCGCAACCGGAATAGGAAGTTCTATTCACATTAATTCAGAGAACGGAGTTGAACTATGGGTATATCCAAATGGTGCAATTGGTGATTGGGCCTCGGTCGACACTTCAGGGTTATCAACTTGGTCTACTATTTATGATTCGGATACTTCATGGAGTTACGGAGCATTCGATATGACGGCAGATCTAAACGACGGCTTTGATCTTGGTTGGGGAGTATACGATATGATCACACATCAAGTTCAAGGAGATTCTATACATATCATCAAACTTACAGATGGAAACTTCAAGAAAGTAAGAATTGACAACCTTGCAAGCGGAACTTATAACTTTACATATGCTGATCTCGATGGCAACAATGAAGTTTCAGCATCAATATCAAAGTCTGACTATACAGATAAGCAATTTGGCTATTATTCTATCGTAAACGATGCAGAATTAGACCGTGAACCTGCGGTTCTTTCCGATTGGGATCTTTTGTTCACAAAACATATTGCGTTTTTACCAATGGCTTATCCTATAGCAAGCATTCTTACCAATCCGAATTTAATGGTGGCCAAAGAAACTGGTATTACTGACCCACAAGCATATACTGACCACCATAGCGCTACTTTTGGAACGCATAAAAATACTATTGGCGGTGACTGGAAGTCATGGAATGGTTCGTCTTATGACATTTCAGACGACGTTGTATACTTTGTGAAAAATCAAGACGGTGATGTTTGGAAGATTGTACCAACAGGATTTGGCGGTTCAGCGAATGGAAACTTTGAATTTGACAAAGAGAAATTAGCTACAGCAAGCCTTGGTGACGAAAATAACCCTGTACTCAATTTCTCGTTCTACCCGAACCCTAATAATGGAGAAACGCTTACTTTAATCTATGAGTCAGTACAAAATGAAAAGTTTGAAACTGAGATTTACGCTCCTACTGGTCAATTGGTATCTTCTTTTACTACAATGCCACAGTCTGGTTTTGAACAGAAAAAAATTGATCTCTCAGCCTTGAACACAGGTATCTACCTTGTCAAGGTAACCGCTAACGGTTTTACAACGACTAAAAAACTAATTATTAATAAATAGATAATAACAGAAAATGTCCGAAGGGACATCAAACCCCAGAGTGCAAAGGTTTTCAGCAAGTTACTTTTTCGCTGGGGTTTACTTTCAAATTTTAAAAGAATATCAAGTTGGAAAGTCTTCATTATAAAATAGCATTCTGTAAAAGGCAAAAGCACATAATCAAGTTAGTTAAGCTAGCATCTATTCTGATGCTTTATTGCTGTTTTTCTTCTTACTCTTTTGGACAAGAAATCACTGTTCGTTCAACCGAAGATAACTCAACCGTACCTGGCGTGAAAGCTGTTTTCAAACCCCTTGAAGGAAAAGATAAATTTCGTTTTATATCAAATCATGAAGGGAAAATTGTCTTCACCAATGAAGTAACAGCACCCGGAGATTTTGAGGTTTTAATAAGTTCGTTTGGTTTTGATCAACTCAGAGATACATTAAGTCTCACAAAAAATTCTATAATCACAATATATATAATTCCTCAAGCGCAAACTTATGGTGAAGTTGTTGTCACGGCGCAATACAAAGCACAGCAAGCAGATAATTCTGTGCACCAGATTCGGGTGATTGACGAAGAGCAAATTAAAAGAATGGCAGCACAAAACCTGAAGGATGCATTGTCAAATTCAATGAATATTCGATTGGGTGAGGATAATATTCTGGGAAGTCGAATGCAACTTCAGGGAATTGGTGGTCAAAATGTCAAAATACTCATTGACGGAGTACCTATGACTGGGCGATTAGATGGGAATATTGACCTCTCACAGATTCCAATGGAAAATGTTGCACGTATAGAAATTGTTGAAGGTCCACTATCAGTTCAGTATGGAACGGATGCCCTAGCCGGTACGATTAATATTATCACGAAAAAATCAAACACCTCTACATGGAATTTTCAATCTACTAATTATTATGAGAGTAATGGTCGTTTTAATAATTCAGGACAATTCAGATGGGGTAAAAAGAAGCATCAGCTGGTCTTGAACGGTGGTCGTTATTTCTTTGATGGGTGGAATCCAGAACACGCGAATTTCTTTTATGATAGAGCACCTATTGCAGATTCATCGCGCGTAATGACCTGGAATCCTAAAGAACAATTCTTTGGGAACCTCAACTATCGTTTTCAAGCAAAGAAGTTTACGCTAAATTACTCAACAGCTAATTTTACAGAAGAAGTTATAAATCGAGGGGCGCCTCGTCCACCTTATGAGCAAAAGGCTTTTGATGATTATTATAAAACAACCCGATTGAACCAGAGATTAAGGCTCAATTACAAGACTTCAGATTATTCTAGTTTGAATATAATCATGGCTTACAATGGCTTCTTCAGAAGAAAGAATACATACATCCGGGATTTAACAACGATCGAGGATGTACTATCAGCAAATTCAACCGATCAGGATACTTCAAACTTTCACACTGTCCTATCCCGAGGTACGTGGAACTATGCAAAAGACTCCTCCAAAGTAAGCTTTTCACTTGGTTACGATTTCAATCATGACGTAGCACAAGGAGTGAGAATTGAGCAAGGAGAACAATCTATTACAGACATGGCCATTTTCGGGTCAATGGAATACACTCCTGTTGAGAGATTAACTTTACGACCTGGTTTGCGATGGGCGTATAACTCCGATTATGCCGCTCCTGTAATACCCTCGTTCAATCTAATGTACAACCTATTACAGGCAAAAAAGACTAAACTTGATTTCAGAGGGTCATACGCTCGTGGATTTCGTTCACCCTCCATTAAAGAACTGCACTTCTTCTTTGTTGACGTGAATCATAATATTCAGGGAAATGAAGACCTTACGGCTGAAACATCTCACAATACGAATGCATCATTCACGCTTCGCCACCGCTTAAAATCGGCGCAGTTAAAAACGAGTATAAGAGCGTTTTATAACGATATCTCCAATATGATCACACTGGCACAGCAAGATCAAACCGCTTTTTCTTATTTCAATCTGGACAGATTTAAAACTGCTGGACTTCAGTTTCAGTCTGGAATTATCAAAGAAAATTTGAATATCCAAGTTGGTGTCGGATATATCGGGAGGTACAATCAGTTCTCCGAAATATCATCCACAACTCAATTTTTATACTCACCAGAAGCCCAACTTTCTGTGCAATCTGAACTCTTTAACACAGGCATCAATGCAAATTTGTTTTACAAATACACCGGAGAATTACCCAATGTCATTCAAAACGAAGACGGTGAAATTGAACAACGCGTCATGGAGGATTTTCACATGTTCGACTTAACAGTTTCACGAAGCTTTTTTGACGATGCAATTCAATTCTCTACAGGAATCAAAAATGCCCTGGATGTTCGAGCGATTATGGGTGCAGGAAATTCGGGAGGAGCTCACTCTTCTGGAAATGGAATGGTTCAAGTTGGCACAGGACGAACATATTTCACCCGTTTGATTTTCGTATTAAAACCAAAGAATAAATGAAACATATAATCCTACAAACTATACTCGTGTCGATATTTCTTACTTCTTGTTTAAAAGAAGAATTGCCCGTTCCAGCTCACCAGGCAGGGGATGTAATCACTACAGAAATCTCGATGGAAGAAGATTATAAATGGCAAAT
>CBFHJL010000149.1:0-5079 GCA_965656195.1 Brumimicrobium sp. | reverse complement strand
AGGCTGAAATTGCAATCAGTGTTGCGCAAGAGCAATTAGCGAAAATAGGAGAAGAACAAAGAACTGCAAAGTTTTATCTCGCAAAAGCACAACTGAACATTGTAAATAATAACTATTCAGAGGCAGAAGAAACATTGAAGTTGGCAGTAGATAAAAACGCTTACAATGCTGAGCTATATGATAAGCTAGGAGACGCTTTATTTCTGCAAGACAAAATTGAGAAGGCACTAGAATATTGGAAGAAAGCTCTCGAAAACGGATCTAGGAACTCATTAATTGATCAGAAAATCAAAGAACAAAAACTGTATGCCCCGAAATATTATTAAATATAGCTCTGTACTCATTCTTACTTTTGTGCTTTTTAGTTGCGGAAATAATAAAGAGGTGTCAGGTGATCAGGAAAAATTACCAAAGATAAAAGATCTGGTTTTGATCCAAACATTGGATAGTTTATCCAAAGTTAGACCTGAGCATTTTTATACGAAGCTAAGTTCGAAATATAAAGACAGTGAGTACAATGTATCATTTAAGACATCCATCCGAATGCGAACGGATAGTGCGCTTCATGCATTAATCACTTATGCAAGAATTCCGATTTACAATACAATGGTAACGCCAGATACTTTGACTATCGTTGATAAGCGAGGTGATTGTTACATAAAAGAAGACATGTCTTATCTCAAAGAAACATTTGATATCAATTTTGAGCATAAAAACATTGAGGAATTGATTCTAGGAATGCCTATAGGATGGTCTGAAGATTCAGAATATTTTGTCATCAAAGACCCATACAATTATATTGTTTCCTCCCATAAGGAGCGTAACTTAAGAAGAATGAATCGTTCTGATAATGTAGATGATTTATATATTCGGTACTTTTTGACTAAGGATGCTCAACAATTAGAAAAAGTAAGAATTGAAAGTCCAAAAGACACTACATCTATTAAAGTAGAGTATAGTGGAAGAGAAATGATCAATGGTTTTAGCATACCAATCGCAGGTGATATAGCTGTAGAGACACCTAGGGACACTATTACTATAGCCTTTAAATATAACCGAACTAATGTGAATGATCCAAGAGTATTATATTTAGCAATACCAGAAAAATATGGGGAGTGTGATTAAGCTTTTTATTGTAATTCTTATCGTTTTGGTGCCAACATTTGAGGTTTGGGGTCAAGGGTCAGAGCGCCTTAGAAAAGAACAACAAGAGCTTGAATCACAGATTGCGACCACGAAATCACTATTGGAAAAAAGCAAGAAGAATACCAAGCTATCGCTTGAGGAAGTTCGCTTGATAGAACGCCAGGTTGATTACAGAGAAAGATTACTGAGAAACATCAATAATCAAATTAGATCCTCAGAACTTAAAATTGAACAGAAACAGGGTAGAATTGAAATGCTCAAAGCTGAGATAGAGCAGCTGAAAAAGCAATATGCCGAATTATTACTCTATGCTTATAAGCATCGAAGTCAATATGGAGATCTTATGTTTATTTTTAGTTCGAAAAATTTAGAAGAAGCTTTAAAAAGGAGGGTTTATCTTGAGAAATTAGCCGAAATTCAGAAAAAACAACTTCGACTTATCAAACAGAATATGAAACTGTTAGAGGAAGAGATCATAAATTTAGACGAAGAGAAAAAAGAACAGCTTGTCTTAGCTGAAGATAAAAAAGCAGAACGTTCAGAAATAATAAAAGCGAAAAAAGAGAAGGAAGAAATTTATAAACGCTACAAGGCGGAAGAGGATGATTTGTTGGCAGAACTCGAAAAGCAAAAAAAGCAAAAGGCAAAATTAAAACAGGAGATACAGGCAGCAATAAAGCGAGAGATTGCTGCAGAACAAGCGCGTTTAGAGAAAATTAGACTGGAGGCGGAAAGAAGAAGAAAGGAGCGCGAGGAAAGTTCAAATACTGCAGAAGCTAAGCCTCCTGAAAAGGAATCTGTTGAATTCAAGGAGATGAAAGAAAACGAGCTCACTGGACGAGATTTCGCAACGAATAAAGGTAGGTTACCTTCACCAGTTCAAAAGGGAGAGGTAACCCAGGGCTATGGAAAGAACCCGCACCCAACGTTAAAGATTTACACCCAGAACAATGGAATTGATATTAGCACAGCTAAAAATGCAAATGTGCGTTCTGTTTTTAAAGGAGAAGTTACAAGTGTAATTAATATTTCTGGTGCTGGTAAAGTTGTGATCATCAAACACGGTGATTATAGAAGCGTATACTCAAACTTGCAAGATGTGTACGTTACAAAAGGAACGAAAGTAGGTATTAAAACACCGATTGGATCCTTACTTCCAAATAAGTCGGGGAATCTATCTGTAGCTCATTTTGAAATCCATCACGTACAAGGCTCCAATGTAGTTCAGTTGAACCCGAGTTTATGGATAAGCCAATAGTAGTTTGAGGTTGTTTTAACCAAAAAAAGGAGAACATTTCTGATCTCCTTATTAATATCTTAATTCGACTTGTGTTAACTATGCCTTCTCTTCTTCTTCGTCGAAGACACGTTTTGGACGAATCTGGTCAATTGCACCTAGCGTGATCCAAAAAGGAACAGCGAAACCTAAAAGGAACAATAACAACCAAAATGCCATTCCTCCCAAAATTAGAAACATCAATATACCGAATATACTCATCTTATACTATTTTTGTAATGTAATACAGCGGCTAAAATAAAAAAATAATCATAAACAAACGATATAAAATGGATTATAGAATTGAAAAAGACACGATGGGCGAGGTAAAAGTACCTGCCGACAAGTATTGGGGAGCTCAAACTGAGCGTTCACGAAACAATTTCAAAATTGGTGCTTCAGGATCAATGCCATTAGAGGTTGTTTATGGCTTCGCTTATTTGAAAAAAGCAGCTGCTCATACGAACTGTGAACTAGGTGTTCTTGAAGAAGAAAAGAGAGACCTGATTTCTAAAGTGTGTGATGAGATTTTGGAGGGGCAGCACGATGATCAATTCCCTCTTGTTATTTGGCAAACGGGTTCAGGAACTCAGTCAAATATGAATACGAATGAAGTGATCGCTAATCGTGCACATGTGATCGCAGGAAAAAAGATGGGAGAAGGAGAGAAAACCCTTCAGCCCAATGATGATGTGAACAAGTCTCAGTCATCAAATGATACATTTCCAACAGGAATGCATATTGCGTCATACAAAATGATCGTAGAAACAACTATTCCTGGTGTAAAACACTTGCGTGATGTACTTGATGAAAAAGCCAAAGCATTTGACAACGTTGTGAAGATAGGCCGAACACACTTAATGGACGCAACACCACTCACGTTGGGACAGGAATTTTCAGGTTATGTTTCTCAGTTAGACCATGGATTAAAAGCATTAGATAATACTTTAGCCCACCTTTCTGAACTGGCCTTGGGAGGCACAGCCGTAGGAACAGGAATAAACACACCAGATGGTTATGCTGAACTTGTGGCTAAAAAGATTGCTGAATTCACAGGCTTACCGTTTGTTTCGGCAGATAATAAATTTGAGGCACTAGCTGCTCATGATGCTATTGTAGAAACGCATGGTGCATTGAAACAATTAGCAGTTTCAATAAATAAAATTGCAAATGACATTCGTATGATGGCATCAGGCCCAAGATCTGGTATAGGAGAAATCATTATTCCAGCAAATGAGCCGGGTTCGTCAATCATGCCAGGTAAGGTAAACCCTACACAATGTGAGGCATTGACTATGGTTGCTGCTCAGGTAATGGGAAATGATGTTGCAATTACCGTTGGTGGAACGCAGGGACACTATGAACTCAATGTTTTCAAGCCTATGATGGCTGCCAATCTTTTAGAGTCTGCTCGATTAATAGGTGATGGATGTGTTTCTTTTGCAGATAATTGTGCTGCTGGAATAGAGCCAAATCAGTCTCGAATAGATGAGTTGTTGAACAATTCTTTAATGCTTGTTACGGCTTTAAATACGAAGATTGGTTATTACAAAGCTGCTGAAATAGCTGGAAAAGCTCATGAAGAAGGATCAACCTTGAAAGAGGCAGCTCTTGAATTAGGATACCTTACTTCCGAGGAGTATGATGAGTGGGTGGATCCTTCAAAAATGGTTGGTAAAAAATAAAGACATCAGTTTTCAATTGTAAGAGCCCTTTCGCGTTTGAAAGGGCTTTTTTTGTTCAATTGTGTCACCTAGTTCAACGAAGTTGTGAATACTTGCGTCTTCATTTGTGTACCATGGTAAATTTATTTACATTTTAAAAAATTATTAAAAATGAAGAACTCATTACTTCTGTTGACGCTACTTTTTTTAACTACTATTTTATTTTCTTTCTCTAGAGCACAGGAGACAGATTGGTGCGGTTTTGATCCAATATTGGAAGAAAGAGTGCAAGATAATCCGAATTACATGAATCAAATCTTGGAGCGTGTTCAAGAGATTCGAGAGGCAACGCCAAACAGAACAGAAAAAGCCGCTACATACACAATACCCGTAGTATTTCACATCATTCATGATGGGGGAGAGGGAAATATATCGATGGAACAAATCCAGTCAGGTGTCGAAGTAATGAACGAAGACTTTGCGGCACTAAATGCTGATGCTAGTCAAATAAGAAATACTACAGATGCCCCTTATGCATCGATTCAAGCAGATGTTCAAGTGGAATTCAAATTAGCTAAACTTGATCCCAATGGGAATTGCACAAATGGTGTTCAACGAAAGTTCGCTCCTAATTTAACGAATGATGCGGGCGAACCTTGCAAATACTCTTCGAATGGTGGATTAGATGCTTGGCCTAATGATTCATACCTTAATATATGGGTTGTGAATTCAATTGAAGGCTCTGGTCAAGGAACGACATTAGGCTATGCTTATTTACCTTACAATAATTGGGGAGCTGGTCACGGAATTTTAAATCGACATGATCGTATTGGTAGAATTGGTACTGCTCAGAATAACGGCGGTAGAACACTAACACATGAGATGGGTCATATTTGCGGTTTATTGCACACATTTCAAGATGGGTGTCATAGCAGCGATTGTGAGTCTAGTGGTGACTTCATTTGCGATACTCCCCCAACAGAACAAATATTT
>CBFHJL010000148.1:0-5104 GCA_965656195.1 Brumimicrobium sp. | reverse complement strand
AAGAAGACGTTTTTGGTAAAATGCATTTCGCTGGTCTTCCTCACATAAGGGTTGTGATGAGTAAAAGAGTTGTAAGTGAAATGTATATTTTCATTGGACTAGCCATAGCAGTCACCTCGCTTCTTCTTTTCATATTTTTCAGATCTTTTAGAGTTGTTGCTTTCTGTAACCTTGTTGTTTTCACGGCGGTAATATGGTCTTTGGGAAGCATTTCTTTGATGGGCTTCAAGTTATCCATCTTGATGGCCTTGATTCCACCACTGATGATTGTAATAGGAATACCTAACTGTATTTTCTTACTTACTAAGTTTCACAGAGAGGTTAAACTTCACGGAAATAAGACAAAGGCACTTTCTAGGGTTGTTCAAAAGGTGGGTAATGCAACGTTTCTTACTAATTTTACCACAGCTTTAGGGTTTTCAACTTTTATCTTTACGAACTCTGAAAAGTTGGCCGAATTTGGGACGAGTGCCTCCATCAATATCATGATGGTTTTTATCCTTTCGATTTGCATAATACCCATTGTTTTTTCTATCGCTAAACCACCTAAGCCAAGACACCTTAAGCATCTAGAGAAGAACTTTTCTAAAGGCGTAGTAGAGAGACTTGTAGTTTTAGCAACTACCAAACGTAAACAGGTATATATTTTCACCGTTGTTATTGTAGCGCTTTGTGCATGGGGAATTTCTAAAATGCAAGCTACGGGTAACCTCACCAGCGACCTGCCTGATTCAGATCCCATATTGAAGGATGTTGAATTTATACAAGAAAACTTCGGTGGAGCTGTTCCTTTCGAACTATTGCTTGACTACAAAAGTGATGGACGTAAATTCAACAGTAAGTTATTGGGGAAGGTTGAAAGTGTTCAAAATCTCCTAAAACAGGATACAGTATTTAGTAAATCGATTTCTGCTGTAGATTTTATGAAGCTCATTAACATGGCGTATTACGGGAATAATCCTGATATGTACAGGTTGATAAGTAGAAAAGATATGAGGCGCTTGGGGCAATATGTCGATGCTTTTCAGTTGGATATGGCGAGAACAAAAACGGCATTCCGTTTGAGAGATTCATTGAAAGCAGGAAACGCAGAATACGCAGACTCTATTTTATATAACTATCCTAAAATTGCAAAAGATTTGATTCCTTTGAATCTTCCGGAACCGATTGACTCTTTGGATTCAATTGTAGACATTAGAACCCCATCAAAAGACGAAATCAGTAATTACTTATCTGGTTCATTTGACGAAAAAGAAGTGCTAGCAACAACTGAAAAATATTTTCCCAATGTTGGCATTGGTTACTCTATGAAAGAACTGGTAGATACCGCAAACACAACCATGAGAATTCGAATGCAGATCGTAGATCTTGGATCGTATGAAATTGCTGAAAAAGTAGAGTCACTTTCTGAAAAAATGGATACGCTTCTCAATCCTGAGTATGAAGAGGCAATATCTTTTTATGAAAAAGTAAAGAAGGGTAACACTGATTATTTAGATTCCATTTTTAAACTTTCGAGCGCATATAGAAATAACTTGACGTATCAGCTCGCTAACGGAAATGACTCTCTTCAGTTTCAATTTGATTTAGACCCTGAGTTGTTGTCTTCTTATTATGAAAAACCTGAATTCAATAATGCCTTAAAGTCAGCAATTGAAGAAGAAAAAATTGAATATATTTTTACAGGTACCGCTATAGTTGCTGCCGAAGGAACACAATATCTTGTAAAGAATCTACTGACAAGTTTAGCAATTGCTATAGGAATGATTGCTGTGATGATGGCACTCCTTTTTGGATCATGGAGAATGGTAATAATTTCATTAGTGCCTAACTTCATTCCTTTATTATTTACCGCTGGAGTAATGGGATTCTTTGCAATTCCTATTAAGCCATCAACTATACTCGTCTTTAGTATTGCGTTTGGTATTTCGGTCGATGATACAATTCACTTTTTGGCAAAGTATCGTCAGGAATTGAAGAATAAAAGTTGGGATTTAAGAACATGTGTAATTAATGCATTGCGAGAAACAGGTTTAAGTATGTTCTATACTTCAATAGTCCTATTTTTTGGCTTCTCAATGTTTGCCCTTTCTCAGTTTGGCGGAACACAGGCTTTGGGGATGTTAGTCTCACTCACCCTTTTAGTGGCCATGTTGACTAATCTTGTTGTTCTTCCATCTCTATTGTTAAGTCTTGAGAAAAGGATTGCAAACAAAGCATTAAAAGAGCCGTTCATAAATATATACGATGAAGAGCTTGATATTGATTTGGAAGAATTATCGGTTGATCCAAGAACTAAGATCGATCAAAATGAAGACTAACTTAAATCATTAGGAATGAAAGGAATTATTCTAGCAGGGGGGTCAGGAACACGTTTGCATCCACTCACATTAGCGGTAAGTAAACAATTGATGCCTGTATATGATAAGCCAATGATTTATTATCCATTATCAATTTTGATGAGTGCCGGTATCCAAGAGATTTTGATTATTTCTACACCTCATGACATGCCTCAGTTTAAGAAATTACTGGGTGATGGAAGTCAGCTCGGGTGCAAATTTGAGTATGCTGTTCAGGAAGAACCAAATGGTTTAGCTCAAGCTTTTGTAATAGGTGAAGAATTTATAGGCAACGATAAGGTTGCATTGATTCTTGGCGATAATATATTCTATGGTGTCGGAATGGACGACCTACTTCAAGAGAATAACGATCCTGAAGGGGGAGTGGTTTATGCTTATCATGTTTCAGATCCTAAACGTTATGGAGTTGTTGAATTTGATAATGATATGAACGCTATTTCTATTGAAGAAAAGCCAGAAAATCCTAAATCGAATTATGCAGTTCCGGGTCTTTATTTTTATGACAATGATGTCATTGAAATCGCAAAGAATCTAAAACCTTCGGCTCGTGGAGAGTATGAAATCACTGACGTAAATGCAGAGTATTTAAAGAGAAATAATCTCAAGGTAGCTGTTCTGAATCGTGGGACTGCATGGCTAGATACGGGAACCTTCCCTTCTTTAATGCAAGCTGGGCAGTTTGTTCAAGTGATAGAAGAAAGACAAGGACTCAAAATCGGCTGTATTGAAGAGGTTGCATTTCGAAAGGGCTTTATCGATAAAGCTGAATTGAAACAATTGGCACAACCGCTTGTTAAAAGTGGATATGGGAATTACCTATTAAATTTGATAAAATAGTTTCATGCAAGAGCTCGAAGAATATCAATCTATCCTGGAAGATAAAATAAGTAAACTTGATTTTCCAGCGTCACCAAAGAATCTGTACGACCCATTGCGTTACTTCTTAACTTTGGGAGGAAAAAGAACGCGTCCAACGCTTACAATGCTAGGTTGTAGCCTTTTTGGAGAACCGGGAGTCAAAGC
Organism: Brumimicrobium sp.; assembly: GCA_965656195.1. GTDB lineage: Bacteria > Bacteroidota > Bacteroidia > Flavobacteriales_D > Crocinitomicaceae > Brumimicrobium. Next base: position 1,721 of record CBFHJL010000148.1, on the reverse strand, counting down.
GATAAATGCGGCTTTAGCCGTGGAGCTTTTTCATAATTTCACATTGATTCATGATGATATTATGGATGAAGCTCCTTTGAGAAGAGCAAAGCAAACGGTACATGAAAAATGGAATACGAACATAGGCATTTTGTCTGGTGATGTTTTGTTTGTAGAAGCATATGAGCATTTATCACGTCATGAGGTTGATGTACTCCCTTCATTATTGAATATTTTCTCGAGAACTGCAAAAGAAGTATGTGAAGGTCAGCAGTTGGATATGGATTTTGAATCTTTGGAGGAAGTGAGTATCGAAGCTTATATCGAAATGATTCGCCTGAAAACATCAGTTCTATTAGGTGCGGCTTTGGAAATGGGAGCCACTGTTGCCAAAGCACCGGAAGATGGAAAAAAAGCAATTTATGACTTTGGGATGAATATAGGTCTGGCCTTTCAAATGCAAGATGATTTATTAGATTTGTATGCAGATCCAGATAAATTTGGTAAGCAGGTTGGGGGTGATATTCTAGCCAACAAAAAAACATATTTATTACTGAAAGCAAAGGAACTTGCATCTGCCGATCAGTTGTACGCCCTCAATAATGCCATGAATGATCTTCACGGTAATGAGCGTATCGAAAAGGTTAAATTGATCTTTGACGAAATAGGTGTTAAGGCACATGCTGAAGAAGTAAAGTCCGAATATTATAACAAGGCGCTGAAAAACATGGAAGCCATTAATGTTTCTGATGAAAATAAAGCTCCGTTGCTGGAGTTAGCTAAATTTCTGATGGGACGAGATCACTAGAGTATGAAGTATCCTGTTCACTACATTACCGATGATAAGGCACTTGAAAAAGTAGTGAGCCAGCTGATCAAGAAATCTTCTATAGGAATAGATTTAGAGTTCGATAAAAACCACTATAGATATGGTTTCAATCTTTGCCTAATGCAAATATTTGATGGAGAGGAGTGTTATTTAATAGACCCCTTGGCAGACGTAAACATTGAAAAAGTTTTTCCTGTAATAGAAAGTGAGAAAATTACGAAATTATGCTTTGCATTCAATGAAGATATGCGCCTTTTGGTTCATTTGGGAGCAACTCCGAGAGGTATAAAGGATTTGGCGGTTGCTCGAATTCTGACGGGCAAACAGTCTCTCTCATTGAGCAACACCTTAATTGATGAATTAGGCAGAGAGGCTCAAGTTAGTCAACAAAAAAGTAACTGGTTTCAACGTCCCTTAACAGATGAGCAAAAACATTATGCTGCTTTAGATGTTGTCGATCTTTTCGAACTACAGGAAGTCTTAGAGCAACAATTGGAGGAGCAAAACAGAATGGCTTGGTTTGAACAGGAAATGATTCAATTTGAGGCGTCTAATTGGGTGGCAGCACCATTTGAAATTGTTCCAGAAAAGGATAGAAAGGAACTATCTCTTCGGGAATGGATGAGGTTTGAAAAGCTAATGGAGCTTAGAGATGAGTTTGCCAAACAATTGAATCGACCGGCATTCAAAGTCATCGATAAACAAATCATGAAGGATCTATCAATCAATCCTGAAAAAGCTAAGAATTGGTCAGCAATCAAACGAGTACATCCCAAGTTTAGAAACCAACACGTTCAAGACCGTATTGTTCTAATACTAAGATAAGTAGAGGATGAAATTAAAAACCAGAATATTCTCAAAGATCAATCCTCTCGGAAATCGATTTCGAAAGAGGAACGGTTACAACGCAATC
>CBFHJL010000147.1:0-5134 GCA_965656195.1 Brumimicrobium sp. | reverse complement strand
CATATATGATGAGCCTTAGAAACGACATATTTGTATTGACAAAGTAAGGGAATATATTGTTGTGTTCGCAAATAAAAAACAGCACGAAATCTTTGAGCGCTGTTGCTATCGTTCTAAAAGTGACAAATCACTTCATTTTCAGTTATTCTGCGGACCGTTTTTATATTTCAAATGTTGAGTAGCTAACAATCATGTAATACTGCGTTTATATTCGGCAAATAATTTTTGATGCATAGTAGAAAGCGTATATTTGTAGTCTCAATTTAAATCGATAAAGATGGGTGCATTTTCAAAGCGGCATATTGGTCCTTCGACCACTGAAAAAGAGGAGATGTTGAAGGCAATAGGAGTTGATTCTGTTGAAGAATTAATGGGTTTAACTGTTCCCTCGGGAATACGACTAAAGAATGAACTTGATATAAGTTCAGCCATGACCGAGAAACAATATTTAGATCATATTGGAGGTTTGGCAATTCAAAACAAAGTGTTCAAGTCATATATTGGTCTGGGGTACAGTGAAACCAATGTTCCTCCTGTGATCCAGAGAAATGTATTGGAAAATCCAGGATGGTATACTGCTTACACTCCTTACCAGGCTGAAATAGCTCAAGGACGTTTAGAAGCGTTATTGAACTTCCAAACAATGATTATTGATTTAACAGGATTAGAGATAGCTAATGCATCTCTGCTTGATGAATCAACGGCAGCAGCCGAAGCAATGATAATGTTCTACAATGCTCGAAAAAGAGCGGATGTAAAGGCAGGAAAAAACAAGTTCTTTGTGTCTGAATATGCATATCCTCAGACTATTGATGTTATAAAGGGTAGAGCACACCATCTTGGTATTGAATTGGTGTTCGGTGATCCGACAGACTTTGATTTTAATGATGATAAAATATTTGGAGCTCTTGCTCAATATCCAGATTCACTAGGAAGAGTAAAAGACTTAAGAGGTTTTGCGAAAAAATTATCAGAAAATGGTGTAAAGGTTGCAGTAGCAGCAGACATCATGTCCTTAGTTCTTTTAGAAGCTCCAGGAAAAATGGGAGTGGATGTCGTTTGTGGTTCAACTCAACGATTTGGTGTACCAATGGGTTATGGTGGACCTCATGCAGCTTATTTTGCTACGAAAGAGGAGTTCAAAAGACACATCCCTGGAAGAATAATAGGGGTGTCAAAAGATAAAGATGACAATGTAGCATACAGAATGGCGCTGCAAACGCGTGAGCAACACATCAAACGAGATAAAGCAACATCAAACATTTGTACAGCTCAGGCGCTATTAGCAGTGATGGCTGGAATGTATGGAGTTTATCATGGACCACATGGCCTAAAAGAAATCGCTCAAAACATTCATAATCAAACAGCAACGATTCATAAGTCGATTGAGAGAGCGGGTTATAAAGTCTTGCACAACGATTATTTTGATACGATTTGGGTGGAAACGCCTAATGGATTGTCTTGTGAAGACATTAAAAAAGTGTGTGAAGAACATCATATTAATTTGAGATATGTTGACGATAATACTTTTACTATTAGTGTAGGTGAAAGAACAAATAATGATGAGGTACTTGGGTTGGTAGGAGTTTTAGAATTAGCTGCTCATCAAAAATCTCAAGAGGTAACATTCATTTCTTCAGAGGTGAATAAAGAGCTTTCCAGAAAAACAGATATTTTGTCGCATGAGGTATTCAATAAATACCATTCGGAAACGAAAATGATGCGTTATTTGAAGAAGCTTGAAAATAAAGACCTTTCATTGGTTCACTCAATGATTCCATTGGGTTCATGTACTATGAAACTGAATGCTGCCGCTCAATTGATGCCAATAACGTGGCCTGAATTTGCAAATATCCACCCGTTCGCACCGGTTAGCCAAGCAAGAGGATATCATACAATGTTTAAGGAGTTGGAAAGAGACCTTTGTGAGATCACAGGCTTCCACTCAGTTTCATTGCAACCAAATTCTGGAGCACAGGGAGAGTACGCAGGTTTAATGGTGATTAAAGCATACCACGAAGCAAATGGTAACCCAGAAAGAAATATCTGTATCATTCCATCATCTGCTCACGGAACCAATCCGGCTTCCGCGGTTATGGCAGGATTTAAGGTCGTTGTTACTAAATGCGATGATCATGGAAACATTGATATTGAAGACCTCAGAGAAAAAGTTGAACAGCACAAGGAAAACCTTGGAGCATTGATGGTAACTTATCCATCGACTCACGGAGTATATGAGCCAGGAATTAAAGAAGTTACAACGATTGTTCATGAAAATGGAGGTCAGGTATACATGGATGGAGCAAACATGAATGCTCAGGTTGGATTAACTAACCCAGGAAACATAGGAGCAGATGTTTGTCATTTAAACCTACATAAAACATTTGCGATCCCTCACGGTGGAGGAGGTCCTGGAATGGGTCCAATTGGTGTTGCAGAACACCTTTCTCCATTCTTGCCTGGAAGTGTTGCAATAGAAGGTGTAGGTGGAAAGAATCCTATTCATGGAATATCTGGAGCGCCTTATGGGAGTGCATTGATACTTTTAATTTCTTACGCTTACATCAAAATGCTTGGCTCTAAAGGACTAAGAGAGTCAACAGAAATGGCGATTGTTAACGCTAACTACATTAAGGCAAGGTTGAAAGATCATTACGGAATATTGTACTCCGGAGTTAACAATACTGTGGCTCACGAAATGATCTTAGACTGTCGAGAATTCAAGAAAACTGCAAATGTCGAGGTTGCTGATATGGCAAAAAGACTTATCGATTATGGTTTTCATTCACCAACCGTTTCTTTTCCAGTAGCAGGAACTTTAATGATTGAACCTACTGAATCGGAAGATAAAGAAGAGCTAGATCGTTTTTGTGATGCCATGATAAGCATCAGAAAAGAGATCAAAGAGATCGAAAACGGTTATGTTGATAAAGAGAACAATATTATAAAGAACGCTCCTCATACAGCGGATTGTATAATTAATAAAAACTGGGAGTATAAGTATTCACCTCAGGAAGCAGCTTACCCATTACCTTACTTGGTAAGTAATAAGTTCTGGGTATCTGTACGAAGAGTTGACGATGCTTTCGGGGATAGAAACTTAATGTGTTCTTGTCCTGCTGTTTCTTCTTACGAAGCAGAAGAGGGAGAGCAAGCATTAGTTTAATATCTTTCAAAATAGTGATAAAGGGCGGCAGAAATGTTCGCCCTTTTTTTGTGTTCAAATACAATTTCATATCTTGGGGTTGTGCTACCGAATGAAGTGAATATCAATGCAGATCTGGGCGAAGAGGCAGGTCAAGACGAAAAGTTAATGCCTCTCCTAAATTCATGTAACATTGCTTGTGGTGGACATATCGGAGACGAGCAGTCAATCACTCAATCCATAAGGCTTGCTAAAAAGTTTAACGTTAAAATTGGTGCTCACCCTTCTTACCCTGATCGCAAAAACTTTGGAAGAATACGACCGGACATAAGTGAAGAACAATTAAGAAAAAGCTTATCAGAACAGTTAGATCTTTTCTTTACTATTGCCGAAAAAGAAAATGTAGAAGTTCATCACATCAAAGCACATGGGGCTTTATATAACGAATCAGCAAATGATAGTAGAGTAGCAGAATTACTGTTAAGTACTTTATCACAGCCCAGATACAAAACAAGGATTTACACACCTCATAAATCAATGTTACATCAATCCGGAGGCTCAGACTTTTCCTTTTCGTTTGAGGCCTTTATAGATAGGGCATATAATCAGGACCTAACATTGGTGAGCAGGAAAATGGAGAATGCGCTTCACACTACAAAAGAACAGGCTTGGAACCAACTTTATGAAATGCACTTTCTTGAGCAGGTGACAACAGTATCAGGAGTAAAGCAAGCAATTAAGGCGGATACGTTCTGCATTCATGGAGATCATCCCGAGGCTTTAGTTATGTTGGAATATATAAGAGCTCAACTTTTAAAATTCTCTGAAGAATGAAGCCCACAGTTGAAAAATTCGGAGACTTTGGTATACGATTGTACTGGAAGGCTAAAATAGATCCAGATGTTCATTCTTTAATTGTGGCATGGAGCAATCAAATAAAAGAAGAATTAGGAACGCTTATTCAAGACATTACTTTGTCTTACAATGAACTAGCGGTATACCTGAAAGATCCTTTTAAGCAGGCGCTAATCTTAGATGAGTTAAAAAAGCAAGAATTAAAACAGGATTTTCTTATAAATCAAAGTGATTCTAAAAAGGTTTATATTCCAGTATGTTATGAAAACGAGTATTCAATTGATGGTGAATCTTTTTGTAATAGCAAGAACATCTCAAGGGAGGAAATGGTAAAACTTCATACTTCAACAGAATATCCCGTTTATTTCATGGGCTTTCTTCCTGGATTCCCTTATTTGGGTGGTTTAAGTGAAAAACTATATCATCCGAGAAAATCAACACCAAGAAAGAGCGTCCCGAAAGGAGCTGTTGGAATAGCTGGGGCTCAAACTGGAATTTATCCATCTAGATCTCCCGGAGGCTGGAATATTATCGGAAGATCTCCAATGCCATTATTTAATCCTGAAGACATAAGTGTGACGCTTCTAAACGCTGGGGATGCTATCATTTTTTATACTATCAATACGGAAGCTTTTAAAAAGCTAGAGAAGGAATTATCAACATATTCACTGAGCGAATTGAGAGGTTTAAACCATAAAATTTACAAAGAGCATCATGATCGAAGTTAAAGACCCTGGTTTACACACCACTATTCAAGATGAAGGCCGATCGGGATTCAGATCAAAGGGAATTCCAACCTCTGGTGCTATGGACCTCAGATCTTACCGATTAGCAAACCATCTGCTGAATAATGATCCGGGTAAACCGGTGCTAGAGTTTATTCAGGTGGGTCCAAAGCTTTACTTTCATGCGCGCACTACGATTGTTCTTGCAGGAGGGCAGTATGATGCTCAACTCAATGGAAAGCAAGTTCCTTTCGCTAAACCCTTTAATGTAAAAGCAGGAAGCGAGTTGAAGATTGGAAAACTTCTTTCGGGTAATTACGGTTACTTAAGTGTTGAAGGAGGTTTTCATGCTCCGAGAATCCTTGGGAGTACTAGTTATTGCCCTAATGTAAACGATGCTGCAAAGTGT
>CBFHJL010000146.1:0-5378 GCA_965656195.1 Brumimicrobium sp. | reverse complement strand
TCTGGCAACATTTACTCCACCAGTTCCATCAAGGGCTACAGGTGCTTGTTCCGTGAAGTTTCCTGAACCGTCATTTACATACACTTTGAATTCATTACCCCCATAGTTAATCATATCAATATCACCATCATTATCGATATCAGCGACATCGTAACCTCCTCCAATTGGGTTAATTACTGCCACTGGTGTTTCAAAATGACCGAATCCATCGCTAAAATAAATACTGTGTGATCCACCACTAGTTGTTGCTAAGATATCATCGAATCCATCGCCATTAAAGTCTCCAGCTTGATGAGGATTTGTGCGGTCTAGAGTTGAAGCAGATCCGAGAGAAGCTTGAACACTAATATAATCTGTACGATTAGAAGTAATAAAATTGGAAGATGCTCCGGTCAAAGCAAAATTCTGTAACGTCCCATGATATCCATTACCTGAATTATCAAACAATACTGTATTCGTCGCGTTTGCACCACCATCTAATCCATCATTAAAATGGTACGAAGCTAACAAGCCAGGAGTATTTGTAGTAACCTCACAAGACATAAATTCATTGATCTCCGTAACAGTCCTAACATCACTCCAAATACGAACATTATCTATCTGACCAGTAAAAAATTCATTAAATGCGTTACCCCCTACACCAACTTTATTCGCTGTAGTTCGCAGAGATATCGCACCAGTTGCATTACTGCCCATTTCTACGCCGTCAACATAAATCTTCATTGTAGATCCGTCCCATGTACCAACAACATGTTGCCACTGGCCTGGAATAACCGAAGCTACTCCTGATTTAACAAAAGGAGATGTTCCCCCTTCACTTATTTGAAAAAGATACTCATCATTATCACGACGTAATAAGAATTGCATTTCTGGCGAAGGACCTGGGTAATAGTAGTTTCCTACAATAACCCCAAAAGGGCCTGTTAATGTTGAAGTATTCACCCAAGCTTCAACTGTCAGACTTGTTGCACCATCAAGAGCAGTGGACAGCGTTGTTCCGCAATCCACGATATCATCTGATCCATCAAAGTCAAGTGCAGTTTGTGCATGTGAGAACGAAAGCATTCCAATAGCAGCACAAAAAGTAGTAATTAGTTTTTTCATAAGTATTCGTTTTTAAGTTTTTCAGTTCAAAAGAACGAATTGAAAAATAATTCAATGCATATTTATATAGACTAGGTGACGAGATGCATTTTTTTGATGATAAAATGCAAAAAAGACACAAAATGATCGCTTTTTTACTTTGAAAACAAACGCTCCTGAAGCTCTTTTTTGTAGTTACGAGAGATAGGCAAAACAGCTCCTGTTGTCAGATACGCAGATGCATTTGCCTCTTTAATAAAATCAGGATTGACATATGTATTACGGTGAATACGGATCAATTCAATTTCTAATTCTTCTATGATTTTGGTCAAACTTTTGCGCTCTACATAACGTTTCTCTGTGGTGTAGATTTCAGTATAATTACCATCTACCTGCAAATAAACAATAGAATCTTCGGGTAAACGCACATCGTGTGTTCCGTCTTTGAAAATATAATATTTAATAGTTGAAATTTTCGTTAGTGCTAACTTTAAATTAACTAATAAATCTTGCTTAGAGATTGGCTTCACCATATATCCGATAGGCGATTTTGAAACTGCTTCAGAGACAGTCTTTTCATCACCATGAGCAGTAAGGAAAATAAAAGGGATATTCAATTTGATTAACTTCTCAGCGAAATCAATACCGCTATCATTTTTGCCCAGACGAATATCCAATAAAACCAAAACTGGAGTAAATTCATCTAGGATTGTTAACGCTTCCTGAGAGCTCCCTGCCACTTCGACTTCAACACCGTCAATAAGCTCCTTTAAATGGAACTTTGTATTTTCAGCAATTACTAACTCATCCTCTACAATCAATACACGCTTAATCCTCTCCATCAGTCTTCAATTCAATACTCAAAATAAATGATTCTTGTGTTTTTTGCCAATTCAATTTAGCGCCCAGTTGTTTCGACAATAATCGAATTAGATACACTCCTAGACTTTTCGACTCCTTAGGGATTTCTTTTTCATCAAAACCAGGACCGTGGTCTATGATACTGCAGATCAATTCACCATTGGTACTGATCAGATTCACGTGTAACTTATTGTCATTACTAACATTACCATACTTGCAACTGTTTGTTATGGCTTCATTAACAATCAAACAGAGCGTTACTGCCTCTGCAATATCAAGTTCTACCTCATCCAAATTCATTTCTAGATCTTCGGACGGATTCTTACCCATGGCAGAGACTACGTTCTGACTTAACTCAGATAATGCTTCATTAAGATCAACTTTTGCATCGGTTCGTTTATCATACAATTTCTTATGGATCGTAGAAATAGACTCAATTCGCAATATACTATCGGTTAGCTCTTTTTTCACCTTCTCATTATCAGAACGATTGGCTTGCATTGTCAAAAGTCCAGATAAAACTGCCAAGTTATTCTTAACACGATGACTAATTTCTTGAATTAGCGCCTCATTTGCTCCTAAAGCCACTAACAGCTGTTCATTCTTTTTCTCTTTATCTGCATTTTCTAATGCTAACTTTTTCTGAAGTTTACGCTGATTAAAGGCATAAATAAAAATGATCAATAAAATGATCACAATCAAAGAAACTATAATCAAAAGTGTTGTCCGCTCCCTGTTGATCGCCTCCTTTTCAAGCGCTTCATTCCTGATTTTAATACTTTGCTCACGTATCGTTTGTTCATTTTCTTTTTGAGCATAGAGAATTTCAACCATCTTCGTATTCACCTCAAACTGTTTTGTCCGAAAATTAATTGCGGCCTGAAGTCGCTCTCTATCGTAATAAAGAACAGAATCTTCATTGTTTAATAAATCGTGCATGGCTTTAAGGTCGTCCAATTGATTCATTTCAATTTGGTACCAGCCCTTTCCCCTTGTATTCGCATAGGCTTCATGAGTGATACTCAAACCTTTTTCCACCTCTCCGATACTTCTATAGACAACTGCCGCATGATGAATTGGATTGCTCGCATAACGCAGCATCCCAATAGACCTCCACAATGAGTCTGCTTTAAAAAAGTGAAGGAGCGATTCTTGGAACTTATCTTGTAATCTTAAAACATACCCTATCTCATTTTCTGACGTGGCAATAAGATTTGGATCATCGATCGTATTGGCTATTTCAAGTGAGCTGTAAGAGTAATACATTGAAGAGTCTAGCTTTCCAACCTCTGAAGATACAGCTGCGAGTCGGTTTAAGCATCGTGCTCGATTGAACGAGAAATCGGCTGTCGAATGCAGCGTACGATTTAGAATAGAAAAAGCATTTTTATAATCACCAATCTTTCTATACATTTCACCAAGAGTGATCGCTGCTCTTGTTTGTTGTTCATTTGACCCATGTTCCGAAAGTAATTCATTGGCTTCTAGAGCATATGACAATGCACTTCCTTGCTCATCCACGACGGCCAAAGCAGCCGAAAGATGAAGATAAAGTTCACCAAGCAGGATTTCATCATCCAGTTGCTTGATTAACTCTAATGCCCTTTCCAAATGTAGATAAGCATTTGGATAATCAGAGTTCCAAAAATAACTGCGGCCTGTAAACCACTCTTTGAATGCTCGACCCTGAACAGTATTAGAATCTAGTGAATTTGCATATGTTTTTAAACTATCTGGAACAGTATATTTCAAGCTGTTTTCAAGCGCTTTAAAGGACGAAAGAGGATCCTGATCTTGAGCAAAAAGTCCAAAACATATTAAAGAAATAATTACAGTGAGTAGAACTCGCATTCAGTCGATGGAATTTATAAACGAAATATAATAAAAAGGCCTGTCAAATAGTACTCAAGGAAAATAAAATAATAAATAGCCTGATTTACACTCATTGACGCTCACAATAATTAATATGATGAACGGAAATCTTATCGGATTGTCAATTATCAAGAATATGATAGAAAAATGGGTAAAATTACCTAAAGAATAGTTGGTAATCATCACTATCAGTAAGGTTATAATTCACTAATTTTGACCCTATTATACAACACTACACACTAAATGAAAACATTTCTATTTTGTTTTATTACACTTTCTCTTATTAAATTCTCTCATTCCCAAGAGGTCACACCTAAAATGAAAAGAGATTACCGTGAAAACCAAATCGAATTGGATAAAAATCATGGAGGAATGGGGATTATGTTATATCGCCCAGGATTAGGAGACCTGGTAAGTTATGATCAACCATGGGTAGGTATCAATGTACTTTCTGATGTACTTGAGCTTAAGCTAGGATTCGGTATATCGAATGTAAATGGAGAAATTCCTTTTGGTTTCACAGGAACACAACAGATCAACACAAGAGAGTTTGGAGCCCAGTTTGCCGTTGGGGCAAATTTCCCATTACCTATACTTACGTTTGGCGCTCAAAAATCGGAGAACCGGGTATTTAGAGGTCACCCAGTTTTAGCCCTAGAGTTTGGAACGTTTCGTTTTCACAACATCAATAATTACTCTGGAGATGCACAAAACAGTATTTTATATTTCGGACTAAATCCTGGGTATAGAGTACGCGTCCCATTTGGATCCATAGAATTAAACCTAAATACCCGTTTGGGATTATCTATGGGTGACGAACCCGATTACTATAAAGGAGCAGGATTCTATCCTTCAATCACATTTAGAATAGATGCAATGAAATGGCACTTCTCTCCAGACATGGTTAGTGTTCCAGCAACTCAAACAACAGTTTCTAATGTTGAGTCTAAAACATACCGCACAGGAACAAGATACACAGGTAACGGGGGAAGAGTAGAATACTATACAACTTATACTACGGCGGATGTAAATGTGCAGCAGATGAATGTAGGTGTACAAGATATAGGACCCCACTTTGGAATCGGGCCTAAAATCTCATGGATGAATCCGAGAAGAACAGCTTTTGCACCGAGTTCTTTTCTCGCAGGGCTAGTTGCAGAAGCGAGAGGAGGACCCATTGATGGAGGTATCACATTAGAAGGAGGTCGAATAGGACATGGCAGTGAATTAGACGCCAAAGGTGATGAGCCTAATGAATTCAGAAGAAAATTAGATAAACTTGAGACCTATGGCACTGGGACTGTCAATACAGTAAACCTATTCGCAAATGTAGGTTTTGATATTTCACCGCTCTTTTTAATTCCTTTTGGAATAACTATGGACAAAGGGAATGCAACTTCTTTCCTCTCCTCTTCTGCTGGTTTTACCTTTGGAGGGCATATGACCTGGGGACAAGAATTTGAAGACCCTACATCTGCAGAATTGTATGATCAAATCATTCTTAATGACCAAGGGGTTAACAAACCAAAGTTTTTAGACCCTCGGGAAGGAGGACCAGGATT
>CBFHJL010000145.1:0-5560 GCA_965656195.1 Brumimicrobium sp. | reverse complement strand
ATTCGTTGCATTTCACTAATGGCATTGCAGAACTAGGAGTAATAAATCTAGAAAGCAATGTGACTGAGTTAGAAGGGGTCGAAATTAGAGCAGAAAAATCAACGTTAGAGTTTAAATTAGATAAACGTGTTTTTAATGTTGGGAAAGACATCAGTAGCACTGGAATGGGAGCACTTGAACTTCTGAATAATGTTCCTTCTGTAAATGTTGATATTGAAGGAGCTATTACTTTAAGGAATAACTCAGGTGTACAAATACTGATTAACGGGAAGCCTTCTGTGCTGGCTGATGAACAAAGCGGAGCACTAGGAAGTATAACTGCAGATCAAATTGAGAAAATAGAGGTGATCACGAATCCTTCTGCTAAATATCAGGCGGAAGGATCTGCTGGAATCATCAATATTGTTTTGAAGAAAGACAATAAGAAAGGTTTGAATGGTTCTATATCGGCAAATACAGGTTGGCCACATAATCATAGTCTAGGTGCTAGTATGAATTATAGAACAGAAAGGTTTAATTTCTTCACTCAGTTTGGATTGGGGTACAGATCACTACCACAATACTTTAATAATGAAAACACAGATTTTATAGACAGTTTATCGGTGCTAAGTGATGGTGTAAATTATCGAAACGAGAACTTTTACAATATTACCCTTGGTACAGATTATTACATTAATAAATACAACGTAATCACGCTCTCCGGTAGTTTCGCTTATGAAATTGAAGATCAGCCATCAATAACGAAGTTTAGGGTATTGGATATTGAAGGGAATGAACTTTCTGAATGGGAACGAGAGGAGGTGACGAACGCTACCAACCCTAAGTGGGAATATGATTTGCAATATGTAAAGCAATTCAAGAATAAGGAGGATCATGAGTTATCGTTTGGTACCCTTGGAAGATATTTTGGAAAGAATCTTTCTTCTGATTTCACAAATAGAGTTCTGTCTGGACAAGACCCTTCTCCCGATCAGAGAACTTCGACTAATTTTCAGCAGGCAGATTATACGTTTAAACTAGATTATAAGAACCCAATTACTGAAAAGATTACCTTAGAAACGGGAGCTCAATATGTAATCAATGATGTCGGCAACGACTATGAAGTTCTTGACGAGGATAATGGTGAGTTCGTGGTGGACTCGAATTTGACCAATAACTTTGAATTTATTCAAAATGTACTAGGTGTATATGTTACAGGGGCTTATGAAAGCGAGCACTGGGGATTGAAGTTAGGTTTAAGAGGTGAGAATACTGAGCTGAATACATTGCTCACTAATACAAATCAAAAGAATGAACAGAACTACTCTAATTTATTTCCTTCTGTACATACATCATATAAGTTTTCGAAAAGGTTTTCTATACAGGCCGGTTATTCGAGAAGGATATATCGACCTAGGCTTTGGGATTTGAATCCATTTTTCAATATCCGAAATAACTTTAATATTCGTCAAGGAAACCCAAATCTTCTTCCTGAATTTACTGACTCGTATGAGCTAACGGGAATATTTGTTTGGAAGAAAATCACTTTGAATACTAGTGTATATAACCTTTACACAACTGATGTTATTGAACGTGTTTCTTTCTTTGACGGAAATGTAAACATACGTAAACCCGATAATATTGGAACTAGTAATACTACTGGTTTAGAACTGAATGCAAAATATAATGCAACAAAGTGGCTTACAATTAACGGAGATTTAAACTACGGTTACTTTATAAGAAAAGGATCTTTCAATGATCAGATCTTTGATTTCTCAGGACAGAAATATACTGCCGAAATGACGTCGAAATTCAAGTTAAAGAGAGGATTTGATATAGAGCTTTCAGGTGAGTACCGTTCAGAAATTATTACAGTACAAGGGACTCAATCTGGTTTTGCATTTATGAATGTTGGGGTGCGCAAAAAGATCATGAAAGGAAAGATGATCTTTAGCTTATCTGTTAGAGATGTTTTTGCCTCAAGAATACGTGAGTTTGTTGTTAACCAAGGCAGCAACTATACATATAGTTTTCAGCAGAGAGGAAGATTTTTAACCTTTGGAGTTAGTTATGGATTCGGCAAAGGAGAAGCCATGACTTACTCAGGAAGACGACGTTAATTAAAGATCTATAATTCTACTCTCAAGGTCTTTCAGAATTACTTTTAACTCTCCTATTAATTTCAATTTCTTCTCTTCTTCTGCTTTTCCGCTTTGGTGTTTTTCGGCAAATTCACGAAGAATGATTTCCGCATCTAGAAAATGATGCTCCTCAAATGGACCATCTAGATTCTCAATGATCGTTATACATTCCAGGGTTACCATGAAATCATGTTGAGTAGCTAGAGTTACGAAGTCAACAAGGTAAGTTGAGTAGTCCACTTTGCTATTCCAGATTGTACTCAATAGAGGACGGTGGATATTCTTGAAGTTTTGGTCTAACAATATTTCTATAATGATATCTGCACTTCCAGTCGATTTGATATCTCCTAAAAATTGTATAATCTCTTGTTCAGACTTGTCAGAAACTCCATTAGACCATACTTCAATGATAGGGAATATAGCATCATCATCTCCATTGACCTGAAGTCCCTTCAAGGCTTTAGAAATCTTTTTCTCATCACCTGATTTGAGATCGGTAATAAGTGCATTCATTTTTGCTTTTCGCTCTTTCTCCTTGTCGGCCATATCTTTCCTTTTAAAGTGGGCACAAAAGTAGTCATTTCATCTTGCTAAAAAAAATGAACTATTGGTGAGGATTTGATAACGCCCTGAAATATGTACATTTGATAAAAAGAACAAAGAATGAAGGTTAAGGACGAATATATGAATCATTGCGGCATAGGTATTATGGGGCACAAAAGAGACCATAATATAGGCACATTATGGCGTTCAGCATATATTCTTGGAGCATCTTATATTTTTACCATTGGAAAGAAGTACAAGAAGCAAACAAGCGACGTATTGAAGACCTGGGCAAGAATCCCGCTTTTTCATTATGAAGATTTTGATGACTTCAGATCGCACTTGCCATACGACTGTCGTTTGGTTGGAATAGAACTAGATGACCGAGCCACTCCATTGAAGCATTTTGTGCATCCTAAACGAGCAGTTTACCTTCTCGGAGCAGAGGATAATGGGTTACCACCAAAGGTTCTTGATGAATGTCACGAGTTAATCCAATTACCAGGAACAAATTCACTTAACGTAGCTGTTACGGGAAGTATCATTTTAAATGATAGAGTAGAAAAGGTGCCAATGAAGCTTCCCTAAAATTAGGACATAAAAAAAGCGTTTAACCAAAAGTTAAACGCTTTAATATTGTTAAGTTCAGTAGAATTACTCTCCTGTAACTTCAAAATCAAACTCTGCAGAAACTTCTTTGTGAAGGTTTGCTTCAGCTTGGTAAGTTCCAACTTCTTTAATTGGATCTTGAGTGATTTTCAAAGATTTTCTATCTATATCAATACCTTGAGCTTTCAATGCTTCTGAAAGTTGAACTGTGTTTACAGAACCAAAAATACGACCATTTTCTCCAACTTTAGCTCCGATTTTGATTGTTACATCTTTGATCTTATTAGCGATCTCTTGAGCTTCTTCTTTTACTTTCTCTTCTTTATGTGATCTTTGCTTTAATACTTCTTTGTGAGCCTTTGTAGCTGAAGCACTAGCAATAACTCCATATCCTTGAGGAATCAAAAAGTTTAACGCATATCCTGGTTTTACAGTAACGATATCGTCCTTGTAACCCAATTTATCTACATTCTTTTTTAATATAAGTTCCATCGTTTCTTTTCTATTAAAAGGTTAATAATTAAGGCCTATCTTAATTGATCTCCTACGTAAGGCAATATTGCCAGGTGACGAGCTCTTTTTACAGCCTTGTTAACTCTTGATTGGTATTTCGCTGAAGTACCAGTAATACGACGAGGTAAAATTTTACCTTGCTCATTCAAAAGTTTCAAGAGGAAATCTGCATCCTTATAATCAACGAATTTGATTCCACTTTTCTTGAAGCGACAGTATTTCTCCTTTTTGATCTCAATGTTTACAGGAGTAAGGTATCTAACATCATTTTGTGCCATGTCTAATTCTTTTTTTAGTGTTCTACTTTAATTACTTAGCCTCTGCTTGTGCTGCTGGTTTAGCATTTTTCTTGCGAGACTTTCTCTTTTCAGCCCACTCTTGGTGATGCTTGTCCATTTTCACCGTTAAGAATCGCATGATGCGCTCGTCACGTTTAAATGTTACTTCCAGTTTAGAGATAAGATCTCCTTCGCCTTCAAATTCCAGTAAAAAGTAGAATCCTGTGGTTTTCTTTTGAATTGGATAAGCCAATTTCTTAAGACCCCAAGACTCAGAATGCTTGAGTTTACCACCGAGTGAATTGATTTCACTCTCAAACTTTTTTACTGCTTCCTTTGCCTGTTCCTCAGACAAAACGGGAGTTAAAATGAAAACAGTTTCGTAGTTATTCATATTATTTAATTTTTAATGAGTTCGCAAAGATAGTTTAATTTTCTTTTAAACTGAAATGTGAAGATGTTTTTTCTAACCGTTTAATACATTGGAACTTCAATCGCCAGCAGAGTACTATCTTCATTTATTGAAATCTTAGTAGTCTCGAAATCCCAAGCACCTAGTGCATCTCTCTTTTGCAAGGTATTCTCGCCGATCGTAATTTTACCTTTCAGTAAGAAGAAATAGACACCGTGACCGGTTCCTTTTAGTGAATATTCCACTTCATCACCCATAGAAAAGTTGGATAAATACATTGTTGCATCTTGATGTATCCAATTGGTGTTGTTATCTTCTTTAGATCCCACGATTTCATTCCATTTGCCATGTGAATCAGAAAGGTTTATCCGACTCTGGCCATATCTTGGTTCTACATTTTGCTGATTGGGTATAATCCATATTTGTAGAAATGAGCATCCTTCTGATTTACTTGCGTTCATCTCGCTATGTACGATTCCTGTTCCAGCACTCATTACCTGAACCTCTCCTTTTTGAATGATACCTTTATTCCCCATACTATCTTCATGTTGAAGGTTTCCTTCGAGTGGAATGGAAATGATTTCCATATTTTCATGAGGATGTTTCCCGAATCCAGTACCTGGTGCTATTCTGTCATCATTTAGAACGCGCAATGCACCAAAATGCATTTTTTCAGGATTGTAGTAATTCGCGAAACTAAAGGAGTGATGTGAATTTAACCAACCGTGGTTTGCATGTCCCCGAGATTCCGCAGGATGATATATTAATTTCATTTTTTATACAAATATATAAAATATACCTAGGTAAATAAAATCGTGAGAGTCACTGATATTCCGTAATTTTGTACCATGAATTGGTTAAAACGAATCATTCAATTCCCTTTTATTCTCTTGATAAAGATCTATCAATGGGTAATTAGTCCTTTAACTCCTGCTGCATGTCGTTACAATCCAACTTGTTCAACTTATTCTATTCAAGCAATAAAGGAGTGGGGTGTACTTAAAGGTGGATGGCTAGCGCTTAAACGGATTGCATCATGCCACCCTTGGGGTGGATACGGTGATGATCCTGTTCCAAAAAAAAAT
>CBFHJL010000144.1:0-5567 GCA_965656195.1 Brumimicrobium sp. | reverse complement strand
TTACTTTAAGACATTAACATGTCCTGTATGCGTTCGTCTCTTATCAGTCATCGTCTCCTTGAACTCTATTTTCCAAACATAGGTTCCGTCTTTCACAATGCGACTACTTGCAGCACCGTACGTTCCGTCCCATCCAATACTTGCATCGTTAGATTCAAATACGATTTCTCCCCATCTATCAAAGATGAGCAAATTGTAATCGAAAGGATCATAACCACTGAAAAATACAGGCTGAAATGTTTCGTTAAAATTATCTGAGTCAGGCGTAAAGGTATTTGGAACGTAAAATATAACTCTATCCAAAATCTCAACTACTCCTCTTATTGTATCTGTGCAGCCCTCATCTGTATTTGCGACAAGCTCTACATCATAGCTTTCTGGCTCTGTAGGGAAATCAATCACTGGATTAACAGCATTTGAACCACCCATTTCAGTAAATGACCAGCTATAGCTATCCGCAAAAGAAGAAGTATTTGTAAATGATACTTCAGGATTAAGCACATCTGGATCCTCCGGAGCATAAAAGAAATTCGCTATTGGATTATGAAAAACTTCAATATAATTTGGTTCGGTATAGGTGTCTGTACATCCTTCGCTAGTGGTAACTTCTAACTCCACTCCATAGAATATCGAATTCCCTGATTGATTATCAAAACAATCAGAAAAAACTGCTGATGGACCATCAACTGTGGTTCCATCACTTAGTCTCCATTCATAATTGACAATAGTTGAAGATCCACTAACCACAGATGTAGAAGTTATCTCTGGGCAAATAGGTGCACAACCACTTAGATTAACACCTGTGAAACTCGCAACTGGGTTTGGGTGAACAGTAACTTGAATAGTTTCATCATTGACACAGCCATTTCCAGAAGTCACTGTCAAATTTGCATTATAATTCCCCTCGCTATCGTATGTGTGCGTTGGATTCTGGGTATTAGACCCATTTCCGTCTCCGAAATCCCACTCCCAATCAACTAAATTGTTATTCGTAAGGGTATTTGATATTGTAGATTGATCAGAAAACTCTGTAGCAAAATCCAAGCAAACATCAACAGGTGTAAAATCAACTGACGGTAAAGGCCAGACTATGGCATCCGTTGTGAAATCATCTTCGCAACCAAAGTTTGTTGTAACCGTTAATGAAACATTGAATACCCCTTCTGCTGCATATGCATTTGATGGGTTTTGTTGAGTTGACGTACTACCGTTATCAAAATCCCACTGCCAATTGGTAATATTATCTCCATCAACTGGGATAATATCAGATAAATCGGTAAAAACGGAGTTATTATTCAAACAAACTGGATTGATTGAAAATTCAGCATTAGGTTGTGCATATGCCGTCACATCTAACTCTGTAGTATCTGCACATCCACTAGCAGTATTTACAATTAACTCAACCGTGTAAGTCCCAGCTGAAGCAAATTGATGAGATGGGTTTTGCTGAGTAGATGTATTTCCATCTCCAAAATCCCACTCCCATTGATCCACAGTTGTTGAAGATTGATCATTGAAGTTAAAAGCATCGTAAAAGCACTCATTATCAACAGTAAAGTCTGCCGTTGGAAGCGCAAAAATATCTACAGGTTCAATTAAATTATCCGTACAGCCTTGATCCGTTGTAGCTACGAGCTCAATATCGTATACACCTGGAGTAGTATACTCGTTCGTTGGATTTTGTATATTATCGGTATTACCGTCACCAAAATCCCAAGCCCAATCAGCAACATTCCCTCCAAAAGGAACAGTCGTTTGATCGGTAAAATCAGTTACTTCTCCAAAACATAGTGGATTTGCATCAAAATCAACAACTGGTAATGGCCAAACATTGAAAGATTGTGTAATAGAATCAGCACACCCAAAGTCCGATTCAATAACTAATTCTACTGTGTAGTTTCCAAAAGAACCAAAAGCATGCGACGCATCTTGAGTGGTATAATCAACAATACCATCTTCTCCTATATCCCAAAAAGAGTTGCCCAAAGCACTAGGCGCTGCAACAGCCGAAGTGTTTGTGAGCGTTGTGTTTTCATCTTCACAAACCTCATCAAAATCAAAAGATGCCACTGGTAAAGGAAAAACAGTTACATCAAAATTAACATCATCTGAACATCCTACATTATTTTCTACAGTTAGATTCACAGTGTAAGTCCCATCAGCTCCATACGTGTGAGTTGGACTCTGTTGTGCAGATGTGTTACCGTCACCGAAATCCCAAAGCCAGTTGTTTATTGAACTTCCAGGAGCATTTGATTGATCGTTGAAAGATACTTGTTCGTTAAAACAAACATCACCTGTTGTGAAATCTGCTACCGGATTTGGAAAGACTTCAACAAAAATCTCATTGGAAAAAACTGTATCACAGGTGTAAACTTTCGCTTGATAGTAAGTGCTACTATTCAAAGCTCCTGTGTTATAATTATCTGTAGTAGCGCCTGGAACATCAGTCCAAGGACCTCCAGACGTCGCTGAAGACTGCCACTGAATATTACCTGTGTATCCTACAAGCGTTAAATTTGTTGATTCGCCTTCACATATTGGTGATGGTGTCAAAGATGCCACACCTGGTTGGGCAAGAGGAGCAGAAGTAATTGTAACCTGATCAATTGCAGTAGCTGGAATCGGGCAAAAAGGAATGTTCATCGTAGCTGTTACCGTATAAGTTGTATTACCTGTTGGACAAACATTATGATTTGCTCCTGCACCAACTCCTTGATCCCAAGTGTAACTTACAGGTGCGCAGTTATTCACTGCTACAGCCGAAATATCTGTACATTGAGGCGGACATATTTGAAGCGGATTTCCCGCTGCTGTTACATCCAACTGCGGACCAGGTACTACGAATGTTTGAACGGCTGAATATGGGGAAGCACTAAACCATCCGTTGTAAGTTTCTACTTTTTCTCGCACTCTAAACTTATACGTTTGTCCAGGACAGAGCGTAGAAATATCAATTGTATATACTTGATAACTCGCATTAGCTGATGAGCTTTTACAAAGGTTGAAATTCGGTTGGTATTGTGCAGTTCCACTAAAATTTGCTTGATCACAGATTAGTTCTAACTCATATACATAGCAACAAGACCAGCCTGTGGTGCTTGTAACTGTTACATTTAAATCTGTACCAACAATATTATATGCTACCTGAGGAGTTCCATATGGAGTACAGGCATTGGCGTTTTTACTGAGAAATAGTAGTATGGTAGCCGCAACTAGAACAAAACGAGTTACTTTCATCTTTATAGATTGTTTTTTTAAATTAACGAAAAAAAAACAAAAGGGTTGCTCTTTGTAAAAAAACAATAAACATAAAACAACCAAATTGTCATTTCAGGCGTTATTATGACCACACATGAATTTCAAACTAGTATCCTCACTTCTCATTTTCTTTGCAATTTCCTCAATTGCAAGGGGGCAACACTTCACTGAAAATGTGGGTCAAATAAAAGATCAGTTTGGTAACAAATCCAACGTACTGTTCGCCGGTCAATGCAGTAATACCATATTTATTCAGTTACATGAACATTCATTTTCGTATCAACTTCATAAATTAATAGATGAGCCAAAGGGAGATTTAAATAAAGAATCAAAACCTTCTATTTATGAATATGAACGCATTGATATTCAGCTCATAAACTGTAATAAAAATGACATAAGTATAATTTCCTCAGAATCAACACATAGAGAGAAGTACTTTTTGGCGGGAGAATCGAGCGAAGCGCAAACCAGTAAAACAATTACCTATCAAAATGTTTATTCAAATATTGACGTTGAATTTCACTTTAATGAAGAAGGTAAATTCAAATACAACTTCATAATTCATCCAGGCGGAAACATAGATGATATACAGCTAGGAATTAAAGGGTCTCAAAAGCCAGAAATATCAGCTGACAAAATCACCTTCAACAATTCAATTGATCCTTTGAACGAGAACATTCCCTTAAGTTGGACTGAGTCTAAGCAGGGCAAAAAAGAGGCTAGTGTCTTGTACAAAAAAATAGACAATTCAACATTTGGCTTCGAACTAGCCAACAACGAGAAGTTAGATACCTTAAAGACCTTAGTCATTGACCCGATACCTACTCGTCTTTTTGGAACTTATACCGGTGGTTCGCAGCAAGAACAAGTACAAGACATTGTTTTGGATGAGGATGGGGATTCTTATTTGTTAGGATTTACACAAAGTCTTAACAATATAGCTACGACAGGAACCTATCAGGGTACATTTAATGCCTTTTCAGATGTATTCATTATCAAACATGATGAAAATGGGAATAAAATCTGGGGAACATATTATGGAGGTAACTTCTATGACCGAGGCTTTGCAATAGAATACAATAATGGACATGTCTTTATAGCAGGAAATACCTTCAGTATGAATATGGCTACTTCAGGTGTGCATCAAGAAACAGTTGTAGATGCTGACGAGGCTTTTTTAGCGAAGTTTGATACAACTGGAAATATTGTATGGAGTACCTACTATGCCGGAGAAATGCATGATTTTTTTGCCGATGTTGTAGTTGACCAGAATAACGATATATACTGTACAGGTCACACCAGTAGTCTTAGCAATATTGCAACCCCAGGTTCGCATCAAGACTTTTTCCTAGGGACATCCGCGTGTTTTATCGTTAAGTTTGATAATACTGGAAATAGGATTTGGGGAACGTATTACGGAACAGCTAATGATGATGGACGTGGTTTAGGGATCGACAGCAACAACGATTTGTATGTGACCGGTTACACTACTTCTACAAATGGCATTATTAACACTTCAAATACAGGTGTTCATCAAACAACTTTCAATGGAGGTGCGGATGCTTTTATCGCAAAGTTCTCCCCCACAGGAACATTAATATGGGGAACTTACTACGGCGGAACTGGTAATGATTTAGCTACCGATATCGCTATCGATGCCGAAGACTCCATCTACATAGCTGGAAATACAACCAGTACTAACGAGATCTTTTATAACAATGCTTTTCAATCTACTCCATCGAGTATTGATGATAATTTCATTGCTAAATTTGGTCCTAATGGAACAATATCATGGGGAAGTTATTTTGGTGGTAATGAAGCAGACTATATTACCAAAATTAATAATCATCCAGGGGGAGGTGTTGTTTTTACTGGTTTTACACAAAGTCAAACGAATATATCCTCTTCAGGAGCGTATCAAATCAATCACGATGCGAACTATGATGCCTTTTTGGGGTATCTAAATAAAAATGGACAGAGAGAGTGGTCGTCATATTACGGTGGAGCTGATGCTGATGAAGGTAGAGCTATTGCCCTGCGCGAAGATAACCTACATTTATATGTTAGTGGCATTTCAGCAAGTCTCAGTAATATGACCTCTAATGGGGCTGAACAAACCATTTATGGTGGTGGATCTTTTGACGTGTTTTTAGCAAAGTTTTGTTCGCCAATTTTACCCAAAATTAAATTTGACGGAGTCAGTGAAGTTTGTGGAGGAGACTCAGCTCAATTTGTGTTAACAAATCCAGGTTCTTTTACAAATTGGCAATGGAGCAATGGCTCAGCTAATGACACACTGCTATTCA
>CBFHJL010000143.1:0-5573 GCA_965656195.1 Brumimicrobium sp. | reverse complement strand
TCAAACTGTTGATTTAATATTCCTGCCATTTGAATATTTGGAGGAGTCCCAATCAAAGTGGCTGTTCCTCCAATATTCGCGGCAAATGCAATACTTAACATCAACCCGATTGAAAACAACTTTTTCTCTCTAAACCTGGGTATTGCTCGGATTACAGAAAGAGCAATAGGAAGCATCATCAATGCGGTTGCTGTATTACTGATCCACATACTTAAAAAGGCCGTTGCAGCCATGAAGCCACCCAGGATACGAACAGGTGTTTGACCGAAAGTTCGAATGATACTAAACGCGATCTGCTCGTGCAGCTTCCACTTCTCGATTCCTAATGCCAGAACAAAGCCCCCAAAAAACAAGAATATCATATGGTTCCCGTAAGATTGAGCAAGAGGCGCCTTTTCAATAAGTTCAAATGGCAAACCTACGATAATCGGTAATAATGCCGTAGCATAGAGTGGAATGGGTTGCGTTACCCACCAGTACACCATCCATATGGCTAAACCCAATGCTTGAACATTAAACGCATCGACCTCGAAAAGATAAGATCCAATAAAGATCAAAATACCTATGAAAAAGTGAACTGCATTGGCCTTCATGTAGCAAACATACAAACGATTTTCATGAAAAATGACTGGTCTTACCTCAAAATTCAATGTATTTTTATAAAAAATTATAGTCTATGCGGTTTTGGTTGTGTCTTTTAATCCTTTCTTTTCTATCCAGCTGTTTTAAAGGGAAGTCTGTTGATCTCATCATTCACAATGCTGATATTCACATTATGAATGACGCTTTAGATAAAGCGGAGGCCATTGCTATCAAAGATGATAAAATCATTGAAGTTGGACCAGAACGACAGATATTAAATAAATATACTGCAGATAAATACATCAATGCCGAGCAAAAAGATGTATTCCCTGGCTTACACGATGCTCACGGCCATATAATGAGTCTAGCTAAGCAACGTCAAAACGTTAATTTGGTGGGTGTAACTTCCTACGATGAAATGATTCGAAGAGTCCAGAAACATCAAAACAAGCATAAACAAAAAATTATCCAAGGACGCGGATGGGACCAGAGTTTATGGGGAGAGAAAAGTCTACCGAACCATCAGAAACTCTCTGAGGTGTTTCCTAACACACCTGTGGCACTAACTAGAATTGATGGTCACGCTATGTTAGTAAATCAAGCGATGATGGATTATGCATCGATTTCTGACACACTCATCATCGAAGGAGGCGTTGTAGATCAAAAAGCTGGAATACTTTTAGATTTTGCATTAGACTATGTAAACGATCAGCTACCAAAACCAAAAAAAGAGGACCTTAAAAAAAGTATCCTAGAAATACAGGATGAATTACTTGCATACGGCATAACTCATGTGCATGAGGCTGGACTTCATAGAAATGAGCTTGAAATATTTCAAGAACTTGCTAGAGAACAGAAGCTAAAATTACAAGTCTATGCAATGATATTTCCCACAGAAGAGAACTTTCAATTTGCTAAGAAAGAAGGGTTTTACAGGGAAGGAAACTTATCCGTTCGCAGTTTTAAAGTTATTGTAGATGGATCCTTAGGTTCACACGGAGCTTGCCTGCTTGAACCTTATGCCGATTCAGCAACATATGGTATTATGCTTCAATCTCCAAAGGAGGTTCAAGATATATTTAAAAAAGTGAAAGATCTAGGTTACCAACTGAATAGTCACTGTATTGGTGATTCAGCAAACAGAGTTGTTCTAAATACAATAGACACTTTAATGAACGATGTTGCCGATCATCGATGGAGAATTGAGCATGCTCAGGTTATCCATCCAGATGATTTTAAACTTTTCGAAAAAAGTAGAGCATTACCTTCTGTTCAGCCCACTCATGCGACAACAGATCAAAGATGGGCAAAAGAACACCTTGGTGAAAAGCGATTATTAGCAGGTGGTTACGCCTATAACTCTCTGCGTAAATCTTCTGGCATGATACTATTTGGGACTGATTTTCCCGTCGAGGACTTTGATCCTTTTGCCACTTTATTTGCAGCTACTTCGAGAAAAAATAAAAATAACCAACCTGCTTCAGGATTTCTAATTGAAGAAAAGGTCTCATACCCAGTCGCTCTAAAAGCAATGACATTGTGGGCTTCATATGGATGTTTTGAAGAAGGTAGACTCGGCACCTTAGAAAAAGGAAAACAGGCAACCCTTACTATTCTTGATCAACCCATTGAGCAAAATAATGAATATGCACCCAATTATTCAATAATTACACTGATAAATGGCGAACCTGTTTATGACATGAATTTAGAATGGTAATACTATTTCTCCATGGAATTTTGTAAATTTAAAGTAATTATATCAACGTCTCGTTAATAAATAACGTCTTAAATTTAAAGATGAACAAATGAATAAATTAATTCTGATTGTACTTTTTTCGAATTTTATATTTATTACTTCCAGTGCGCTGGCTCAATTTGGGTTTCAGTACAACGACTCGATTATTGTTAAAAGAGGAACGGATACACTTGATTTCGCCTGGGCTGGAGGATTGAGTC
This sequence comes from Brumimicrobium sp., assembly GCA_965656195.1. Taxonomy (GTDB): domain Bacteria; phylum Bacteroidota; class Bacteroidia; order Flavobacteriales_D; family Crocinitomicaceae; genus Brumimicrobium. The sequence goes on along the minus strand of CBFHJL010000143.1, from coordinate 3,035 downwards.
ATGCTCAAACTTCTACAATTGATTACAATTTCGATGGACTTCCCGATCTTTTTATATTTGATAGGAGTGCAAATCAAATTCGACTATTTGAAACCGTTGAAGAAAATGGTGAGAAGTATTACAAATATGTATATGACAGTCGATCTCTCTTCCCAAAAGACGTAAGGTACAGAGCTATCATGGTTGACTATAACAATGATGGTAAAAATGACCTTTTCACTTATGGAATTGGTGGAGTCAAAGTGTATAGAAATACAGGAAATCAAACAGACGGACTTACATGGGAACTTGCTAAGGAAATTTTAGAGTCAGAGTATGCAAGTGGGAACATTAACAACCTGTATGTTAGCTCGATTGATTTACCAGCTTACGTGGACGTTGACGGAGATACGGACATTGATGTTTTAACCTTCCACCTTGGAGGTGAACGAATCGAATACCATAAGAACGTTTCGATAGAAAACTATGGCCATGCAGATTCACTTGAGTACGTAATGATGAATGAATGTTGGGGAAAGTTCATGGAAAGTGATCAAAACAACAGTGTTATTCTAAATGCAACAGATGGACTTTGTGGAACACCAAGTATTTCAAATCCAGAAAAATATGCTCGCCATGCGGGCTCTAGTCTTTTATCAATAGACTTAAACAATGATAATGTAATGGACCTAATTTTAGGGGATGTTGCTCACAATAACCTCATTGCTCTTACAAATGGGGGAACTGCTCCAAACCAGAATTCGGCTATGGTAAGTGCTGATCAAAATTACCCTAGTAATACCACACCCGTTGATTTACCGATTTTCCCAGCACCTTTCTATGTGGATGTTGATCATGATGACATTAAGGATTTAATCGTTGGAACGAATGCAAATGGAGGATCGGCGAACAGAGAAAGTATAATGTTTTATAAAAATATTGGTACGAATAGCCAGCCAAATTTCTCTTATGTACAAGATGATTTCATCCAAGGACAAATGATAGAAAATGGTAAAGGATCAATACCTGTACTGATTGATTTAAATGAAGATGGATTGAAAGACTTATTGATCTCATCTAACTTCAGATATCTTGACCCCTTAGACAAGATCTCTAAGATTCAATATTATCAAAATACTGGTACTGCAGGACAACCTGTGTATACTTTCATTAGTGATGACTGGCTATCATTATCTACTGAGGGATATGGCTTAAGAATGCATCCTACCTTCGGGGATTTAGACAATGACGGAGACAAAGATATGCTTTTAGGAACGGAAAGTGGAGTTATTCACTATTATGAAAAAACAGGAAGTGGTGCTACAGATTTTACATTAAGCCAATTGAATATAACAGATGATCAGGGAGATCTGATAAATGTTTTTAGTTATGCTTCACCTCAACTGTTTGATCTAAACAACGACAACTTATTAGATTTGATTATAGGTAAAAGAATAGCTGGAATCTCGTATTATGAAAATATTGGATCTGCTGCTTCACCATCGTGGAAACTGGTTTCTATCGACATCGGAAAAGTGGATATGGGAACAACTATATATCCAGATAATTATACTGTTCCTATGTTTGTGCGACACAATGATACTACTCATTTATTTGCGGGTAACAGAGAAGGAACGATATATTACTACACTGAAATTGATGATAATATTGAAGATGGTGATACTTTCAACTTAGCATCGGACATCTATGCAAACATTGACGCAGGAGGGTATACAGCACCATTTATTGATACCATAAGGAACAATAATCAATATGACCTTTTTCTAGGAACAGATCTTGGCGGATTATGGGCTTACAAGGCAGACGAATTTAGTGATCCATTTATAGCAGTAGAAAATTATACGAAAGAATTTAATTTTACCGTATACCCCAATCCTTCTGAAAACGGTATTTTTCATGTGAAAATTGACGATCAGCAAAAAGAAATATCTATTAAAGTAATCGATGCATTAGGCCAAACAATTGTTAGGAATAAAAGCGTTTGGGGCACAGGTATTATAGATATTTCTAAGCACTCAAAAGGAGTATATACCTTATTGATTCAAGATGGATCAAACATACTTACAACAGGAAGAATTATAAAATTATAATTCAATTATCTTCGAGAACTCAAGGTTAACTGGCAGACCTTTCTGATTCGGTTCTTCATCAAACAAACCGTAAAGTGTGGCGCCTGAACCAGACATTGAAGCGTAAACGGCTCCCATATTGTAAAGCTGATTTTTCAAATCCTCCAGGTGAGGATATATCTGAAACACACTTTCCTCGAATTGATTAATAACTTTTCCTTTCCATTGGTGAACAGGAAGTTTCAATAGATCCAATAATCTTTCAGAAGGTAGTGTTGGCACAACATTGCCATACGCCTCCTTTGTACTTACATGCGTTCCGTCATTGACAAGCAATAAATATTTACCACTTAGATCTAAATCTATAGTATTTAGCTTCTCTCCTCTACCTTGAGCAAACTGGACATTATTCTCTACAAAAAATGGACAATCAGAACCTAGCTCAGCTGCCATTTCCTTCAATTCCTCATTTGATATATCCAGAATAAATTCATCATTCAACAACTTCAGTGTTTCAGTTGCATCCGCAGAACCTCCTCCTAACCCACCTCCCATGGGTATCTTTTTATATAAATGCATGTGAACAGGAGAAATAGAATACCTCTCTTCCATCAACTTAAAAGCACGAATACATAAATTGTTATTCGTATCTCCTGGAATATCCAATCCACTATGTGAAAACTTGAACTCTTCTGACCGCACAATTTCAAGTACATCGTTCAATGGAACAGGATACATTACTGATGTGATCTCATGAAAATTGTCATCTCTTTTGAAATGAATGTTGAGACCTATATTAATTTTACACTGAGGAAAGGATATCATATCTACAAATGTAGAAATAGCAAACTATTTTTTGTAACTTTCGCCGCTCAAAAAGAAACAAATTATGTCGACATACTTAGATTTTGAAGAGCCGTTAAAAGCACTAGAGGATCAAATATCCAAAGCAAGGGAGATTGGTCA
>CBFHJL010000142.1:0-5813 GCA_965656195.1 Brumimicrobium sp. | reverse complement strand
CGATCACCCTCAAACTGAAGCACCGCATCGACCATATGCTCCAAAACTTTTGGTCCCGCAAGAGAACCTTCCTTTGTAATGTGACCTATAAGAAATACGGGTGTTTCTGTTTGTTTTGAAAATCGCAAAAGCTGGGCCGTACATTCACGTATTTGAGAAATACTTCCCGGTGAGCTTTCAATATTTTCACTATGTATAGTCTGTATAGAGTCTATCACCAAAAGATCAGGCTGCATCTGCTCCGCATGCTTAAAAATAGACTCAAGCTGAGTTTCTGTCAATAAAAAACAGGATTCATTCAAATCTCCAATTCTACTTGCGCGCATTTTTATCTGCTGTTCGCTCTCCTCGCCTGACACATAAAGAATTTCCTGATCTGTTTCTTGCATGGCCATTTGCAGCATCAATGTCGACTTCCCGATACCTGGCTCGCCTCCAAACAATGTCAATGAGCCAGGAACTAAACCACCTCCCAATACTCGGTTAAGCTCCTTGTCCTTCAGTTGAATTCTCTGGACAGGAATTTCCTTAATGGTATGAATCGCTTGTGGCTTGGCGGTCTGCTTTGAGTTTCTAGAAAACGCTGTTACCTCTTTTTTGCCTTTGCTTATTACTTCTTCGACAAATGTATTCCATTCGTTACATGCTGGGCACCTACCCAACCATTTCGGTGCTTCATGCCCACAACTTTGACAGAAATATGCTGTTTTTACTTTCGCCATACTATTTTGATAGGAATTTATTAAGCTTTGCTATTGCTCTACTTCTATGACTCATTTCATTCTTCTCTTCAATTGACATCTGAGCAAACGATCTAGTTTCATTTTCAGGTATAAATATCGGGTCGTAACCAAACCCCTCACTACCATGTATTTCATTAGCTATGTGACCAGAAACACTGCCTTCGAAAGTATATTCTTTACCCTCTAGAATTAATGCTATCACTGTTCTGAATTGAGCGCTTCTGTTTTCGGTATTTTCTAACTTTTTCAATAATAAGTTCATATTCTCCTCACTGCTCTTTGCAGGACCGGCAAATCGAGCGCTATAAACACCTGGTGCACCATTTAATGCTTCTACTTCAAGACCTGTATCGTCTGCAAAACAGTCCACATCGAAGTGTTCTTTCACATACCTCGCTTTCTGCAATGCATTTCCTTCTAACGTTTGTTGTTCTTCGGGAATATCATCCGTGCAACCGATATCTGCCAAAGTCTTTACCGAGATAAAATCAGGTAACAACCCTTGTATTTCTATAGCTTTATTCGAGTTTTGAGTTGCAAAAACAAGTGTTTTTTTTTTGGTCATTTTTCGGTTTTCTTTATAAAAGTAAAGGTAATGAATTTAGTTCTATCGCTTTTACGTATTTGAACAGAGTGGTCTCATTTTTGTATATTTGATAGAACTTCAAATGAATAAGTCATAAAATGAATACTTTTTTTTCAATATTGATGTTTTCTCTTGCTTGGTTGACTCCTAATTCCGACGCAGAAAACACTTCATATTGGGAAAGCAAAGGGAGTGACCTGCAGCTCGTCCAGATTATTCATACTCCTGACGATCAAGGTAGAGACGTGCTACACATCAATATGTTTCTGTCCTCAAGCTGTACTGCGGAAATATATTATGCCTTGCCTTTAGAAGAAAACGACCTATATGTTCTTACTGATACTTTTGGCAAAGTGATTGAATCCGAAGTCCACATTTACATTAAAAAGCAGAAAAAATTAAACTTGAAAGGTCGAAGTTTTAAGAAAATATCAAAAGACAAGTATTTTTCAGAAATGAAGGTATTCGAAAAGAAATTGAATAAGTAAATCGTCTAATTTACTCTACTTTACCCTCTGAATCAACAGTATATATTCTTCCGTGCTGCAACCCTTTTATTGAAAGCCATTTGCCATCTCCAAAATTAACCTTGACCTCATCTAAACTCTTGTGCTTACCCAAACCAAAATAAAGTGTTTTTGTTCCTTGTGAAGCATGCCCGCTGCCACCATCCACTTCTCGCACACTTTTCTTTCCGTTTTGGTAAAAGACAACCTTTGCACCAATAGCAGAGCGGTTAAATGGGTGTTTTCCCTCTAGCCTTATACCTACATAGTTTCCTGCCTCAGAATCGTTTTGATACGCCTTAATTTTTTGCTCTTTACCTGCAAAAGCAGCCCAAGGCAATTTCACAACAGATGAAACAATGTCTAAATCTCCATCGTGATCAAAATCAAACACCACTGCGCCTCTATGGGATAAAACATCGCTCACACCTGACTCAGTGAATTTATCAAAAAACACTCCCCCCTCATTTACGAATAATTTATTCCCATCACTTATTGCGGCAAGAGGAACTAAAGTGGCTACATTTCCTTTAGAAATATATAAGTCCTGATCCCCGTCGAACTCAAGGTCAAAAAACAATCCACTCCAACTTGTTCCATAGATACTATCATATACAAAAGGAATATCCAGTTCCAAATCCTCAGCATTTTCTGTAAACACAGAGTCTTCAAAGGTAAATAGATAGTTCCTCCCTATGTTCGTAACATAATAATCTAACTGACCATTATTATTGTAGTCACCCTGACCAATGCCCATACCGTATATTTCTTGATCAAAACCAGATGTTTGTGAAATATTAGTGAATGACTGGTCTGGGTAGTTATTTCTAAAAACCTTGTTCCCCTCATTGGTCCATTCACCGAAATCATTCAACAGTATCAAGTCTAAATCACTATCATTATCAAAATCTGTTAGACTAACAGCCAGGCCGCAACCACCATCGTTTAAACCATACTGACCTGATTGTTCCTTAAAATATTTGCCTTCAATATTGACAAGTAACTTGTTTTCGTAACATGTAGGGTTATAACCAACAGGTCTTCCTTTTTCGTCGTGCAGCCCACTCATTGTTTTGACATAGTTCGCAACATAAAGGTCGACAAAACCATCATTATTAATATCGCCCCAGCACGCAGCAGCATAGTTCTCAGCAGGTAAAATTGAATCTAGAAATATTGGGTCGAACCTCTCTCCCTTTATGTTGTGTAATAGAACAGGGGCTTTTTTATCTCCCTGACCAAAGCCATTCCCGAAGTTTGCTACAAAGAAATCTTCATATCCGTCGTTATCATAATCCGCTGAAACTGCCCCTTGAATAAAATAACCGTACAAGGCATCTAAACCATATTCATCAGTTGCATCATAAAACACTCCCTCATTATTAACCCATAACTTTGAGTCAAAAACACCTCCTGACTGGTAAAGGTCTTCCCAACCATCATTGTTAACATCAATAACCATCAACCCCCCTCCAGCAAGCTGAAAGTCGTTTCCAGGATAAATATAGTTTAGACCTATACTGTCACTTACTTCAGAAAACAACTTTTGTGAATTCGCGTAATAGCAACTCAATAATAAAGGAAGAAAGAGTATTATTCTCTGCATTTTAGCTCTGTTGAAACATATCTACCAATTTTCCTGCCGTAAGTCAAACTAATATCAAGCGTTTTTCGAAAATGAATCCCTCCATAAAAGCGAGATATTGAAATCTCCTCTGACATTTCGGTAAATGATCTATATGTTCTAGGGCTGCCGTCAATATCTTTTCTAGAACTATTTGTATAATCCGTAAAAGTGGTAGTGTCTCCAAAAATTGACTTCATAACTTCAGAGGCTGCACCACTCTGAAATGAATGACCTGAAGGAAATTCAGGAAAAGGAGGGCTCGCCAATCTTGAGTTAAAATTGGGATCAATATAACGCTGAATATATGTAATAGGACGAATAAAATTGAACTTATACTTCAATCCGAAGGAGGAAATAAAAGCTTCATTCACAGCCACGCCAAGTTTCACGTATAACTCTAGTGCTTTATCCAAAGTAATGTTTTGTTGAGTCGCAACATGCTGAGCGATTGTAAAAAAATGACCAGAAGGTGTTCCCGAGTATCCGGCTGCATCATTCCAGTATTCTGCAATAATCTCGTATTTCGGATCATCTTTTTTACTGTTTTCCAAAACGCTTAATGCTTCATTATACATCTCTGTATCAGGAACAGTATCAAAAGGAAAGATCTCAAGATCAGCAGCTACACTCTGACTTCCCAAGAGCATTGGTCTATTTGAACCCCAAAAAGGAACTTGTGCAGTTAAATATCCGGGAAATGTTCTTGACCAGCAAGAGATACATGTCTCAGGCTCAAAGTCAGGGGGGTAATTGCGCTCAAAGCCGTCATCTGCGCCATCTTTTTTTGACCAGGCTATGACTGCATCCACGATCGTCTTTGCATACTCTTTAGACCTTTCTAACGTTTTTTTCTTTTCATGCGCAGAAATCTCAAGGTGTATTGAGTCATACAGTGCTTTTAAATGCTTTTTATTCGAAGGAGGCATCGCGCGATAGAAATAACTCAATAACTGGTAATCCGTTTCATTCGCAACTACCATCCAATTGAGTTTTCTTGCCTTCACCTTAGGACGAATGTATTCATTAAGTTGGCCATCAAGTGTCTGCAGTTCATCAATCTGATCGACCATAGACTCATACATTCCAACTGTAATGTAGCCATAAGACCTCCCGCTTATTGCTGCGGTAAAACCTACTGTGTTTTGTGTTAAAAAGAAAGCTTCTTTTAGATATGTATGTTCAATTGACAAACAATTCTCCCTTATTTTTCCATTATCAGAAACATTAGTCAACCCAAAAAAGTTGATGCATATTATCATGCTGATTAGAAGAGTAAAGCGACTTGATTTTAACAACATAATCGTAAAGATATTTCTTTTCTCTTGCAATTCAATTTTTTCTACTTTTGTTTATGATGTATAGAATTCTGTTTCTTTCGATAATACTCTTCGTTTCAATCAATGTTAATAGTCAAAACAGACTATGGAAAACAGTTGTAGATAGCGCAAGTCTTTTCTCCTCTCCACGTTTAGCAGATCTAAATAGAGATGGAAATTTAGATATTGTTATTGGTGGAGGCGTAGAAAATAGTCCAAGTAAAAATGGTGTTATTGCTATTGATGGCAATACCGGCCGAATACTTTGGACCGTTGAATCACCAAGTCAAATATATACAAGTGCATTATTTCAGGACATCTCTGGTGATGGAGTACAAGATGTCTTCATCGGAGGTAGGGCAGCAAACTACTTTGCTATAAATGGTGCCACAGGGGAGGTCATTTGGCGATTTTTCGAAGGGTCACAATCCGAATCAAGAAAAGCGGGGTTTTTAAATTTTTTCGGAACTCAGTTCGCCGATGATCTAGATAAAGATGGTTTTCGGGACCTTCTACTTACTAACGGGGGTGATTATCTGGCGAAAAAAGGAGAAAATGACAGGCCAACAGCACGTCTAATGGTGGTTAGTTCAGCAACAGGAGAAATTATCCAAAGCGCAAGAATGCCCGACGGGAAAGAGTCTTATTACGCTCCTCACCTCATAACGATTGAAGGAAAACAACACGTTGTTTTTGGTACAGGGGGAGAGACTATAGGAGGCTCCCTATTCATGGCTCCATATGATAAGTTTACCAAAAAAGGGAGGCTCAAAAAAGCTAAGGTTCTTTTCTCAGACTCAATCAAAGGGTTTATTTTAAACAGTGTAACGACAGACCTTAACAGCGATGATGAGAGAGACATAATTACTGCAAGTATGAATGGTACTGTTTCAGCCGCTGACGGTGTTACAGGTAAAGAAGTTTGGTCACGTTCTTTTCCAGGTAAAGAGTGCTATGTTACCCCTTCTTTAGGACAGTTCAATGACGACGAAACTCCAGACGTATTTACTATTATTGCCACTGGTACTTTTCCTC
>CBFHJL010000141.1:0-5842 GCA_965656195.1 Brumimicrobium sp. | reverse complement strand
TTACTTCAGCTATTCTGCGTCCGCGATTCTTATTTGTAGAACAAGTAGGTTTGGTTAAGCTGATTACGGCAACAATCGGCCTATTTGCGGGTGTGTTTTCTTTGGGAGTCCATCAGTTTTTCTTTAGGGCATTTCACGCTAATTCTGTTGACCCGTCGAAACAGAATAATTTATTTTATGTATCTCTTCGGGCGGCTCTTTTTGGTGTATTTATCGCCATGCCTTTTTACTTCCTGTTTCATACGGAGCTATTGAACATAGACCAAGTTACTAAAGGTTTTAGTAAATCATCTCTTTTCGTTTTAGCAGTCTTTTTGGCAATAGCCTTCAGAATATTATATAACGCAATCATAAGTTTTATAAGGATGAAGGGCAAAATAATTGTTGATTCTTTTATTCAGAACATTGTATTAAAAGTTGGGTTACTTTTCTTGATAGTGTTATTCATCATAGGTTTAGTTTCATATTCAAGCTTCGTATATCTATATATATTTATTTATCTATTGTTTCCAATTCTTGCGATCATCTACATGATTAAAATGAATTATTTACCAAAACTGGAAAGGGTAAAATATGATCGAAGTGAGAAAAAAGAATTTTACAGACTTCTGTTCTACGGGACTCTTGCGTCCTTAGGAAGTTCAATATATCTATATCTAGATACCTTCATGGTGAATTTTTTCTTAACTGAATACGATGTTGGTGTTTACGGTACGATGTTTCTTTTTGGGATTATTGTGAGTATTCCGTCAAAGCACCTTCGAAATGCATCTGTATCTAAAATATCAGAATTTGTAGCCAACAATAATCTTAATGAATTAGGAGCTCTTTACAAGAGGCTAGGGACAAATATGCTCCTCATAGGAGGTGGACTTTTTCTGGGTGTTCTTGTGAATATGGATTTTATATATTCTATTTTGCCAGATGATTATGGAAACACTTATTATGTCGTATTATTCATTGGAATAGCCCAACTTGTTGATATGGTAACGAGTGTGAATTTTGAAATAATAGCATCATCTAAGCTATATCGCTACAATACCTACATTATTCTATTTTCAATTCTCATAGCAGTAATTTTTAATGTTGTATTTATTCCTTTGTACGGTATAGAAGGAGCTGCATTAGGAACGTTGATGGCTGTTTTATGCATCAATATAATACGAATGATAATTATCTCAAAAAGGTTTGACATTTACCCTGTTAGTTCAGGAACAATAAAAGGTCTTTCAGCTATTTTTATCACTTATTTCATCTTGTACTTTTTTCCGGTGTTTGAAATTCAGATTCTTGACTTAGTATTGCGGAGTGTATCTGTAGTTATAATATATACGCTACTAATCTATTTAATGAATATCTCTGATGACTTTAATACATTAGTAAATAAGTATATTCGAAAAAGGTAAACGTGTTATTTATCTGCTATTTCCAGACTATATTTTTTCAAATTCAAATACTTAAATGTATTTTACTGATAAAGCTAATTTTATTTATTTTTGATGCTGCTCACAAACTTAAACTCCTTTTACTTCCTTGCTGATATATGAATCAAAACAAAAAAAAGAGTTCTCGTTTAAATATTTTGATGGTTTTGCCTTATCGAAATTCTTTTATTGATTTGGATTATCAGTTATTGATTAAACATTTTAATATTCGATTGAACTTATTTGACTGGAGGAAGAAGTCGCTTTTAGGCTTTTATCTAATTGCTCAGTTTTTTTCCATTATTTTCAAAGTAAGGAGCCTCGATGCAATTGTAATTCAGTTTGGGGGATACTGGTCTTTAATCCCTGCATATGTCGGTAAATGGTTTAATATACCTGTTTATATTATTTTGCATGGAACTGATAGTGCGGGAATAAAAGAATTGAATTATGGAAGTTTAAGTAAACCAATCCTAAGCGCTTTTTGCAAAAAGTCATATCAAAAAGCGAAAATGCTATTGCCTGTTAGCAAATCTATCATTTACGATAAAAATGATTATTTCAAAAATGGAATGTGTCAAGGGGTTAAGTGCTTTATTCCAGACTTAAAAACACCTTTTTCAGTTGTGCATAATGGCCTTGATACCGATTATTGGAAACCTCAGCATAACATAGAAAGAGAAGAAAATCGATTTATTGCTGTTTTTTCAAAAAATCAGTTTACTCTGAAAGGAGGTGATTTAATATTAGAAACGGCAGTAAGAAACAAGCATTTACAATTTTATATTGCTGGTTGCAGAATAGATGATTTTGGAGATAAGGATATTCCCGAAAATCTGCATCTTCTCGGAATTCTAACGAAACAAGAATTAAGAGAAGAATTTTCTAAGTCTTCATTTCATTTTCAATTATCTATTTTTGAAGGTTTTGGCCTTTCCTTGTGCGAAGCAATGCTTTGTGGCTGCATACCAATAGGCTCCTCGGTGAATGAAATTCCAGAAATTATTGGTCAATCTGGATTTATCTTAAAGAAAAGAAGTGTGGATGATCTACATAATTTGGTAAATTTGTTAGCTGAGAAGAAAAATCTAGATAATCTAAGCGTTATGGCTCGCAATAGGATCGTCGATAACTACTCTATTGATAAAAGAGAACAACAATTATTGAATATTATAAAAGATGGGAAAAATGAAGGTTATTGATAAGTTAAAAGCTAAACTTAATCGTAATAAGTATAAGGTTGATATCGAAAGATTTAACCTTAAAAACAATGAGGAGTATAGCTCTAATGTATTGCGTATTATGAACCTTCTCAATTACACTAAAAAAAGTGGAACGAGTTATTCTGGTGGTCAGTTTAATTCTGGATACCATTCTTTTACGATAGATGGACATGAATTTAAGGGTCAGCGTAATCCGGGTCAAAGGCTTGAAGGGGTACCATTTGATTTTACGAATTCGAGTGTAATTGACTTCGGGTGTAATCAAGGAGGAATGCTTTTTGAAATAGCAGACAAGATTAAGTACGGTGTTGGAATAGATTATGATTCCAAAATGATCAACGCTGCAAACAAGATGAAGTCGAGTGGTGGTACCAACAACTTAGATTTCTTTGTTTTTGATTTGGAGCGTGAAAATTTGGACTACGTAAAAGACTTTATTAAAGAAGATAAAGTAGATGTTGTTTTCTTACTTTCAATCTGTATGTGGATTGAAAACTGGAAAGAAGTGATCACTTTTATCAGTAAAATCTCCTCAAATTTAGTTTTTGAATCAAACGGTAGTGAAGAGCAGCAGCGAGATCAAATTAATTATTTGAAAAGTACGTTTGATAAAGTACAACTTATAAGAGAAAAGTCTGATGACGATCCATCTCAGAAGAATAGACAGCTTTACTTTTGCTCAGTATGATTAAAATAAACTTCTTTCCGAAGAAGCAGAGCTTTTGTCTGGTATATAGCAAAGGAATGATCAATTCTTTCCTTTTCAAAAACTTATATATTCAATTATCGCCTAAGGATTCCTTTTATTTTCGTTTACTGAAAAGTAAGCTGGTTGTATTCTTGAGATCATTTTTTCTGAAAAGTATTGACGCTCCTATAAATGATACTCCGTTTATAGGGATGATTAAACCAAACAAGACTATTCTATTTGAGTTTGAAAATGATGAACCTATTTTTGTTTGGAGGAAATCGAGCTCCGGAACATGGGAGAAAAGTGATTTTTTAGGTTATCCTTTGTTGTCAGAGTATACGTTAGAAGAATTCAATAGAAATAAATCAATTATAAAAAAAGCATTAGAATTACACTGGAATGCAGTGGTAAGTGATGAAGAAAATGTCCATGGAGATTTGACTCATTTTAATGTACTCAAGAATAGCCAGAACGAAATAGTATTTATTGATAAGAAAAGTAAAAGTCATTCTAAACTTTTTGATTTCTTTTATTTCTATGCGTATTTACGGCAATGTTTAGAGCTTTCTGCAACGCTAAATGAAGCAGATGCTAATATTATTTTTGTTGAGCTAGGTAATATCGTTCAACGAACGTGTAGATATCCCAATGAAAGTGAGTTTGAAGAAGACTTTGATAATTTGAATATTCCAGAAATACATGGTTTAATCGACGTGAATTCATCGAAGAAATATTTTCGCCAACTCTTTAGTTAACCATTGATATAAATCATTTTTTCGGGTATTCATTTTTTAGTGAATCGAATAAATATAAATCGTAATTTCGTAAAAAAAATAGCTAAATGTCAGCATTAGGAAATCATATTTTAGTAGAGTTCATGCGATGTGAGCCGGATATCATGAATGATGTGTCCCGTATAGAGAATGATATGGTTGAAGCGGCCAGAAAAGCTGGTGCAACCGTTATTAATTCTACCTTTCATCATTTTTCTCCTTACGGTGTTTCAGGAGTTGTAGTAATCGAAGAAAGCCATTTGGCGATACATACGTGGCCGGAATACGGCTATGCCGCAGTTGATCTATTTACTTGCGGAGAAATGGATGCATGGATCTCTTTTGATTTCTTGAAAGAGTGTTTTAAGTCTGCTTCTTATTCAGCCATTGAAATAAAGCGGGGATCTAAGAATTTGTTGACGCGTAATGACTTTGACATCACTTCCATGCGTCAGAAGGCTGATGAATGGCAGAACCCTGATATGTATACACGGAATGTTTGGTTCACTGATAAAGATGAAAATCAAGCTGTGTCATTGAGGTATACTGGGGAAGTTCTTCATGATGTACAATCTCCTTATCAGCGTGTTCGAATTCTGGAGTCGCCCAAGTATGGAAAGTTACTTACCCTGGACGATATGTTCATGACGACTGAGAATGATGAGTTTCATTATCATGAAATGATTGCCCACCCTGCTATTTTTGCTCACGGAAATGTCAAGAAAGTATTGGTCATTGGTGGTGGAGATGGCGGTACGGTGAGGGAAGTTCTTCGTCACCCAGAGGTTGAAAAGGTAACAATGGTTGAGATAGATGGTGAAGTGATAGAGGCATGTAAGAAACATCTTCCTACTATTGCTTCTTCATTTAACGATGAAAGACTGAAGGTAATCGTTGGCGACGGGATAGAATTCATTAAGAATTCAGAGAGTGAACTATATGATATGATCATAGTGGATGGTTCAGATCCTGTTGGACCTGCAGAAGGTTTGTTCACAGTAGACTTTTATACTAATTGTTACAAGGCGCTGAAAGAGAAAGGTATTCTAGTTGCCCAGGGAGAATCACCAAAATTCAATGAAAATGCTTTTGCAGAATTACATCAAACGATCAAGGGAATTTTTGGCGAAGAAAGTGCACATGTAGCATTATTTTATGTGCCTACCTATCCAACGGGCATGTGGAGTTTTCAATTTGGTTTGAAAGATTCGGAAATGAGGATTACCGATATTTATGAACCGGCTGTAGAGGAATTTGTAAAGAAGAATAATTTACAATACTACAATACAGAGATACATAAAGCCTCTCTAGCACTTCCTAATTTTGTAAAATCCATTTTGAACAATGAGTGATTTTGATCCAAATGCTGTCGGAATAAAAAACGGTAATATATTTGGCTTTCCTGTAACTCAAGAAGAGGCTGATATTGTAATTGTTCCTGTTCCATGGGACTTGACTGCTTCTTACAGGAAAGGCACGGCAAGCGCACCGGATATGGTTCTAAGTGCGTCTACGCAGCTCGATTTTTTTCATCCCTCATTGTATAATGCTCATGATATTAAGGTTCATATGACTTCTGTGTCTGAGGATATGTTGAATATCAATAATAAGATGCGTTCAGCTTCTTTGGAATATCTAGAATTCTTAGAGAATGGTGGAGAACTAGAGGAAAACTCTGAACATTCACTATTTCTTGAGGCGGCAAATGAAGCCCACGAAAATATTTCGAAT
>CBFHJL010000140.1:0-5874 GCA_965656195.1 Brumimicrobium sp. | reverse complement strand
AAAACAACAATATCGAATTAGTTCCAGTTATTTTCAATTATAATGAAGATATAAATGACTTTGATCGTCAAGGAGTATATGAAATGATGAGTAATTCCTCTAAACGTTCTCAGCACCTTGATGATATAATAAGTCTACTTACTTCGCACCCTGAATATGATGGTATTGATGTAGATTATGAGAGTTTGCAACCTCAAGATCGGGAGCCATATGCAACATTCATGGAGGACCTCTCTACTTTAGTTCATGCCGAAAATAAAATATTGACTACGGCTGTTCATACGAAAATAGGACCCGGAACATGGTACGGACCTCAAGCTCAGGATTATGAAAGGATTGGAAATGCTGTTGATGAATTTATGATCATGACATATGATTTACATTGGGGTACATCTCCTACCTACAGTAATCCTCCACCAACGGCAGGCTGCCAATCAACTCCAGATTGGATAAATGACATAGCATTTTTCGCTGTAAGCGAAATCGTAGATCCTTCAAAAATTCAGATTGGACTTCCTTTTTACGGGTACAGATGGAAAGCAGGCTTCGAAAATCACACAATAGAAGACCCTGGAGTGGGATTGGTATATGGCGATGCAGAGATACTTATAGAAGAAGCGAACTTGGACTTCTCGAACCTTTCACGTGAAAGCAATGGGCAAGAACCCTATTTTCAAACGATTATTGATGGGGAAGAATGGGTTTGTTACTTCCAGGATAGCATAGCCATAGATTATAAATTATCGAGCCTTTACGAAAATGAACTAATCGACTACATCGGTGGCGTGGGAATTTGGAGAATAGGAGGCGAAGACGATCAACTCTGGAATGCACTCACGTATAAACTAAAAGGACAGAATGCAACGATTGGGTCCATAGAATGTCCTTATATTACTGAGGACATGGCTCAAATAAGTGAAAACAAATATACATATTTAAAAGTATACCCAAATCCGACAGAAAAGATAGTCACTATTGAGTCTAACCAAAACATATCTGAAATAGAAATTCAAACTTTGCAAGGAGAACTCGTTTTCAAAGAAAGCATAACTAAAGACACCCTTAGCAGAACCTTCGATATTTCAAGTTTTTCACCTGGAGGCTATTTTATTCTGATTAAAATGTCAAGTGGAATCAAACGAAAGAAATTGATTATTCAATAAAAATGCTGCTCTCTAATTATAGTTTTTCATAATAGTTTGCTTTAGTACATAAACCAAAAACGCAACAGAGACAGCAGTAAAAAAGTCCTTGAAATTGAGTTTTCAAGGACTTTTCTTTTATTTCCAATGAATAATCATTATTGTACAGTGAATCAAAATATATTGACCTATGAATAAATTAATTTTGACCTTATCTTTTATTGTTACAGGAAGTCTTATAATCGCGTCCTGCAATGCAACTCAAGATGAAAAGAATGGACAAGAAAACCAAGAGGTAAAAAAAGAAATGGAAGACGTTCAAGATGCAGTAAAGAAAACCGCCGATGAAACGAAAGAGGCAGGAAACGCTCTTCTTAAAGAGACTCAAAAAGAGGCGAAAAATGCCAAATCAAAATTAAAGTCTGACGTGGAAAAAACTTCTAAAGAAATAGAGACTGAAGTCAAGCAAAAAGTCAAAGAAGGAGCTGAAAAGGTGGAAGAAAAAGCAAAAGAAGTTCAAGAAGAAATTAAATAAATATTTTTGCTAAACTCTATATAAATAACCGCTTTACATAGTGTAAGCGGTTATTTTATTTTTGACCTTCGTACTTCTTCTTATAACGCTGATACAATTCTAACTGATGATTGGTCAGTGCTATATAGTCCCCTCCAATCATTGCTAAAATCACATTATTTGTTCTCATGTCTAGAGCGTTACCATCACTTACGAATAGTGAGGCAATCTTTCCTTCTTCTATACTTCCTAAAGATTCTCCTACACCCATTATTTTAGCTGAGTTCAACGATACTGAAGCGACAGCCTCCTCTTCTGTCAAGCCATAGGCCATTGCTGTTCCTGCCAGAAAAGGGATGTTTCTAGAATTCATGGTTTCCATACTTCCAGAGTTTTGAATACAGAACATCACTCCTGCATCACTTAATAATTTGGGCAAACGATAAGGCAAGTCAACAGGATCGTCATCATTTTGAGGCAGTGTATGCCCTCCCTTGATGATTACTGGGATTTTCTTATCTACTAATTGACGGGCAATCAAGTGGGTGTCATATCCTCCTATAATTACAGGGAACTGTATATCATATTCTTCTACAAAGTCTATTACATCTGTTAAAGCTTTTAACTCGTCCGCATGAATATAGAGTCTAGTATTTCCATCAAAAAGAGATTTCATTGCCGCATAACGCTGATCAAAATTTTCATAATCTTCGCTGTAGGATTTCGCTGCTTTGAAAAAGTCCTCGATTTGTTTTACTTGCTTTGAGTAATTCTTATTCTTCTCCTTCGGCGCAGGCTCTGCCCACCATCCTCCGCCTTGAAGCGTTGAAGGCCAATTTAAGTGTATTCCTTCATCTACCTTAACTGCTGCGTCTTCCCAATTCCAGGCTTCCAATTCCATAATCGAAGATGCACCAGAAATAATTCCTCCTTGCGGAGTTGATTGGGTATAAAGCACTCCATTTGTTTTAACCGTAGCATTTACTTTAGAGTCTGAGTTAAAGGCTATCAATGCTCTAACGTGTGGATTAAATATACCCACCTCATCAAAATCATTCGTTGCTCTAACCGCATCTATTTCTGTTAATCCTAACTTCGAGTTTGGTGCAAAAAATGCAGGGTAAATATGCTTCCCTCTAAGGTCAATTATCGTATCCCACTGAGACTTATCCAATGAATAAGTTAAGGCATTTTCAACCAAAATGATTTTATCTCCTTGAACTCCAACCAGACCTTGATTAATTTTAATTCCAGTTCCTGTATGAACTGTTGCTCTTGACAATAATATGCGCTGCTGCCCATAAGTCGCTACTGAAAATGTCAGAGCCAATAAAGCAATTATAATTCTTGATATCATAGTTTTAAATAATTTTTTCTAATGAGCCTCTTCACCCATTGTATCACAGTGCCAATGTTTCTTCTTTTCCTTTTTGAATGTTCTCTTTGTCTCACCTCTTTTGTTAGACGCTAACATTGCCGTAATAATTCTAGCCTTTTCCCGCGCAATACGCTCCTGTTCATCTTGTAATTTTTCGTCATTATAGAGTAATTGACCGTCCACAAAAACTAAGAGTGTTTTCGCTTGAATACTAAGAGGATTGTTAGACCAAACCACTATATCCGCATCTTTCGATTCCTTTAAGCTACCCATTCTATCATCCAAGTGAAGTAGTTTCGCAGGATTCAAAGTTACGAGCTTCCATGCCTCCTCTTCGGACATACCGCCATATTTGATTGCCTTTGCTGCTTCTTGATTTAAACGACGACCCATCTCTGCATCATCTGAGTTAATAGCAGTCAATACACCTTGCTCATTCATTAGAGATGCATTATACGGGATAGCGTCATTCACTTCGAATTTATAAGCCCACCAATCTGAAAAAGTGCTCCCTCCTGCTCCGTGTTCAACCATTTTGTCCGCAACCTTATACCCCTCGAGGATATGCGTAAATGTATTTACAGTGAAATCCATTGAATCAGCAACATTCATTAACATAATGATCTCACTTTGCACATAACTATGGCAACTAATAAAACGTTCACTATTCATGATTTCCCATACTGCCTCTAACTCAAGATCTCTGGCTGGTTTCTTTATTTTTTTCAGTTCTCGCTTCTTTGGAGATAATGAATTATACTTTTCCCATTTCTCTTGGTATGCCTTAGCACTAAGGAATGCATCATAGAATACTTGCTCTACACCCATTCTAGTTTGAGGAAAGCGAACTCTATTGAAATCTCCCCAGTTTGACTGTTTCACATTTTCACCCAATGCAAATTTTATAAACTTTGGAGCTTCATCAATCAACATGTCCTCT
Organism: Brumimicrobium sp.; assembly: GCA_965656195.1. Lineage (GTDB taxonomy): Bacteria > Bacteroidota > Bacteroidia > Flavobacteriales_D > Crocinitomicaceae > Brumimicrobium. The sequence goes on along the minus strand of CBFHJL010000140.1, from coordinate 1,900 downwards.
GGCGAAGCACCCCACTTTAGCTTAATCAATGCAGATTGACCACCTATTGGATTTGCTGATCCATGAAGTAAATGCGACGTAGTTACACCACCAGCTAATTGTCTGTAAATATTAATATCATCAGACCTTACAACATCTCCTATACTCACTTCGGCAGAAACAGCTTGTCCTCCTTCGTTTACACCTTTTGAAATTGCAATGTGAGAATGTTCATCAATGATTCCACTAGTAATGTGAAGCCCCTTACAATCGATAGTAATTGCATCAGCATCAATTGTGTAGTTCCCCGTTCCAACAAAATCGATTTTCCCGTTCTTTACTACAACAGTGCCGTCTTTGACAATCCCTGCTTCCTCATTTGTCCAAAGCGTTGCATTTCGCAATACATATGTCTTTTGTTCAGGAAGAGTGTCAAAACCATAGGCCATATTAGGATACCATATTTTGGCTATACTCATTGTGTCCACACTAATTAAATGCTTATCATCGTCTTTGTCCTCTTCAGGTCGCTCCAACCTAATGCCTGTCCATTTCCTCCAACTTCCTGTTGGTATCATCCCTTGTCCTATGAAAGCATTAAATTTCTGATTGTATTGCCCATGCAACGTTATTACTCCTTCATAATAATCATCATTTACATCGAAATGAAAAGTTGCATGTTTTCTATCCAACTCAATTTCAACTGTTACTTTAGCTGTGTCAATCGTTTCTTTAGGGGGATTCGATGTGGAGTCCATTAACGTTTTATACGTTTGTACTGACCCTTTTGGTTTTTCTTGACTTCCGTTAATAGTAATAACATACGAAGAGCTATCTATACTGAATCTATATTTTCCACGGATATCTATCATTGCCTCTTCAATGAAAAGATGTTGTTTACCTACAGACCAAGACTCATGCAGTTTTGCATTCTTGTAAACGAAAGGATCTTTATCAAAAACTGAAAAGCTAGCAAGTTTTCCCTCCTCAAGAGTGCCAAAATCTCCATCTATCTTTAAAATCTCAGCAGGTGTTTCTGTAAGAGATCGAATTACATCCTCTTTGGACAGTCCAGATTCCATCGCCTTATGCAGGTGTTCCCAAAAGTCTGATGCTTTTTTATGTCCCTTAGAAGTGATAGCAAAAGGGATATTCTTTTTTGTCAAGAAAAATGGATTTGCAGGAGCTAACTCCCATTCTTTCAAATCACCTAATGAAATCTGTCGAGCGACATAAGGGTCTCCAACATCATATGCATCAGGGAAATTAATCGGTATTATTAACTTTTGATTCTCCAGTTCAGCTAGTTCGTGTATTCTTTCATATTCATTTCCACTTCCAATGATTGTGAAATTAAGTCCAAACTCATCTGCTATTTTACGAACTCTAAAAATTTCCAATTTATCTTCAACCTCAAAGATCATCGGAAGCTCCTTATTATCATTTATCGCTTCTAATGAAAGATTTTTTGGATTACAGTCTTTATTCTCAGCATAATATTCTGCATCAAGCATGGCCTGACGAAACAATGCAATTGATCCCATTTGAGATGAAGGGTAAGTTTGACGAGAAGTTCCTTTCTTAAAAGAATAGAAAGTAGCCCCGTCAGACTTAATAACAGCTTTTCGACTTTCAATATCTCCTAGCGCTACAACAGGTCCTGTTCCTCTCATAATACCGTCTTGTATATGACTAACCGCTACACCAAAGCCCATCTGCTGTAATGTCTTGGATGCCTTCTCATCAGATTCGAAATGATTAGATCCGCGTACTTCAGGCTTAATTGACTCGTTCCAGTAATATGGTCCTGATTTTGTGCTTTCAAGCTGAGGTCGTGGAGTCCATTCTTTTCTTTTCGGATTAGGTAAGCCTATGGATGAATGTGTTTCTACGAAAGAAGGGACAATTGTTTTTCCTTTCA
>CBFHJL010000139.1:0-5970 GCA_965656195.1 Brumimicrobium sp. | reverse complement strand
TAAAATTGAAAAGATTATTCTGGAAAGTGGAATTGACTATACATTTTTACGTCCTGCCTATTTTATGCAGAACTTTACCACTACCCTTCGCAAGGACATCATAGAAAACAAGCTCATATATTTACCCGCTGGAAAAGCGAAATTCACTTTAGTTGATCTCGAAGATGTAGGAAAAGTTGGTGCATCTGTGTTAACGAACACGAAAGAACACAGAAACAAGGCATATGAATTAACGAACCAAGAACAACTCACCTTTGGACAAATGGCTGATCAGATCAGTGAAGTTACAGGTGAAAAAATTCAATTTAAGAGTCCAAATCTACTTGCATTCTTTATTCGAAAGAAGAAAGAAAAAGTTCCAACTATGCTGATATTGGTGATGATCATGCTTCACTATCTCCCCCGTTTTAGTAAAACCCCAAAAACTTCTGAGGAAGTACTAAATATTACTGGAGACGAACCAAATTCTTTCAAAACATTCATTACACAGCATAAAAATGCTTTGATCTCAAATTAACAATTCGGAAATGCGCTAAGTTCCTTAGAATGTAATAATCAATTATTTGAGTATTTTCACGATTCAATTAGTGAACAATAATCAATACTATACTATGTTTACGAGAAATTTCCTTGCACTAATCATTGTGCTCTCAACGCTAAATATAAACGCTCAGGATAACGCATATTATGATCCAGAAACTGGTGATGAATTTGCCATTACTCCCGAAACATCTGACTCTATACTTGAACTATACTTAGAAGCGAATGACCTTAAAGAGATAGAGTTTAATCCTAATCCAACCAAAAGATTTCTATTCAGAGTTCAAACGAAAAAAGGAAATTGGAAACTTTACGATAGAAGACTCTATGAATTTATACAAGCGGATAAGATGTCTTTTGACTTCCCAAAGCCTGAACTAGAAAGAATAGGTGTAACTATAGCAACACAAAAAAAGAAAAAATATTTCTTTTTCCTGGATGATCACACCTTCGTTAATTTTGGTTATTTCAATGAAATTAAACCTATTGAACTTGAAGCAATTGCGTATAAAAAGAATAAAGAGACTGCAAAAGAAGAAAAGATATACATAACAAAGTACGTTTTTGCTTTGAAAAGAAAGAACAAATGGGGTTTAGTTGTCTTTAGCTCTCGATTTGAGGATTACATCCAATTAGTCGCTCCTTTTGGCTATGAAACTGTTGAGGAGATGCCCATTAACGATATCGTTTCGAATTTCAAAACATTAGAATACGATATTAAGAATCATATTGTTAACCCGTTAAATTACTTTTACGGATCATATAGTCTGGACGATTACGATCGAATTGAATTGAATCCAAATGAAGATTCGCGTTTTCCATTCCGTCTTCGAGATAAAAAAGGTGACTGGTACCTTGCTGATAATGAATTCATGATGTTTGGGGAGAAAGGGTACTCATTGAGTTTCCCGCAAATAGAATGTTCTAGCTTTTCTGTGGCACAAAGGAAAGACAAACAATTTCTGTATTTATTAGATGAAGGTTCTCATCTCATCGAAGATTTTAAATTTGATGAAATAAAGCAATCTTACGAATGGAAATACACTAACAACGACTCTGTTCCCATTTGTAAAGGTTTTTATCTGAAAAAAGATTCAAAATGGGCATTGGCGTATTGGTCATATGATAATTTTCAGTTGAACCAATTAACGGGTTTTCACTTTGATAGCTCTGATGACGTTCCAGACTCTTTACTTAGACCATATTTAACCACAGATGACGGAGTCGACCCCATTTACGATGGGTATCTAATGAATGTAACGCATGACTTTCTTCAAAGTTATCAAGAAGCAGATCTTGTAACTATAATTGGACCTTATCAATACGATCAGCAGATATTGAAGATGCGCCACTCCGGAACGAAACGATGGTCTTTGGTTATACCAGGAGGTTTTAGCGAAAGTACAGACTTACCTATAGCAGCAAGTAAGATCACAGAGCATTTTTATGATGAAAACAAACAAGTCCTTGAAGTATGGTGTGATGATAAAGTCGGTTATTACTTCTATGATGGTGAAGACATAAAGCAAATCAAAAATTGCGAATTCGATGATTTCGAGTACGTATTTTGGGATGCGACATATAGCTGTGCTATGAAACGTAACGGTAAATGGGAGTTATTTGATGTGAAGTCAGAGGAAAAACGTATTGATGGCAATGCTGATTCTATTGAGGGGTTAAATGAGTTATGGTTGAATCGATAATCACTTTATCCTAAATTATATTGAATTGAAAAAGCTCGAGATCAAGAAAGGAGAAGTATTACAATCTGCTGGTGAGTTAAACAGCAAGATCTATGTTGTTGAATCTGGGCTTTTAAGAAGTTATTCGATCGATGAAAAAGGAAAAGAACACATTTTTACTTTTGCTCCTGAAGGTTGGATCATGGCAGATAATATTTCGCCAAAGAAAGAGAGTCTCCTGTATATAGATGCCTTAGAAGATTCTGTTGTGATTCAGAGAGAAAAAAACTTTGAATCAGAACAGTTTAAAAAAGAGGTTGAAGTTGAAAAAATAATTAAACGTGTTGGAGTGTTGCAAGAACGCATAATCATGTTGATGAGCGCAACAGCAATTGAACGATATAAACATTTCATTGATACCTATCCTGAAATTGTTCAGCGGGTTCCTCAAAGAATGATTGCCTCATATCTCGGGATAACACCAGAAGCGCTAAGCACGGTTAAAAAGACTTACCTACAAGAGACAAAGTAATTATATCATTTCTTAATCTACATTAATGTTTACCCCGACTCACTGGGATACATTTGTCATGAACTAATAATTAAATTATCATGGCTAAATATCACGAATCTCAGATTGGAAAAACACAACGCATTGTAGGATATGTTTTATCTATCTTATTCAGTATACAAATCCTCATGGCTGGAGTTTTGAAACTCATACAAATGCCCGATATGGTTGAGAACATGCAAAAAATCACTAATTGGGGAGACAAAATAGTCTTTATCGGTGTTTTAGAACTCATTATTCTCGTTTTGTATTGGATACCAAAAACAATGAAATTAGGCTTCTTGCTCATGTGTTCTTTCGTTGGAGGAATTATTGTTGCTGAAGTGGTATCAGGTCAACCTCCAATTGCAGGTATAATTACGGCTGTTCTATTATATGTTGGAACTGCATTAAGGCTTCCTTCTCTTTTAACGCACAGAGCATAAGAGAATCAATTGAATTAGATAAGTAATGCTGGCTCGACAACAGCATTACTTATTTTTCAAACAACCTCATTATCTATTGTTATATCACTAATTTCCTTAAAAATTAAATCATGGATAAGAATTATTCTAATGGCGAGATTACCATCCACTGGCAACCAAAAAAATGTCAGCACGCAGGCGTATGTGTAAAAATGCTTCCTAAGGTGTATGATCCAAAAGCAAAACCTTGGATAACGATTGAAAATGCGAAAACTGAAGAGTTAAAAGAGCAGGTGAGCAAATGCCCTTCTGGTGCCTTGAGTTATACTGTGGATTCTTAAAATGATCAATTTTTCTCTATCTTAGAAATTGTATTAATCATTGGTTGTAAATTTTTATTGAGAAAATTCCAACCCTTGATTTTTGACATTCGACTCTTAATTAGATACATAGAAAAATGAAGCATCTTTTACTTATTTCCCTGGCGTTTGTGCTTTTAATGGGTTGTCAAAAAGACGATCTTAAAGAGCCTACATCTGTTACTGTGAGTATCGACATTAATAGAGAAGAAAGTTCAAATGGGCATCTATCCTTTCAAGACGGGTACATTCGACTTGCCTCTTTCTCCGTTGAAGGAACCAGACAAGAAGGTTCAGAAGTAGAATTAAGCAAAGAATTTGAGCAAGGAAACCTCACCAATTTTAGTCCTACATTACCGATCAATAATCTGGATATTGATATTCCACAAGGAAACTATACTAATCTTGATATTGCATTCAACGTTTTTGATGATAATGATCAAACCACAATACACGTGGAAGGCTTGTATACAAATCAATCCAATCAAACAACTCCATTAATCTTTGATTTTGCCTCAAGTGAATATTTCAGCATCAATAGTGAAGCTGAAGATGGAAACCCAATAATAACGCTAGATGCAAACATAAGCTCATCTGTATTAATTACTCTTGACCCAGTATACTGGTTTGATTCAATCAGCAATAACTTATTTGATAACGCTACCCTAGTTGAAATAAATGGCGTTATGACAATACTGGTAGATGAGAATACAAATGCAGCTATATACGATATTGTAATTGATCGATTAGACGAACAAACTTCATCCGTATTTAGTAACTAGAATGAGTAACGTAAGCGAAAATATCGAAATTACTGAAGAAGCCCTTGTCAAGGGATGTATAGAAGACGACCGCAAATATCAAGAGCAACTTTATAAAAGATACGCCAAGAAGATGTTTGTAGTTTGTAAGTCGTATGCCAGAGATCGCGATGAAGCAATGGATTTTCTTCAAGAAGGTTTCATCGAAGTATTCAAGAAATTAAGCGATTATCGTTTTGAAGGATCTTTAGAAGGATGGGTCAGAAGAGTCATTGTATATAAATCTATTGATAAACTCAGACAGGAAAAGCGCTACCAAGAAGTTGTTAGAGATTTTGATGAAAAAGGAGTCTCATTGCCTGTTGAATTTGAACTAGAAGAAGCGAAAAGTGATCATCAGAAAAGAATTCGTCAGCTAGTAAATCAACTTCCTGGAAAGGCTGGATTAATTCTAAAACTCTATGTTTTAGAAGGATTAACACATAAGGAAATTGCTGAACATTTAGAAATTAGTGAAGGAACTTCAAAGTCACAACTGAATAGAGCTAGAAAACTCCTAAAAGTGGCATTAGGAAAATGAGTGATGATAATAAAAATATCGACGATATAATCAAAGGTGGATTTGACGACACTAATGATGACTTTAACCTGGACTCATGGGATGATCTTGCTAACCGTATGGACCAAAATGATGATCTAGATGGTTCTATAGCTTCAGCTTTCAATACTGCTGAAGAAGAGGTTCCTTCTTCTGTGTGGAGCAATGTAAATGATGATCTGGATATTAATACAGTATGGAGTCGAATCGATGCAGCTTTGACACAACGAAAACGACGTGCATTGATATGGTGGAATGCTGCTTCAATCGCATTCGTGATTCTTATCATAGTAGGATTATTTACGCGACAGTCTATTGACCAAGTTTACACCGCTGAAACGCTAAAAATCGTCGAGGACAAAGTATATTTTAGCAATTCAGCTGAAGGGACAATTCTTGATCATACTGATAATTCAATTATTCAAAAGTCTACTAATGACCAAACGCCTCTAGCACTCAATACATCAAAAAAATTAAACGAAAAAATTGCTCCAAAGCAGGTTAATAAGAATTACAGATCAGAAAACGCTACTAAGCAAAACAAGCCTTTTGAGGGAAATCTGCCAACAAGCATACCTACAAAAGAAAGCGTATCTAATGATCACACTTTCAGCATCTCGACGCTGAAGCCATTGATACTTTCTTTCAATGCACCAGTTTTGACAAGTCTTGTAATAAATGATGTTCATACACATGACACATCCATTTCGCATAACAATATCACGAACGTAGGACTCACAGATAAACCAGCAAAGAAATGGCTATTTGGTGTTAAAGGTTCTGTGGTGAACAGTGCAATAATTGACGGACTTTCAAGCGAAGCAAATTCTCAGAATTCACTAGTATCAAACAACTTTACTGTTTCTTCAAACCCTGCATTATTTGCTCAGTACAATCTGAAAAACGGATTCTTTTTACAATCTGATTTGTATTTAAACTATCGTGTAAGAAGATCCGTGAATACATATGACCAATTGGAATTTGTATCTAAAACTACTGAGTTGGATTACCTTATGTTTGATTTAAAAATAGGGAAAAGCATCAGTTTATCAGAA
>CBFHJL010000138.1:0-6053 GCA_965656195.1 Brumimicrobium sp. | reverse complement strand
TACAGCATGAATGAAAAACTACACTTCAAAATAGGAGGTGAGCTAGCTGTAGATGTCCATGATAAAACAAGAGCGTCACTTTACCCAATTGCAGAGTTGAAATACTCGTTATTCGAGGATCTTTTCATTCCTTATCTTGGAGTAGAGGGTGGGTTACAACAACAACGATTCGCCAATTTAGCAAGGGATAATGAGTTTTTAAGTTCGAACGTTCAGTTGAAAAACAAACAACGCTACGAATTTCATTTTGGAATCAAAGGAACATTGTCTAGTCGAATGAGTTTTAATATTGGTGCTTCTTTCTCGAATAACAGAAATCACGCACTATTCATAAATGATACGATCTATTCTTCAGGGAATCAATTCCGAGTAATATATGATACGATCAATATTACGACAATCTCAGGTAGTCTGTCTTACCAGCAAAGTGAAAAGTTAAAGATCGACGGGATTGCTAGATTCCATAGTTATCAAGCGAGAAACAATCCTTTCGCATGGAACTTACCTCAACTGGAGATTATCACGCGCGGTCATTATAACATTGCAGATAAGTTAATCGCCCGTATTGATTTCACACTTGAGACAGGAAGACGAGCAAAAGTTTTCGACAATACTATCGAGGGAGTCGAAGAACAAGATGGTCAATTATTTAAGCCGCTTGGTGTTATCGCAGATGCCAATATTGGTGCGGAGTTTAGGTACACAAAACGGATCTCTTTCTTTGCAAACTTTAACAATATAGCGGCGCAGCGATATAAGCGTTGGTATGGCTTTCCTGTTCAAGGATTCCAGTTTATGGCTGGCGCGACGTTCCGATTCTGACAAAAACGAAGAAAATATTAATTGTCGTTATACGTTAGTTGAACAAATAATATCTTTTGACTGTTTTGATGACAACGAAAGTAAGTGTACTTTTGTTTTAATAATGTAGACCATGGCAAATTATCAAGCTGGACAACTTTTAAAGGATATAAACAATCCTGCTGATCTTCGTAAATTGACTGAGGAAGAATTACCTCAAGTTAGTGATGAAGTAAGACAGTATATTATCGATGTGATTTCTGAAATTGGAAACTCACACTTTGGCGCTAGTTTAGGTGTCGTAGAGCTGACGGTAGCTCTTCATTATGTTTTTAATACTCCTGAAGATCAATTGGTTTGGGATGTTGGACATCAGGCTTATGGTCACAAGATATTAACTGAGCGCCGAGATGTGTTTCATACAAATCGTTTGAAAGGTGGGATCAGTGGTTTCCCGAAAAGAAGTGAAAGCGAATACGATACGTTCGGTGTCGGACATTCGTCTACGTCAATTTCTGGAGCACTTGGAATGGCGGTTGCCAATAGATATAAAGGAGAAAAAGATCGTCAGCACATTGCAGTTATTGGAGATGGAGCGATGACAGCTGGTTTAGCCTTTGAAGGTTTGAATCATGCTGGATTTGAGAAAGACGCAAATTTACTGGTTGTGTTGAATGACAATTGTATGTCTATTGATCCAAACGTCGGAGCACTTAAAGATTACTTAACGGATATAACAACTTCACATACTTACAATAAAGTTAAGGATGAGGTTTGGGGTATGTTAGGCAAACTTTCGAAGTTTGGACCTGATGCGAGAACGGTTGTGAGCAAAGTATCAACAGCGTTGAAAGGTAGTCTGCTCAAGCAGTCGAACATGTTTGAGTCATTGAACTTTAGATATTTCGGTCCTGTTGATGGACACGATGTTATAGGATTGAAAAAAATTCTTGAGGATTTAAAAGATATTCCTGGCCCAAAAATTTTACACTGTGTAACAAAGAAGGGAAAAGGATTTAAATTCTCTGAGGAAGGTAATCCAACCCAGTGGCATGCTCCAGGAGTATTCAATAAAGATACGGGTGAAATCGTAAAGATTGTTCCTACTTCTCCTCAGCCACCAAAATATCAGCAGGTTTTCGGTCACACAATCGTAGAGTTAGCTGAAAAGAATGAAAAAATCATGGGAATTACTCCGGCAATGCCTTCAGGTAGTTCTTTAAATATAATGATGGAAGCAATGCCAGATCGAGCTTTCGATGTGGGAATCGCTGAACAACATGCAGTAACTTTTTCAGCAGGATTGGCGACGCAAGGATTGGTTCCATTTTGTAATATCTATTCATCGTTTATGCAGCGAGCTTATGATCAAGTTGTACACGATGTTGCTTTACAGAATTTGAATGTTGTTTTCTGTCTAGATAGAGCAGGATTTGCTGGAGCTGATGGTGCAACGCATCACGGAGCTTATGACATTTCATATATGCGATCGATTCCTAATATGACAGTAGCTGCTCCGATGAATGAAGCTGAGTTGAGAAATATGATGTATACTGCTCAGCAGGAAGACATGGGTCCTTTTAGTATCCGTTACCCAAGAGGTAAAGGCGTGATGACAGAATGGAAGACGGCTATGAAGCCTATGAAAGTTGGAACAGGTAGAAGAGTTTCTGCAGGTGAAGATATCGCTATTCTGACGATTGGTCATCCTGGTAATTTTGCTCAGGAGGCAGTGAAAGAAATGAAGAATCTTGGAGCTTCAGTTGCGCACTATGATATGCGATTCGTGAAGCCATTAGATGAGAACTTGTTACATGAGGTATTCTCTAAATTCGATAAGGTAATCACAGTTGAAGACGGCTGTTTGATGGGAGGAATGGGAAGCGCGATCCTCGAATTTATGGTTGATCAAGGATATAATGCTAAAGTGAAAAGATTAGGTATTCCAGATGAGTTTATCCATCATGGAACACAGCAAGAGTTGTATGCTGATGCTGGATTTGATACAGATAGTATCATCAAAACAGCTATTGAAATGTTGCCAGAGTTGAAGTCGGACCTAAGTAGTGATACAAAACAAAAGTATTCAGTGGGATAGACTGAACGACAAGAGATAAATATAAAAGGGCGGAAGTTTTACTTCCGCCCTTTTTGTTTTTAATGCTCTAAAGTCAATTAACTTTTCACAAACACATTCTTAGGCTCCGTAAAGAATTTCAAAGCTTCCCAGCCTCCTTCTCGACCAACACCTGAAGATTTCACTCCACCGAAAGGAGTTCTCAAATCTCTTACCAACCAAGCATTGATCCACACTATTCCTGCATCAACCTGATCGGCCATGCGGTGCGCTCGTTTGAGATCGTTTGTCCATAATGTAGCACTCAATCCATACTCTGTTGAATTTGCCATTCTCAGGACGTCTTCTTCATCGTCAAAAGGGGTGATGGTTACTACCGGTCCAAAGATTTCTTCCTGATTTGTTCTACAGGTATATTCTAAACCTTCAATGATTGTTGGTGCAATATAGAATCCTTTGTCGTAGGGAGCTTTGAGGTGAACACGGTGCCCACCAGCTAATACTGTTCCTCCTTCCTCTTTTGCTAATTCAATATAGCTCAGCACTTTTTCCATGTGCGGCTCTGAAACTACAGCCCCGAGTTGCGCTTTTGGATCTTCAGGATTTGAAACTTTCGCATTTTTAATCTTCTCTACAAATGCATTTTTGAATTTATCATAAACTCCGCGCTGAACAAAGATTCTCGATCCACACAAACAGATCTGACCTTGGTTTGCAAAACTAGAACGGATTGTTGTCTTCAACATTTCGTCAAAGTCACAATCATCAAAGATGATGTTCGGATTCTTTCCTCCTAGTTCTAATGAAAGCTTTTTAAACATAGGTGCAGCAATGGTCGCAATAGCTTTCCCTGTTGCAGTCCCACCGGTAAATGATATCGCCTTCGTATCTTTATGTCTCACAATAGCATCCCCAGCATATTGACCAAATCCATGTACGATGTTCAATACTCCTTTTGGAAAACCTACATCTTCCATGACTTTGCAAAGAAGATATGCCGTATATGGTGTCACCTCAGATGGTTTTGCCACTACACAGTTTCCTGCAGCTAAAGCGGGAGCAATTTTCCAGGTAAACAAATACAATGGTAGATTCCAAGGAGAGATACATCCTACAACGCCAAGTGGTTTGCGCAGTGTATAATTAATTCCAACACCTACCATATTGTGAGATTCAGAAGCGAAATGTTGAATCCCTGTAGCGAAGAATTTGAAATTAGAAACAGCTCGTGGGATATCCACATGCTCAGCAAGCTTGATTGGCTTCCCATTATCTCTACTTTCAGCAGCGACGAATTCATCCATGCGTGCTTTGATGCCATCAGCAACTTTCATCATCCAGTCACCGCGTTCTTCAATACTCATGTTGGACCAAATAGGGAACGCCTTTTTCGCTGCTTCTACAGCCAACTCAACATCCTCTTTTTGAGAGTTAGGGATTTGAGAATATGCCTCTCCTTTTGCGGGTTCAATATTATCGAAATATTTACCAGCTTGAGGTTCAACGAATGTCCCGTCTATAAAATTCTGAATTTTTTCCATTCCATTTTCTTTCGTCCGATAAAGTTAAGAAAATTGAAACGTTGTGATTTTACTTTTTACCTAATTTTGCCGCCACAAATCCTGTGGTCCATGCAGCTTGGAAGTTATAACCTCCTGTGATCGCATCAATATCCAAAACTTCACCAGCAAAAAATAACCCTGGACATGATTTGCTCTCCATCGTTTTTGCGTTAATACTTTCTAGGCTAACTCCTCCACAGGTTACAAATTCTTCTTTGAAAGTCGTTTTGCCCTTCACTTGATACTCATCGTTGGTAAGGATATTTAAAAGCTTGTTAATTCCTTTTTTACCGATCTCATTCCATTTTCGTTCTGGATCGAGTCCAACTTTTTCTAATAGAAATGTCCAAAGTCGAGTAGGTAGATAGTAGGGTCTAATATTTTTCAATTGTTTTTCAGCGAACTCTTTTGATAAGGATGTTAGGTCATCCTGTACCAATTGTTGATTTAATTCGTTTACCCAATTGACTTGAACAGTAAACGAGTAATTTTTCTCTTCTAATAATCGTGCTCCAAAAGCAGAAAGAACGAGAATAGCAGGACCGCTCATCCCCCAGTGAGTGATCAATAAAGGCCCATCAGCCAATAATTTTTCGCCTTTTATACGTGTTATTGCTTTTTCTACTACAACTCCCATTAGCTCCTTGATCGGTTCATGAGGCATGTTGAATGTGAACAAAGATGGAACAGGGTTCTCTATTTTGTGACCAAGTTCTTCTAACCACTTTAATCCTTGGAGTTTTGGAGAACCACCTGTAGCAATGATGATTTTATCGTACTCAAAAACACCTTCACCTTTAGCTTTTAAAAAGTATTTATCGTCTTTCAACTCAATTGATGTAATTCCAGCTTGAGTAATGAGTTTAATACCTAATCGCTGAACCTCATTCATAAAGCAATCGATGATTGTTTGCGAATCTTGTGAAACAGGGAAAATACACTGATCTTCTTGAGTTACTAAAGGAACTCTTCGTGATTCAAACCATTCTTGGGTATGTTTTGTATAGAACTGAGGAAATATTTTCTTTAGTTGCTTTCCACCGCGAGGGTATGCTTTACTTAGTTCAGAGATAGAGCTGCAAGCATTGGTAACGTTGCACCTTCCGCCTCCAGATACTTTTACTTTAGAGAGGAACTTTTTAGATTTCTCTAGAATAGAAACTTCTGCGTCCGGGTAATTCTCCTTAACGTGAATAGCCGCAAAAAAACCAGCTGCACCTCCTCCAATGATTCCAACTTTCATGATTTACAAACTTAAGAATGAAATAGAATACCAATGTATTTATTCTCATATAATCAGCTTGAAAGTTGTCTTCGTCGATATTTTGTGATTCTTTAAATACATTCGGTTGGCGTTAAGTGAATATTACGTAACTTTGCTTGAAATTTAATTTGAATAACAATGATTTTAGGAATTCCAGGAGGATTACAGGTCGTACTTATCATTGTAGTTGTTTTATTACTTTTTGGTGGAAGAAAAATTCCACAGCTCATGAAAGGTTTGGGGCAAGGAATGAAAGAGTTTAAAGACGCTACTAAAGGTGAAGATACTGGTAACGATAATTCTGAAAAGAATAACGACAAGAAATAGGATAAAATCCCTGATTCATGTA
>CBFHJL010000137.1:0-6089 GCA_965656195.1 Brumimicrobium sp. | reverse complement strand
CATACACCAATCCTTGAAAGAATTTAGCTCTTCTGATTCGTTTATCCATTGAACAGCCTTAACTAACTCTTTATGGAATAGATTACGATCAAAACTAACTTTTACAAGAATCTTCTTACTTAACTCAACCACCGCTGTTTAATTTATAATTTCTATCGAATATACACATTTTAAGCATGTCAATTGTGTTAAAAAACGTTTAAATCTTAACGCTTATGCGTTGAAAACTCTAGTTAGTCGAATATATATTGAGATTCGTGGAATTTAGTGAATTGGATATCACAGCGAAAACCTTATTTTACAAGAAATGTTGATCTAATTTATTTATATTTATTCAAATCCTGAACAAAGTGACTCGAAGTATAGTTTTTTATCTGCTAATCCTGCTAATCAGCAAAACTGCTATTGGGCAGGAAGCCACGAAACACTTCGATGTTTTAGCCGAAAAGATTAGAAAAAGCACATATTTTGATTCTGCCAGCGTTTTTAAGTATGGTAAAAAGGCGTTAGTGATTGCTGATAGTATGAGAGATCTCTCAAAACGTGGATTGATCTATCAATATTATGGGAACTTCAACTATTATTCGGGTCGAATTGAAAAAGCGTTGAATTATTATGACACTACATTGATTTATGCGAATAATGCGTCTGATACAACCCTGATTAATTCAACTGAGATTAGAAAAACCTTTATCAGTTCTGAAAAAGGTGGCAGGGTAGATGCGGAGAAAAAATTTACAGAATTACTCAAGGACTCCGAACGAAGAAAAGACTATAAAAATGCACTTGAGTGTTTGAATGGACTCGGAATTATTGCTGAAAACAGAAATGATCAAGGACAGGCTATTGAGTATTATTTAAAGGCATATGATTACGCTGAAAAGATGGACGACCTTTACCTTAAAGGAATGTTGTTAAATAATATTGGACTGATCAAATTTCGAAATGAGCAATATGATGATGCTTTATCAGACTTTAAAAAAGGTGTTCTCTTTTCTGATTCAATTGATAATTTTCGGTTATCCTTTAATTTGCAGAATAATATTGGCCTTTTATACGAACAAACTGATCAAATAGGAAAGTCAATAGAACACTTTGAACAAACTTTAGAGAACGCAAATAGGCTTGGTTTTCCTTTTAATATCGCTGTAACACACCTTAACCTAAGCAATAGCTATGTGCTTGATGAACAATATGATATATCCCTCGAACACGCAGACTCTGTTGTTGATATTTTGACGCGCATACAGGATTTCAGATATATTGCAAAGCCTTATTTGATTAAAGCACTTGTTTACAGGGAAAAGGGAGAAATCTATAAAGCGAATGAGTTAGCAGACTCAGCTTTATTTCTGGCACGAACGCACAACAATATAGAGGACATAATACAGGGAACCAAGTTCAAATCTGAAGTATTGAAAGAAGCGGGAAAGTACAAAGAGTCTTTAACCCTTTTTGAACGATACAAAAAGATGAGTGACAGTATCGATGATATTAGCAATCAAGAACGATTTGCAGAACTTCAGGTAGCGTATCAAACAGAAAGAAAAGAGGCCGAGCTCAAAGAGGAAAAAGCAAGAACGGCAATGTTACAAAAGGACAATAAACTGAAAGAATCTCGTATTGCTATTATCGCAGTGGTGAGTATCTTTATTGTTATTGCAACAGTGTTGTTTTTTTATTTAAGACACCTTCGACTCACGAGGTCTCAGCAAAGAGTCTTTAGTCAAAAACTTATTGCCAGTCTAGACGATGAAAGATCAAGAATTTCTAGAGACCTTCATGATGACATAGGTCAGTCTCTTTCAGTTGCGAAATCTAAAATAAATCTATACAACAAAGGTCAGATTACCGACCTTAGTGATCTAGAAGTCGGATTAGGTGAGGTGATTCAACAAGCTAGAAACCTTTCCCATCAGCTTCACCCTTCATATCTTGAAAAGATTGGATTGAAGAGATCTGTTAAGTCATTGCTGGACAAGGTTGAAAAGAGTTCAGGAGTTATTACTAGCTGCGAGTTAGAGTCTAGAATTGATGATTTGGATTTATTTAAACAAACTCAATTGTATCGAATTTTGCAAGAGTGTTTGAATAACACGTTAAAACACGCAAAGGCAAAGTCTGTAAAATGTTCAATACAAAAAATAGAAGGTGAGTATCGATTTTTATATCAAGATAATGGTAAGGGTATTGATACAAGTCAACAGAAGCTCGGTTTAGGGATGATGACAATAAAAGAAAGAGCTCAAAAAATTGATGGAAGAGTTACCATCTTTAGTCAGCCTCATAAAGGGTTTAAACTTATCATAAAATTTGTTTAAATTTAACCATGACTTTTCTGATAGCAGATGACCATCCGATTTTCAGAAGTGGACTTAAGTCCCTTTTGGAAAATGCATTTCCAAATGCCCATATTCTAGAAAAAGAAAACGGAGAAGAAGCGGAGTTTGCTATCATAAACCAACAACCAGATTATGCCTTTTTAGATATTGACATGCCCAAAAAAAATGGTCTCGATGTATGCAAAACATGCGCAAATAAGTACAATACGAAGTTGATTATCTTGACAATGTATAATGATGGAGAGATGCTGAGAAAGGCAATGAATAACGGTGCGAATGCTTATATGGTAAAGGATAACACTTCGGACGAACTAGTGGAGTGCATTGAAAGTCTTAAGTTGGGTGAGAGGTATTGGGCAAAGTCACTGAGAAAATCACCTAAAGTTCAGCAAGAGCTAAAAGATTATAAGGACATTAGCGAGAATCTTGAAACACTAACAGAAACTGAATTAAAAACGCTGAAACTAGTGGGTCAAAAATACTCAAGTAAAGAGATCGCCGAGCTACTTTTTGTGTCACCGAAGTCGGTTGAGAATTATCGATCAAGAATTTGTAAGAAACTTGCGTTGGACGCCAGAAACAACAGCTTACTAATTTGGGTGCTCGAACATAGAAATATTATAGAAGAGTTCGGAAAAGAATAGTCTTGTTTTTTATTTAACATTAAGTTAATTTGAGGGGGCACCCCTCTTTTACTCATTATCAATAGGTCGTAATTTTGTGGTGTTTTTAAAACCCACGTCATGAAAACACTACTACTTTTGCTAACTATAACGTTTAGTTGGATTTCCTTTGGTCAATTATCGACCACATTTCGTATAAACTATGACCAAGCTTTGCTTGATTTACCTGGGAATGCTGTGGAATCTTTAACACCCAATCAATATGTGTTTGCTGGAACGAATACTAGTTTTTTTCCTATTTATGGAACGATTACAGAACTAGATGCTAATGGTGATCTTGTTTGGTCAAAAAGCTATTCAGACGGATCGTTTGGATTTCAGATAAACGACATTAAAAAAGATCAATCCTCAAACGAATACTATATTTGTGGAGGAAGTGAGTCGAACGCAGGCGTATTTATGCGTTTAGATGCAGCGGGAAACGTTGTTGTGTCTACGAGGTTTGAAATTGCTCAAGCGGATGGTGCATTTTTAAATAGAATTATTAAAACTTCAGATGGAGGTTACGTTGCGGTAGGATATGTGACTGGTCACGATCCAGACGGCGCTGGTCCAGAAATAGAGTTTTCACCTGTCAACTATACAAACGGAGATGGAGATCCTGACACAGAAATAATAGGATCTCCTCTAATGGTGAAGTTTGACGCGAATGGAAACCATTTGTGGCATCACGTGACACGTTATTATGCTGGCGCAGTAAGTCCAGCAAATGCAATTTATAATGACGCTTCGTTTAGAGATGTTGTAGAAACTGCTGATGGATATATTGCTGTTGGAAATTACGACGTCAATAACCACCCACCAACCACTTCTGGAGATAATGACGCTACGCCTACGGACGCGTTAATTTTTAAGACAAATCCTTCTGGAGCGATTCAATATCACCGTCAAGTTGATAACCCAAATACCAGTACATCACAAGGAAGTAAGTTTTTATCAGCAATTAATAAAACAAGTGTTGGCGACCCGATTGCAGGAGGAGGAGATGATCTTGAAGAGCTTATAATGAAGTTTGGAGCAACAGGAGGTTTCTCTCTAACGTTCAGCAGAAATTTTGAATATTCTGGTAGCTTCATTTTTGGCTCGGATCCGGTTGATGTTTCTCAAATCTATGAGGTTAATGGAAGTACTGATATAGTTACAATGGCAATGTACATTAGACCTTTTGCATTAGAGTTTAATAACTCTCTACATAGAATGAATGCAACCGCAACTTCATCTATTTGGGCGAAGAAGTATAATTTCGGATTAGCAACTATTTTACCTCGAGGTCAACAAACATCTGATGGGGGTTATATAATGACTTCAACAACCTTAGGTCCAGGAAGTTTTGATTATGAGATTATTAAAACAGATCAAAATGGAGATACGCCATTGTTAGATTGTCCTCCAGGAACCTTTTCTCCGTCTGGAAGTGGAGGACCAACAACAATAGGAACGCCTAACGCGAATGAATTTTCTGGAACACCCGGACCAAGTGGATTAGCTGTTGCCTCTGCTATTATTACACCTACGCAAAACGTTATTTGTAGAACGATTGAATGTACTCCCCCACCATTAGCAACAACTGTTACGGCAACACCAGCAACAATTTGTGCTGGTCAATCTTCTTCAATTACCGCTTCTGGTCCAGGAACTAATGTAACTTATAATGTATATGATGCACCTACTGGGGGAACGAACTTAGGAGGCGTCCCTTTATCTGTGTCCCCTGCCTCAACAACAACTTATTATGTAGAAACTGTCGACAATTCTGATCCTCTCTGTGTGAGTGTCTCAAGAGTTCCCGTAACAGTAACTGTAAATCCAATACCAACAGCCAATCCAGCTAGTAATTCGCCTTTGTGTGTTGGTGATAATTTGAACCTTACCACAGATAACGTACCAGGAGCAACATATTCATGGACAGGTCCAAACGGTTTTACAAGTAGTTCGGAAGATCCAACGATTAACGGCGTGACATTAGCAGCAGATGGAACCTATTCTTTAACGGTAACTGCTGCGGGGTGTTCAAATGGTCCAGTTACTACTGACGTAGTAGTTAATAATACTCCAATCGCGACGGCCGGTGCCGTGAGTACAACAGTTTGTGAAGGAGACGACATTGAATTGACAGGAAATACAGTTACAGGAGCAACATATTCATGGACAGGTCCAAACGGCTTTACGAGTAGTGACGAAGACCCAACAATTATCGGAGCAACATCTGCAGCAGATGGAACCTATTCATTAACAATAACTCTAGGTAGTTGTGTTTCCAATACAGCAACGGTTGATGTTACGGTTGACCCAACACCTACAGCAACTGCAGGAGCTTTGTCAACGACGATCTGTGAAGGAGACGATATTGAACTTACGGGTAACACTATTGGCGGAGCAACATATTCGTGGACAGGTCCGAATGGCTTTACAAGTAGCTCTGAAGATCCAACAATTAATAATGCAACGGTAGCAGCAGATGGTACATACTCATTAACGATCACTCAAGGAGGTTGCAGTTCAACAGTATCGACAGTGGATGTAACGGTTAGTCCAACACCAACTGCAACGGCAAATGCAGTAAGTACAACAGTCTGTTCAGGTGACGATATTGAACTAACATCTAATAGTATTGGAGGAGGGTCATATTCATGGACAGGTCCAAACGGATTTACAAGTTCAGCTCAGAACCCAACGATAAATGGAGCAGGAACAAATGCGGATGGAACATATAGCTTAACTATTACTGTAGGAAGCTGTACTTCAAATACTGCTACGGTTGATATTACAGTTAATTCTACACCGACTGTATCAGTAGGAGCCACAGCTACGACTATCTGTGAAGGAGATGATATTGAATTGAATTCAACAGCTGTTCCTGGAGGAACATATTCATGGACAGGTCCAAATGGATTTACAAGCGGGAATCAGAACCCAACAATCAATGTCGCAACAGCTGCGGCGGACGGGACATATTCATTAACGGTAACAGTTGGTGGTTGTACATCGGCGACTTCAACAGTTGATGTAACAGTCAACCCTGCTCCAACGGCAACGCCTGGCGTTGTTAATGCAACAATTTGTT
>CBFHJL010000136.1:0-6102 GCA_965656195.1 Brumimicrobium sp. | reverse complement strand
TCAGTGTATCAAGAACAATGGGAGTTGCTCAAAAACTTTATGAAGCAGGACACATAACGTACATGCGTACCGATAGTGTCAATTTCTCAGACACAGCGATTGATGGAGCGAAAGCTGCAATCAACAAGAATTACGGAAGTGAATATAGTAACCCAAAACGATACAAAGGAAAATCAGCAGGAGCACAAGAAGCTCACGAAGCAATCCGACCAACAGATTTTGAAAGACAAAGCGTAACTGCCGCTAGTGATGAGGAACGTTTATACGATTTAATTTGGAAAAGGTCAATTGCCTCTCAAATGAGCCAAGCTAAATTAGAACGAACAACAATCAAAATTGGTGCTACTGGTGTTAAAGATGAATTCGTAGTTAAAGGTGAGGTGATCAAGTTCGATGGATTCCTAAAAGTATATTTAGAGTCCTCGTTAGATGAAGACGAAGATGACAAAGCGATTGAAGGTCTTTTGCCAGAAGTAAAAGTAGATGACAAGGTTAATGTAAACGCTATCATAGCTACCGAAAGATTTACTCGTGCCGCACCAAGATACGTAGAAGCTTCTCTAGTTAAGAAATTAGAAGAACTTGGGATTGGTAGACCATCAACATATGCCCCAACTATTTCCACAATTCAGAAAAGAGGGTATGTTGAGAAAAAAGAGCACGATGGAACTGAAAGACATTATTTAGTTTATACACTAAACGGTGATGGAATCTCAAAGGAAACTCAATCAGAAGTTACCGGACGTGACAGAAATAAGCTTTCACCTACCGACATAGGAATGGTCGTAACTGATTTCCTTGTAGAGCATTTCGGAAATATAATGGATTACAACTTCACAGCAGAAGTTGAACAACAATTTGATGAGATCGCTCAAGGAATGAAAGAGTGGACAGCCATGATTCAAAAATTCTATGATCCTTTTCATACGAGCGTAGAAGACACACTTGAAAATTCTGAACGAGCATCGGGAGAAAGACATCTTGGTGAACACCCTAAAACAGGTGAAAAAGTAATTGTTCGAATTGGACGATATGGCCCAATGGCACAAATTGGCGAGAATGAAGGTGAGAATAAAGCACGTTTCGCGAGCTTGAGACCAAATCAATCAATCGAAACCATCACATTTGAAGATGCTTTAGAATTATTCAAACTTCCCCGAGCTCTTGGTGAATTCGAAGGGAAAGCTGTAAAAGCAAACATCGGAAGATTTGGACCATATGTTCAGCATGATGGGAAATTCGTTTCTCTTAAAGAAGATGACCCTATGGAGGTAGACCTTGATAGAGCAATTGAATTAATTAAGGAAAAGCGTATTGAAGACGAAAAAAAGATGATCAAGTCGTTCCCTGAACAAGATGATATGCACCTTCTGAATGGAAGATGGGGACCTTATCTAAAAATTGGAAAGAAGAACTTCAAGCTTCCAAAAGATGTCGAACCTGAAAAGCTGACTTACGAGGAGTGTATAGAAATTTCTGAAAACCAACCAAAAAAGACTGGTAAGAGGAAAAGTGCTAAAAAAACGACCAAGAAAACCGCTAAGAAAAAGTAGTTTTCGACAGTCGAGT
The DNA here is from genome assembly GCA_965656195.1 of Brumimicrobium sp. Taxonomy (GTDB): domain Bacteria; phylum Bacteroidota; class Bacteroidia; order Flavobacteriales_D; family Crocinitomicaceae; genus Brumimicrobium. Next base: position 4,533 of record CBFHJL010000136.1, on the reverse strand, counting down.
ATTCATTTCTTATCGGTTAATTGTAAAAAACAGGTTTCTTTCTAAGCTACATTTGTAAAAAATGATAGCATGAAAGATTTGTCGATTTATTTCCAGCCTGTTGAAACTGATAAGGAATTTGAAGAACAACAATTAGGTAATGAAATACAAATCCATAGACCAGATCAGTTTCCTGTTTTAGATAAAAAAGGTACTGCTTTATTTTTCACTCCAGAAAGCAGAAGGGGCAATTGCACTCAATCCAATGATGACTTCAGAGCTCCACTTTACGAACTCTTTCTTGGGAACAATTGGACTCACAATATATATGACCTGGGAACTATTACGCCTGGAGAAAGTATTCAAGACACACTTCATGCTATTCAATCGGTAATTTCAGAACTTGTTAAAAACAATATTACACCTATTGTGATAGGTGGATCTCAAGATTTAACCTTAGGGATGTATGACGCCTATGCTTCGCTTGAGCAATTTGTAAATTTATCAACCATTGACCACAAACTTGATGTTGGCAATTCAGAAAATAAAATTAGCTATGACGCATGGCTAAGCCAGCTCCTTCTAAAAAAACCATGCTATCTATTCAACTACTCTAACATAGGCGCTCAAAAGCATTATATAGCACCAAAAACTATCGACCTGTTTAATGACTTGTATTTTGACATTGCAAGACTAGGAGAATTAAAAGCTAACCCTCAGGTATCAGAACCTATAATGAGAAATACTGACATACTTAGTTTCGACCTACGAAGCATTATTTCTACAGCTTGGAACACACCCTATTTTGACAACCCGAATGGAATCGATCCATATACCGCATGCACCATAATGAGATATGCAGGAATCAGCGACAAGCTTTCAAGTGTTGGTTTGTTTAATCAAGAATTAACAAACACCACTAATCAAAGTGGCGCTTCAATGATCGCTCAACTAATATGGTACTTTAATGAAGGCTATGCGCAAAGAAAAGGCGACTTCCCCATCGGGAGTAAAAAGAAGTATAAAAAATACCGTGTGTTCTTGGAGGAGCTTAATGAAGAGATTGTATTCTGTAAGAGTGATAAATCAGGACGATGGTGGATGGAGGTACCCTACCCGTCTCGAAATAACTCTAAATTTATGCGTCATCAACTAGTTCCATGTTCCTACAAAGTATATCAAGAAGCTATGGAAGGGGACATTCCTGACCTATGGTGGAAAACATACCAAAAAATAAGCTAGAAGACATAGAACAATAAAGAATCTCTTCGACCGAACTATTTAAACTAGATTTTGTTTAAATCTGAGATAATCGTTTTTTTTTATTTCGTTTTTTGATTTTTTTAACTATTTTAGTCGCCTGATGAAGTCGTGTAGTACATCATCAGCAGTAGTAACTATTGAAAGAAAAAAGCGTTTATGAAAAATTATTTACTGATTTTCAGTGCTTTATGTTTTAGCATAACCATCAGCTACGGTCAACAAGAAAAATTGTTGACACATTTTATTTTTGATAAAATGAGTATTAACCCTGGAGCAACAGGTGTAGGCATGCCTGCTCAAGTTTGTGGAACTATGATTTATAGAAATCAATGGGACAAATTTAATGGAGCTCCTAATTCAGTTTTAGCTAATGCTGAAGCGAATATATCTCAGTACATTCCAAGTGCTGCTGGCATCTCTTTTTATCATGATGCGATAGGTTTTGCAAGACAAAATAACGTAACATTGAATTATTCTTACCACTTACAAATGTCCTCAGGTACATTGGGTATGGGCGTTGGGCTCGGCTTGGTGAGTTATGGCATGGCACCTACTTGGGTTACACCGGACAACAATCCAAATGACGGGTCTTTACCACCTGCAGTAAGTGAAGCTACTTTCGATGCAAATGTTGGTGTGTATTACCAGTCTTTCAATGGTTGGTACGCTGGGATTTCATCAACTCACTTGCCTGCAATGGAATTGACTCAACTGAACTTCAATACGGCTCGTCACTATTATGCAATGGGAGGTTACCGTTTAGACCAGGCGTTTGGAGTGAGCGAACTGGATCTCGAGGCGAACGTATTATTGAGAACAGATGCGGTTACATTTAGTGGAGACTTAAATGTACGAGCGTTGTGGGATGATACTTTTTATGGCGGACTTACATTCAGACCTAATGACGCAATCGGAATTATGGCAGGTATGAATTGGAATTCATTCACTTTCGGCTATGCATACGACATAACTGTGAATAGAATTTCGAATATATCCGCTGGGTCGCATGAACTATTGTTTAAATACTGTTATCCGTTACCACCATTACCGATAACGAAAAGTAGAAATCCGCGATACTTATAAATAAATTGTAACCATTTGGGAGAGGGTTCCGTTATAATCATCCAGAATGTTATTGATCCTGTAGAAGTTGATGATGATTCGGAAAGCAAAAACGAGGTAGAATGAAAAAGTTAATTGTATTTAGTTTAATTGGGTTATTCCTGGCATCGTGTAGTACACGAACAGGACATCTTACTGGAGTACTTGGTCGTCAACCATACTATCCAGAAGTGCCATTAGGAATGATCTATATTCCATCAGGCTCCTATACCATGGGGCAAAATGATCAAGATGTTCCATTCTTGCATCAAACGGTTTCTAAAACTGTTTCTGTTCAAGCATTTTATATGGATCAAACAGAGATCACTAACAATGAATATCGCCAGTTCGTTTACTGGGTTAGGGACTCTATTGCTCGTGAAAAAATATTTATTGGTCTTGAAGAAGATGATGAAGCAGAACGATACATCAACTATAGAGAAGAGTATTTTGACGAAGGTCTACTCGAATGGGTTGAATATGAACCAAGTGATCGCTTTAGAAATAGAGAAGTATTTGCTTTAAATTGGGATCGTTCATTCTCTTATCGAGATCCATTGCTGGTTCCTCTATTGGCTGACATGTATTATCCGCAACCACAGCGTTTTTATGAGCGTAAGCAAATAGACACGCGTAAACTTAAATTCAAATATTATTGGATAGACTTAGTCGAAGCAGCGAGAAGAGGTAATATATACATTAAGCCTGACGGTTACGACAATCAAGGTAATAAGGTACAACAAGATCACCGTACATTGAGAACCGGTAAGCACCCTTTCACTGAAGAGCCTCTAGGGGAAGACATGGATATGGGGCAAATAAATAAAATTGGTCAGAATAACGCGATTCGTGGACATGAGAATAGACAACGATTCATTATTGATGAAACGATTAATGTATACCCAGATACTTTATGTTGGGTGCGTGATTTCACATATTCATTCCATGATCCAATGACAAATATGTATTTCTGGCATCCTGCATATGATAACTATCCAGTAGTTGGTGTTACTTGGGTTCAGGCTAAAGCTTTCAATGTTTGGAGAACACAACTATTGAATAGCTGGTTGCAGTCCATGGGAGAGATCTATGTAAATGATTTCAGACTTCCAACTGAGGCTGAATGGGAAAGAGCTTCACGTGGAGATCTTAATTTATCTCAGTATCCTTGGGGTGGTCCGTATATCAGAAACTCAGCAGGTTGTTTCCTTGGTAATTTCAAACCTATGAGAGGCCGTTATTTTGAAGATGGAGGTTTCCATACTGTTAAGGCATTTTCTTACAACCCTAACGGGTGGGGTCTGTATTGTATGGCAGGTAATGTTGCTGAGTGGACTGAAACGGCTTATGATCCTTCTATGTATGAAATGTCTCATGATTTGAATCCAGAATATAGATATAATGCTAAGGATTGGGATCCACCATCAATGAAGCGTAAAGTAATACGTGGTGGTTCATGGAAAGATATTGGGTATTACCTGCAAAACTCTACACGTACATTTGAGTATAGAGATACAGCTAAATCATATGTTGGATTTAGAAGTGTAGCGACTCATCTCGGCCGAGGTGGTAGAGATTTCTCTTCTGAAGGAGGTGAAGAACTCGACCAAGACCTTCAATTGAGATAGAACAAGTTAGTAAACAAACAAAGCAAATAGAATAAATCGTTAAACCTTAAAATTAGTAAACTATGAAACCAGGAAGTAAAGCGTGGAAAGCCTTTATGGCAAAATTGTATGGATTTGGTGCAGCCGTTGTAATTGTTGGAGCACTATTTAAGATTATGCACTGGCCAGGTGCTGGACCAATGCTTGTAATCGGACTTAGTACGGAGGCCATTATCTTTATATTCTCGGCATTTGAGCCGATACATGAAGATCCGAATTGGGAACTTGTATATCCTGAACTGGCATTAGGTCATGATGAAGATCTTGATCCAGATGAATTACCAGCTGCGAACAGAGGTGGTAACAGAGGTGGATCTGGAGTTACAGATGAACTAGACAAAATGCTTGAAGAGGCTAAAATAGATGGAGAACTATTAGAAAGATTAGGAGATGGAATGAGAGCTCTTGGAGATAATGCTGCGCAATTGAAAGGTGTTACTTCCGCTGCTGCTGCTACAGATTCTTATGTAGACAGCCTACAAGCTGCCTCGGATAAAGTGTCTAAACTTTCTGAATCTTATGA
>CBFHJL010000135.1:0-6220 GCA_965656195.1 Brumimicrobium sp. | reverse complement strand
CCAAAGAAAACACACCCGCAAATAGGCCGATTGTTGCCGTAATCAGCTTAACCAAACCTACTTGTTCCACAAATAAGAATCGCGGAAGCAGAATAGCTGAAGTAATAAAGCCAACAAATACGCCAGTATATGAAATGATTGTAGAGTAAAACGCCTGTTTCGTTCTCTTATTCATTTATGGTACTTGTTTCTTCTCGTCGATTCAAAATAAAATCTTTGACAAAAAATACTAAGATTAAAATCAACACAATTAAAGAACCAATCATTGCAATTGTATTTGAAAGAGCAAAACGTGGTTCCTCAAACTTCATAACTAACTCGTAATCTCCATCTGGTAATTCAATTCCTCGAAGTAAATAATTTACCCTGTTGATTTTAACTTTTTCACCGTTTATGTATGCATTCCATCCTTGAGGATAGTAAACTTCAGAAAACACGGCAAACTGCTCTCCTTTGGAGCTAACGTTATAAATCATCTCGTTAGGCGCATATGATTTCATTTCTACACTGCCCTCTCCTGAAAAGACTAATGACCCTAATTCACTTGCAACCTCTTCGCCTACTATTACTTCATCTCTAGGAGAAAAATCATGAACTTTCGTTACCTCTAGCAAAGTAGTAAAACTGCCGGTTGTATCCATTTTCAACTGTGCCTTTGGAATCCAATTGCGCTCCCCATTCACATCTTCAACATATGAAACGTCAACTCCAGAGCGTTTAACATTTGACAGGTCCAATCGTGTACTATCTTCACCTACAAGAACAACATCTTCTCTTCCTGTTACAGTATCTTCTTTTGTAGCTAAATCATTAATGATTAATTGCTCTGAAGATTCATTTTCAATAACGTACAAGTCCCCTAACGCTAACAATTCGTGGTTTGCATCAGGTTGTACGTTTACATTTTTAATCAACCATGCATTACCCAATGCCGTCGGATTTGTCCTTGCACCATCTTGTTGAATGAAATACTTAATATTTAACATGTTCAATACGTCCATGTTACCTTCGCTAATATGAAAATTCATCAAATTCTGAATTCTTCTCAACTTGGCTCCGTGATAACCATTGATAGACTTATGGAAATATGATGACCTTGAACTACTGAATCCACCGCGAGGTTCATAAACACGGTAATTCGTATTCATATTCAATATCTGGAATTTTTTCAACCAAAGCTCATCTTGATTCACTCTAGACCTCCTATCTGAGCTAACCATAGTTCGGGCTTTATCTATTTTAGGCTTTAATGATGGATCAGCTTTAACTTCTTGTTCAAGTATTTCCTTATCTGCTTTATTTGGGCTCAGAGGGAAATAAAATTTAGAATCTTCTAACCAATACTCGTACTTCGATCGACCTATTTTCTCATTATTTAGATAATTTACATCAACCATGATCAAATCTATCATCACCAAGGCTGTTAAACCAATAATTACCACTTCACTGCGTACTTTAAGGTATATATATGCTAGAACAACTCCTATACCTAGTATCAAGAAGAATATAGACCGAAGCATACTCGACCTGTAGATTTTCTCTCTGACATTTGCCAGGGCGTTAAATTGATTATCTACTCTTTCAAGTTGCTGTTGCACCACTTGATTAACTTGCTGAGTATTATTAACATCAATCCCATTCTGACGAAGCATCGCTGGATCTTCATTCATTATTTGTTGACGAACTTGGGATTCGTAATTATAAATATAATCCTGCTCTCTTGGCGACAAATAACCATCTCCTAAACCTGTGAATGTTAAGATTACCATTACTGACAAGAGTGCTCCTGACCCAATCAGTAAAGGCTTTACTTTTGCCTTTATGGCCTCTTTTTCCTTTATCAATTTATTCAAGAATAGCACTCCCAGTAAAGGAATGATAAGCTCAACAACTGCAAGAATTATGGTTACCGCCCTGAACTTATTATACCCTGGCATATAATCAATAAAGAAATCTGTTAATCCCATAAAATTCTTACCCCAAGAAAGCATGAGTGTTAGAATCGTAACAGCTGCAAGTCCCCATTTCAATGGCCCTTTGAGATATATCATTCCCATTAAAGCCAGGAAGAAAACTATAATACCAAGATATACCGGACCTGAGACAAATGGCTGAGCTCCCCAATACACATCATTTTTAGCTACTAAACTTGCTTCTCTTCTAATGTCTGGATCTCTTAGAATATCTGAAAATTGAGAAGATTTTATTTCACCATTCGCTCCTCCCTTAACATATGGAGAAACCAACGTCATAGATTCACCTATACCATAACTCCACTGGGTAATATAATCTTTATCTAAACCGCTAGTAGTATTGGTCTTAGCAGAGGTACCATCCTCATTAATCGTAATATCGTTGCCACCTCGAATGGTATATTTCGAATAGTCATTCGTTAATGAAATATTTCCATAATTAATACCAAGAGCGAATAGATAAACTAGTATCAAGCCACCCGTCGCTTTAAAGAAATGTGACCACTTCTTATTCCTCAACACTCTGATTAACTCAGTCACCCCTATTCCTAGTAAAACGATAACTAAATAATAGGTGATCTGGAAATGGTTTGATGTAAGATGTAAGCCCATAAACAGGGCAGACAGTAGAATTCCCCATTTTAAATTATAGCGGTAGGCCATATAAAATGCACCTATCACAGGAGCCATTAAAGCAATAGCCTCCGCTTTCGAATTATGACCTGCTTGTAAAATGATTATATAATAGGATGAGAAAGCAAATGCAAAGGATCCAAATATGGCTACAGTCGGTTTAACACGCATGCACATGAGCATGATATAAAAACCAATCAAATACAGTAAAAATAGACCCGCTGGAGATTTCATCCCAAAATTGAGAAAACTCACAACTTCATCCAGTATATTTCCTTTGTAATCAACAGATATTTGATACGCCGGCATACCTCCAAACATTGAATTCGTCCACAAGGGCTCCCCCCCTTTCGTTTCGCGATAATGAACTATCTCATTCGACATACCCTTATGTTGTTCGATATCGTGCTGTTTCAACCGATTACCGCTAAACTGAGGTTGGAAATATATAAAGGTGACGATTAGGAAAAGACCAATCGAAAGAAAATGAATCCAATTCTTAGCAAAAAACGATTTGAGATTAATTTTATTCATGTATTGCGTGTTTTTCTTAAAATAAAAGCATGAAGATAATAAAAGTGAAATACTAAGCAGTCATCACTACTTATTATTACTAACCATGCATTGTCTCTTTCTTACCATACTTTTCCATCAACCCTGCCTCGAATGTTAGAAATTCCTTCCACCGAGCATCAACATCAATAGTTGTAGCATATTTTTTAGCAAAATTTAAAAACATAGTGTAATGTCGAGCTTCACTTTCCATTAGTTCTCTGTAGAAAACTCGCAATTCAGGGTCTGAAATATTCTCAGAAAGCAATCTAAAACGCTCACAACTGCGGGCTTCAACCATTGCACCAAACAACATTCGCTCTACAAACTGTTGTTCTTCATTACCTCCTTTACGAATGAAAGAAAGCAGATCATGAATATAATCGTCTCTGCGTTCACGACCTAATTTCAGTCCTCGTTTGAGTAACTCATGATGAACCATCTGAAAGTGATCAATCTCTTCTTTAACTAATTCTCCCATAGCTTCAACAACATCAGAGTATTGCGGAAATTTAACAATAATCGTAATTGCATTTGAAGCTGCCTTTTGCTCACAATAGGCATGATCTGTTAGTATCTCTTCTATATTTTTCTCTACTATATCGACCCATCTCGGATCAGTTGGTAGTTTTAAACCTAGCATAAGTAATTCATTTGCTACAAAAATAAACTTTACCTATGATTAATGCTTATACTTTTTATGTGTTTCTCATACAATAGCGCTAAAACCACTCGTCATAGCTAGAACTGAATTCAACCTCAAAATATTTAGGTTTATCTTCTAATTTACTTACTTTTGAATAATAATATTTTTGCGAATAAATGACATTTGTGATATGAATAAGATACTACTTATTTGCTTGATTTTGATAAGCCTTACCGCTGCATCTCAGCAAGTACAAATTTGGAATGATGATTTTGACACCCCCACTGACTGGGATATAGCAATTACTACAGGTCAAAATGATTCTGATGCAAACCTTTGGGTAATCAGTGATGAAGAAGGAGGTGTTGCACCCCCAAATTGCGGGGTTGCCGGAAATGGAGACCCTACTTTACATATTTCATGTCAGGGAGCCCTATGTCTCGGAACAGGTGCTATTTACAATGCTGGAGACGGAGGTCTTGGCTTTGCTCCTTCAACGACTAACATAAGAGCTGCTTTAACAAATCCGTTGTCAACTATTGGAGAAACGGGATTAGAATTTGTTTTTGACTGGATTGGTGTAGGTCAATCTGGAGCTGATTTTGCTGAATTAGAATATAGCATTGATGGAGGAACGACTTGGAATGTAATCTGGACACAAACTCCCGGGGCTATTTGTGGTGGTGGTCAAGGCGAGTGGGCTGAAGAAACAATAGCACTTCCTGTTGCCGTTGAAAATCAAGCCGATGTTCGTTTCGCATTTCATTGGAGAAATGATAATGATGGTTCAGGAACAGACCCTTCCTTTGCTGTAAATAACCTGAGACTTCTGGCAAATGACACTGGTGGAGCAGGACCAACAGCAGACTTTTCCTCAACAAGTTTAGATATCTGCGAAGGAGACTGTATCGACCTTACTAATCTTTCTACAGGAAATAACGTAAACGCATGGAACTGGACATTTAACGGTGCTTCTACTGCAAATTCAACGGATCAAAATCCAACAAATATCTGCTACGCAACTGCCGGAACATACGATATTACCCTAGAGGTTACTGATGATGATGGAACCGACCTTGTAACACAATCGATTAATGTGAACACTTGCGGTGGAACAGGCCCAACGGCTGCATTTACAGCGAGTTCTACTAATTTATGTGAAGGTGATTGCATCAGTTTTGCTGATAACTCTACAGGAAATGGAATCACTTCATGGAACTGGACTTTTGCAGGTTCATCCACAGCTTCATCTACAGATCAGAACCCTACTAATATTTGTTATCCAACTGCCGGCACATATGATGTTACTCTTGAAGTTACTGATGCTGATGGAACAAATCAAACAACCTCCTCGATTACGGTTACCGCTTGTGGAAGCGGCACTCCTCCTACAGCCGCATTTACTATCGATACATCGCTTATCTGTGCCGGCGATTGTATTTCATTTACGGATCAATCAAGTGGCGATCCAACAAGTTGGAATTGGACGTTCCAGGGCGGAACACCTGCCTCCTCAACAGATGAGAATCCATCAAACATATGCTTTGACAATTCAGGATCATACCAAGTAACACTTACGGTAACGAATGATAATGGATCAGATCAAACGTTAACTACAATTGACGTTTTAGTTCTACCTGAAATCGAAGGTTTTGGAGATACATTAATCGATATCGGTGGTTCGGCTGAATTGGAGGCTATACCTGCAAACCCAGGGTTCATTTTTTGGGAACCCGGAGAAAGCTTAGATTGTGATACTTGTGCTAACGTAATTGCCAGTCCTGTAATAACTACAACCTATTTCCCGCAAGTCATTGGATCGAATGGATGTATCGGAGAGGACACCGTACTTGTTGCGGTTAATTTCGAGGAAATCGTTGAGGTTCCTACGGCATTTTCTCCAAATAGGGATGGTGTAAATGATATCCTCCATGTTTTAGGTATTGGAATTGTAAATATGGAATTCAGAATTTACAACAGATTTGGTCAGCTCGTTTTTGAGACTAAAGACACTGAAGAAGGGTGGGATGGAACACTCAACGGTGAACCTATGAATCAAGGCGTTTTTGTATATACATTAACGTACGACCTGGTCAATGGTGCAAGTGGAGAAAAAAGTGGAAATATAACATTGGTGAAATAGTAAGAATATGAAAATTATTAGCTTAATCATTTTAACCTTTATCCTAAGTTTGCAAACCTTGGGACAACAAGGTAGAAACTTTAGCATGTGGTTTCATAACAATATGCAGCACAATCCTGCAGCAGTCGCAACAAACAACAACGATATGCAACTGTTCACAAACTTTAGGTATCAGTATTTTACTGTGACTGACAAACCTTTTCAAACGCTTTCTTGAAGTATTGAAGGAAAACTTTTCAGAAGTGAAACGCGAAATGGTTATTTAGGTATTGG
>CBFHJL010000134.1:0-6253 GCA_965656195.1 Brumimicrobium sp. | reverse complement strand
CGGGGTCACAAAGCCTCTATCCTACTGGGATAGAGGCTTTTTTTTACATCTATATTCTCAGAAAGAATCAAGGGTGCGAAAGAAGTTAACTTAATTATAATTGTTCGTTAAAAATTTAATACCCTTTAAAAGGAACAATAAAATATTTTAGTTTTGGGTTTCTAACACTTTCAAATTCATTACTTATGAAACCATCTTATCTTAAATCTGTTTTCGCATTTATTCTAATTTTCGTTTTTGGGCTCTTCCCGATACTTACATTTGCACAGAACGCTAATTACTCCACCACTGTAAATGCCTCATCGGGTCAGTCTTATAGTGTAGATATAATGATTGAACTTACGGGTATCGTTCCTACACAAACTAGCTGCAATAACGGCTATAACTATAATATAGCTTACAATTATGATATTCAGTTTAACGGAAGTGCTCCAACTAATCTATGGACATTGCAAGGATCTATAGATTGCGGAGCAAATCAAGGCATCTTTTTTAATCTCCCCACGAGTCCAGGAAGTGGAACTGGGACCACAACAGGTAATCCATGGAGAAACGTTTCAGATTGTGCTACAGCAACTGTGCAATCGCTGGAGTGTAATTCAATTGATATTCAAATTCAAGGGCCTGGGATTACCAACCAAACTATAACTGTTGAGCCTTCCTCAGATGGTGGAGAAACAAAATGGGATCGTCATGGAGATATCACCGATTCAACGGATTTTATGGGTACAAAGAACTATGCTGATTTGAGGTTTCGTACAAACAATATAGAGCATTTCAGAATTACCAGAGATGGAAAGTTTGGTATAGGTATTCAAAATCCCACCTTCGATTTTGAAGTTAATAAAACGGCAAGTTTTAATGACAACATTTATTTCAGAGGGGTTGATAGTGTAAGCAATACTTCTGGCAGATCAATTTTAGTTGTTGACAATAACGGAAAAATAGAGAAAATAAATGGTTTAGATTTGGACCCGTATAATCCAGGCCCAATTGATATAGGGAATTACTGCCAACTGAATACTAACTATGTGCAGAACCCAACCTGGTTAAATGGATTGAACAAAATCTTCACTCCTTGTCCTGAAATAAAAGTAGGGATAGGAACAAATAGTCCACAAGCAGAACTAGATGTAAACGGTACTATATTAACTACAAACCTCAAAGCGAGCAATACCGTCGAAGTTGGTAGAGCGTACTCAGCATTTTCGATGATATCAGGGTTTATGATTAGCCCTAACAACAGAGAGCTGATCACAATAGGGCAATACAATCCCCAAACACAAGAAGAAAAGGTTACGCTACAACTGAAAAGTTCAGGTGAGTTAGTGCTTAATTACACTTCTAATTATGGGAACACGAGTACTGACGATGTTTTTCGTGTGAATTCAACTGATGATAACAAGAACTTGCTTTTACTCGAAAACAGCGGGCTCCTCCGTGCTCGTCGCATCATAATAAATCAGCAAACCTGGGCTGATTACGTTTTCGAAAAAGATTATGAATTACTGCCGTTGGATGAGTTGCAGTATTTCATTCAAATTCATGGGCATCTTCCTGAAGTACCTACAACAGAAGAAGTGGAAGAGAATGGAGTTGACCTTGCCCAAACAAATGTCTTGTTGCTTAAGAAAATCGAAGAACTAACACTCTATTTGCTAGAACAAAAAGAAGAAACAGATGCGCTTCGAAAAGAACTGGAAGAACTGAAAGCACTAGTACAACATTAATAAAACCACCTGATCATGTACACTTTACGAATTTTAATCGTTATATTGAGCATAACGATTTATCCACTTTCAACAATGTTTGCTCAAATAAACGTATATACTCAAGGTTGTAATTCAATCACTCCCGCACAATACGATAGCGGTAATACTTTCAGCGCAGGTTGTTACGAGTTGCCAAGCACTAGCGGACAAGTTTACAATACAACAGTTCAAAAAGAGGTTGTAGCAGAGGATTATATTTTACTGGAAGAAGATGTTGAATTTACCGCTTCGGGGAGTGGGCAGGCTGATTTGAGGATAGAACCATCACCTTTTGATGTTGTCGCTTATGTACCGAATTTAAATTCAGTTCCTAAACTTTCAAAGTTCGAACTAGGATTAAAGCCTACTCAAAACATTATTGATCAGATTCAAAACTTTTTAAACGAAACGGGCAGCAATGAACTGAATCCATTTATGTCAGATGATATTTATATTCGGGCCACCTTCAGAAATGAACAAATGGAATGGGTTTTTGATAATCCTCTCCCAACTTATGAATTGGTACAATCAACCAAGTACAGAGACGGTTTCTTCACTAAAGATGTGGAGAGAGATATTTCAGGTTTTGAGGATTTTTACGACCACCCTTATTTACAGCCGGGTGGAGGGAAATACTGGGATGATGGAGGGTGGTATGAAGGGCATCCAGATTCGATTAAGTATCAAGAATTAGGGGGCGGTTGGACGGAGTCGTTTTCCGAGTACCCTTTCAGAATTCGTTTTGCACCGCCCAAGACAGGTGTTTGGGAATGTAATATAACTATAGATATAAATCAGGGGAATGAAACATTCAGTCTTCCAACATTTTCTTTTGAAGTAGTTGACTCGAATAATAAAGGATATCTAAGCGTAGATAATAATAATCGCTTTTTTAAGCGAGAAGGTAAATCTTTTATGCCGCTTGGTTTAAATTATTCATGGCCGGGTGGAAATGTAGAACGGAACTGGCCGCTTTTCACGCCTAACGGGAATGAACTTGGAGCCAACATGATGAGTGCGAGTCAAATATACTCAGTAACCCCTCCTATTGCGGTTTACGAATCCTACCTAAGAAAAATGGATACTATAGCTGATTATGGGGCGAATTATTTTCGAATGATTATGTGTCCTTGGGCACTTGATATTGAATACGAAAAGCTTGGAGACTATTCAGACCGAATGCACATTGCTAGTGAGATGGATCTAATCCTGGAACGAGCGAAGGAGAATGATATGATGATTCATTGGAACCTAATGATTCACTATGTATTTCAAGATTTCCCTTACGGCATTGACCATTGGGATTGGACACAAGATCAGACAGATGGGAGCGATTTATATTGTTATCGAAGTGATCCTCAATTGCAACTAGACGAGGAAATAGAATGGTTTACCAATACGTTAAGTAAAAAATATTATAAAGAGCGGCTGCGATATATTGTAGCGCGTTGGGGGTACTCACCAGCAATCGCCGCATTTGAGCATTTCTCTGAGATTGATCAGATCGGGGGAAGCGGTGATGGGGATGATCCCGAGGCACCATATATTGTAAATGATCAACAGATTGAAATTGCCAATTGGCACGAAGAAATGTCTAATTACCTAAAAAACACTCTCCATGTTGAACAAATAATCTCACCAAGTTATACTAAAGCAGTTGATGACCCTTTTTCAGACGAAGGAGTGGGAAACAATCAAGATTTTACCTATTCCATAGAAAACAGCATTGATATGGTGAATTACAACGGCTATGACTTTGGTGTTGGTGTAGGACCTGAAGGCACCCCCAATTTCCCTATCGATTTTGATTATTTTAGAAACTTTAATAGGAACAGACCACTTTATGACGTTATGAATTTTGAAACAATTAATGACAAATCTGGTAGAGGGGAGTACAAAAAACCTGTAATGTATTCTGAATCAGGACCTTTAAATGTTTGGGGTTGTGATCGAGGAATTGAAACCACAAGAGGAATATATAAAGCACTATTTTCAGGTTTAGCAGGCTATATTGAATGGGAATTACAGGTGAAAAAATATTATTTTGACTTTCGTAGTCTAGCAGCTTTTTTCAAAAATGTTGATCTTGAGGGGCGCGATTTTCATCCAGGATTTACAGATTTGAATCAAGGCGAATGGATTGTAAATGAAAGTTATATTGAATCAAGCTCACCAATTAGGAATTCTGTAGACTTGATCTATTTAAGATCGAAAGATAAGAACAGTGCATTAGGCGCAATAACAAATCGGACATATAATTATTTGACAAAAGGAGGTTGTTTGGGCAGTAATACTGACGATTTTATTTTCTCGACTACTCCAAACAACGTTCCTTTTCAAGGTGTGCCATTATATGCTGATATGGAGAGTAACTTGCTGAACAGAGTCTCTTTGAGAAACATGAATTCAGGTAATTACGATATCACTTATTATAGTTATAAAACGCCAAATTCCATAATTTCAACTTCTTCTAATTTTGGACCAATCGTGGGATTAGATTACCCAACGTTAAATGAGGAAAACTGGATAGTACTTTTCAAAGCTGAAAAAAGGAATCCTAAGGGTAATAATCAAAAAAACACAAATTTGGAAAGTCGAATCAAACAGGCTAAATCAGATATTACAATTTTTCCCAATCCGACAAACGAGTATGTTTTTATTGAGTCTGGACGAAAAATCATAGAAATTCGTGTTTTAGATGCCACGGGAAGAGAAGTCACAGCAAAAGCATATAATGCACAAAGAATAACCATGGATTTTCAAAACATTGAAATAGGCGTTTATTATTTAAACATTTATTTCACTGAAGGAGATTTTATTACTAGAAAAGTAATTAAAAAATGAAATATTATATCATAATCTTATACTTAATTACCTTTATAGTTTCTTGCAGTAAACAGAATAATTTGCCGCAACGCATTTTTATTTCTTTTAAATCAAGTGAACCCATTGAAAAGGTTAGTTACATTTTACATGAGCTAGATTATCAAAAGTTCAACGGTGTTGGAAATATTACTAAACCTAAACCGATGGTCATGATTGACTCGACACATTTCACTTTGGATACTATATTAGTTATTCAAGATTTTAGCAAATTAAGAATCAATAGTTTCGGAAGTGAATCGACGATAAATAATGTTGATTATGAGGTTGTCATGAAAGTAGGGTCTAATCAAAAAGTAACTTACAAAAAGTCTTTTAAGGGTGATGATTATACTCAAACAGAGGTCGAATTTTAGTATTTAATAATGAAAGCTAACTCACTTAGAAAAATATTACCCATTCTCATTCCCTATCTATTGTTCCACAACAATGGGGCCTGCCAAACGTCAAAGTTATTTTCTATAAACTCTGAATTAAGCCTATATAAGCCTGTGCAATTTGGTGCACCAAGCGCTGTTTCTGATTTTAATCTTTCTCCCGAAAGAACTAATCACGAGTCATTTTTTGACAAATATTGTTTATCAATAAAACATATGATAGGCTTTCAACAAGAGTGGAAAAAGTTCTCTTATTTAATTGGATTAGGTTACAGCTCTAGTTTTAACAACGTTTCATATGAGAACCTTAAACCTTCAACCAATTTTTACGGCGTTTATCAAGCTAAAGAAAAATTCAATTCATTTACAATCGATGGGATGATCAACCTAAAAATACAAGATATTAAAGGTCCTATTAGCACATCGGTTATGCTAGGTTTTGAAATTTCAAATATGTTTCGATACTCCCAATTCCTGCGTGCTGAGAAAATGGGAGAAGAAATTAATAGTGTTAGAAATGAAATTTACAACTCAAAAAATGAAAATAAATTTTCACGAATTAATTATCTTTTGTTCTTCCGCCCGGCAGTAGGCTTTAACTTTCAATGGGACTGCAAGGATAAACTAAAATTTTCAATAATTCCATTGATTCGCTTGAGGAGCTGGGTGAATAGGAAGTACGGCTCTGAAGACAACTTTGAATCTATTACATTTACTCCATATCATCAGGGCGAGTATAGAGGTTCAGTCACCTTCTCTACAGTTTTATCTGTTGGATATAAGTTCTAAACCTGTATTTGAAAAACAGATTGTCCACACAAACATAGAACTGAGCTAAGAGTATCTAATATATACCTTCTCATTCAAGCACCAAAATATACCTACTACATAGATTAATTCTTATTCGCTTCATACATTAACGGAGACATTTCTATCACGCAATAAGCCTATTTATATCCTCCAAAAAGTTTGAACTATCTCCTGCCGGGGTCACGAAGAATAGAAAAGCTCAACACGAAGTGTTGGGCTTTTTTTATACATGATATTTCGCAGTCTAAAAACTCGTTTTCAAGCGGAGAAATAAGTGTATAAAAAATAGCACACGAGGCACGAGTTTGCGTTTTTCTATTCGGAATTTGGAGCTATACATGATCTCAAATCTTGACGGGGTCACAAAGCCTCTATCCTACTGGGATAGAGGCTTTTTTTTACATCTATATTCTCAGAAAGAATCAAGGGTGC